>WQRV01000111.1 GCA_009786575.1 Chitinispirillia bacterium | reverse complement strand
CGGGAGCGGTGGTGCATGGAGTTTTATTATCCCAATTTTAATAACGATATGTGGCGGATATTCGGGGTGATATTCTTTGGGGACAGGGATCACTTCGTAGATTTGCCCAAAAAGCGTTTCTGCAAAGACCGGATCGAGGTGTTTTTGACAGAGCGGCGGATCGCGCTCTACGACACGGCGGAGTCTGTCATCCGGCATAAGGATAACGCTTCGGATAAAGATTTGGAGGTTGTGGAAGCTACTGATATTATCGCTATAATCAAAAAATTGCCGTACCTGGAGAGTATCGTCATCACCGGGCAAAAGGCGATGGACACTATCGCCGAACAGTTAGCAAAGGGCGGCATCCATACCACTCCCCCCGCTGTCGGGTCATACGTTACCTTTGCCGTTGATGACAGGGGCATCCGCCTGTACAGGATGCCGTCGTCGTCACGGGCCTATCCGCTCGCGCTGGATAAGAAGGCGGATGCATACAGGAGGGTATTTTCTTAAATGCCGGCTGCCGGCATGGTTTTGGGGGATTTGAGGGGGCGGATAATTTTTTGGGATAAATCCACCGTTATGATTTATATTATGGATATGATGATATAAACGTATTCGGGGAGGGGATTATGAGGGGATGTTTTGTAGTTTTGGCGCTTTTGGCGGCGGTATCGCAGGGTTTCGCGCAGGCGTTGGCGGGCGATTTCTCGGAGGACTTCAACAGTTCGCAGGCTCCGGGCCGCTTCAACTTCGGAACCGGCGGCGTGAACAACAGTACCTGGGCAAACGGGGTCGAGTCGGAGATTGAGCCGGGGACGCGGGTGATGCGGCTTGCCGCGCATCCGGATAACGCGGCTGATCCGTGGCAGGGGCCCAATTTTACTTCAAAAAGCCTTACACGCTTCGGCAGGTACTCGGCCCGCATAAAGATTCCCGGCGCGGAGAGCCAGCCGCTTGTTGGCGCTGTCGTTGGTTTTTTTACTTATTATAACGATCAGTACAACGATGAGCTGCAAAAGGACGAGAATGGGAACGGCCTGAGCGACAACAGCGAGATCGACTTCGAGTGGCTTATCGCCAATCCGCAGCTTGTATATCTGACCGCGTGGACCGACCACGCGGAAAACGGTACCTGCAAGAAGATCGCGCGGATTGTAAATCTCGCGACGGGGCAAATCCTGACCACAAACTACTCCGAAAGAGTCGGCGGGGCGAGTACCGCTCTTACGGGCGTTGAGAACCAGCCCACAAGCATCCGCACGATTCCCGGGTTCGACGCTTCGAAAAAATTCTACACGTACGGATTTGACTGGCAGAGCGACAACATCCGCTGGTGGATACTTAATCCCGAAGATGCGCTGGACACTATGGTTCTGTGGTATTACAGAGGTAACGCCGCCGTGGGGAATTCCCGGATTACGCAGAAGCCAGCGTTTCTGATGTTTAATATCTGGCACACAAACGACTGGTCCGCCGAGGGCAAACCCAAGTCAACAGAAAAGCCGAAGAGTATATTTTACGCGGATTTCGACTGGATGAGGTACGAGGCGGTGATACCGAAAGACAGCGCGACATCGGCTATTAGAAATACCGCCGCCCCGTTAAATGCGGATAAAAACATCAGGGCATCAATCATCAACAGGCAGATCAATATAGCGCTTCCGGCCGGCGCAAGCGCCGCGAATATTGCGCTCTACGATGTGCGCGGCAGATTGCTTTTCAGAAAGGATATTTCGGCAAAAACAATTTCCGCGAAAATTGCCCTGCCGGGGTCAATTACAAAAAATCAGATGATAGTTTTGCAAATCAATACGAATGGCCATAACTTTACGAAACGCGCTTTGGTCAAATAATAATAAAAGTGGCGGGACGGGATACTTCTTATGAAATGAAAACGGAAAAGTACCCGTCCTCCCGTATTAGTCAAAAAGGCAAACGCCTACAACAAAATATCCTCCATCGCCAAACGCCTGCCGTGAAACCCCGACGGCGCTGCGTCATCCGCCCTGTAGCCTATCGGCAGCATCGCCACGGGGACGACATTCTTAGGCAGCGCGAACATCTCCGCCGCTTTCTCCCGCTCGAAGCGCATTACCCAGCAGCTGCCGAGGCCGGCGTCCTGCGCGGCCATCATCAGATGCGTTGCGGCTATGCTCGCGTCTATCTCCCCGCTGTAGAGGCTGCTGTTGTCCGGGTGCGTCCAGCAGGCCGTCTTGTCGTAGCATACCAGCAGCACCACCGGCGCGTTGAACCGGCACGGCGTGCACTCGTCGGCCTTTGCCAGATCAGCATCTCCCGTTATGACCTTGATGCGCTGGGGCTGGTTGTTGCAGGCTGTGGGCGCGATGCGGGCGGCCTCGAGAACCCGCCTCAACATCTCCGGCTCGATTGGTTTTGGGCTGAAACTGCGTACCGAGTACCTCTCCGCGGCCAGTTCTAAAAATGTTGCCATTGCGTCAATCCTTTTTTATTTTGTGTTGATACGTATATTACTTCCCGATAATCTTAACAAAAAACGTCCTCTCCCTCGGCGGGTCGAACTCGCAGAAGTAGACCCCCTGCCATACCCCGAGCAGGGGCTTGCCGCCGTCTATGATCACCGTTGCGCTCGACCCCACCGCGCTGGCCTTGAGGTGCGCCGAGCTGTTCCCCTCGGCGTGGCGGTATTCCGGGCGGTCGGGGAACGCCTCGTCGAGGCCGTACAGCAGGTCCCGCACCACATCGGGGTCGGCGTTCTCGTTGATCGTGATGCCCGCGGTGGTGTGCGGGCAGTAGACGACGGCGATCCCGTCGCTCACCTCGCTCTGGGCGATGGCTTCGCGGACTTTTGGCGTAATGTTGTAAAAATCGGTGCGTTTCACGGAAATTTTGAACTCGTACAGCATGGGCAACCCCCTTTTATGGATTGGTTATAGCTTCAATTACCGATTTGGCGTCTGTGCCTATCCCCATTAATTAATATAATTCACGCCCACAGGCGATGTGGTTAATATCTGAAAAATATTTGGTTCTGCACTCAACTAAACCCCAATCTGCCGCACACAGATAATTTTATTGACTGCCGGTAAGTTGATACATATAGATTGATTTTTTCGGCATCAAAATATTGCTTTTACCCCGCCCATAATCGTATTATTAATAATGTATTGACATAGGGGTAATATGCGCTTGCCGCTTTGGAGTTTGGGGGGATAGCAGACCATAAACCTGTGAGTTTGCGCGAATGTCGAGCGGAAATCTTTTTTTCAAAATTCATGCGTCAATCTCAATAGCGGCGGCGCTTGTTCTGGCCGGCCTCGCTAACTGGGGGTGCGAGCAGCCGGATGGGAAAGCGGGCGGCTGTCAGGAACCGTTTACGTCTTATTTGGAGATCCCCGGCGTTACCGCCGATGAGATACGCGCCGTGGAGGAGCTGCGGCTGCGGTACGGGTCTTTTGTTTACGGCATGGCCCCCTCCACCGAGATATTCGTGGATTGCGGGAGCGGCGAGGTTTACGGCTACGCCGTCATGTTTGCGCAGTGGCTGACCGGGCTGTTCGGCATCCCTTTCATCCCGGCCATTTACGAGTGGGAAGATTTGCTTTCGGGGCTTGAGGGCGGCACGGTGCACTTTACCGGCGACATGACGCCCACCGCCGAGCGGCGCGGAAAGTATTTCATGACCGAGCCTATCGCCCAGCGCACGCTGCGGTACTTCACGCTCTCCGGCTCCCCGCACCCGCCGGAAATAGCCGAGACGCGCCCGCCCCGCTTCGTGTTCTACGAGGGCAGCGCCACATCCGGCAATGTCGCCGCCTCGCGGGCATACACTGAGTTTGAGACATCGTTTGTCAAGAATACGTCCGGCGCGTATGAGCTTCTCAAGCGCGGTGAGGCCGACGCTTTTTTGGAAGAGAATGTTATGGAGTCCGCCTTCGACACCTGCGGCGACGTGGTCTCTGCCGACTTCTTTCCCCTGATATACAGCCCGGTCTCCATGACCGCGTTTGGCGAGGAGTTCGCTCCGGTCATATCGGTCGTGCAAAAGGCGATGCAGGGCGGCGGGGCGCACTGCCTGACGGAGATGTACAAACAGGGCGAGTACAAGTACCGCAAACATAAATTCTGCATGATGCTAAGCGACGAGGAGCGGGCTTACATACGCAGCAACCACGTAATACCGTTCGCGGCGGAACACTACAACTACCCGATAAGCTTCTACAACAAATACGAAAATGAGTGGCAGGGCATCTTCTTCGACGTGCTGCACGAGATGACGGAGCTGACCGGCCTCGTATTCTCCCATGTAAACGACCGCACCACCGAGTGGCCGGAGCTTGTCAGGCTCGTGGAGAGCGGCGAGGCGTTTACGATAGCCGAGCTTATACCTACAAACGAGCGGAGGGCGAAGGGTTTTTTGTGGCCCGCGGTGCCAACGATGACCGACTACTACGCGCTGCTGTCGAAAGCGGAGTTCCCCAACATATCGCTCAAGGAGGTGCTGGACGTGAGGGTCGGCCTGCCGCGCGGCACCGCGTACGCCGAGGTGTTCCGCAGCTGGTTCCCCGGCCACCAAAACACCGTCGAGTACGAAAGTTCGGACGCCGCTTTCGGAGCGCTGGAGAGCGGCGAGATAGACTTGGTGATATCGAGCCAGCGCCGCCTGCTCGCCATAACGAACTACCACGAGTTCCCCGGCTACAAGGCCAACCTCGTCTTCGACCGCGTCTCGGAGTCGTTCATAGGGTTCAACCGCGAGCAGGCGCTTCTGGCCTCCATCTTCAGCAAGGCGCTCCCAATTATCGAGATCGACAACATCGCGCAGCAGTGGTCGCTTAAAACCTACGACTACAAGGGGATGATAGCGCAGACGCAGCGCCCGTGGCTCATCGGCGCGTCGGCGCTCCTTCTGTGCGTGCTCGTACTGCTGCTCCTGTTGCTGCGCAAAAGGCGCACCGAACAGCGGCGGCTTGAGGTTCTGGTACGCAAGCGTACCACCGAGGCCGAGACCGCCAACCGCGCCAAGTCGGCGTTTCTGGCCAACATGAGCCACGAAATCCGCACACCGCTAAACGCCATAATCGGCATGGCTACGATATGCGAAGAGGCGGAAGAGATGCTGCAGAAGAACCGCGCACTCACCAAGATCAAGGAGGCGTCGGCCCATCTGCTCGGTGTCGTGAACGACGTGCTCGATATGTCTAAAATAGAGGCGAACAAGCTGGAGCTCTCCCCCGTCAAGTTCGACTTTGAAAAGATGCTCGACAGGGTGATTTCCATCATACAGTTCCGCGTAGATGAGAAGCGGCAGAAGCTTACTATAAACGTAAACGAGAATGTGCCGCACTTTCTGACAGGCGACGACCAGCGCCTGTCGCAGGTGCTGACGAACCTGCTCTCGAACGCGGTAAAGTTTACACCAGAGAAGGGCGAGATAACGCTCAACGCCGAGCTTGCCGGCGAGAGCGGCGGCATCTGCGAGCTGCGCATAGAGGTCGCCGACAGCGGCATCGGCATATCGCAGGAGCAGCACGACAGGCTTTTCAGCGCGTTCGAGCAAGCCGACAGCAAAACAAGCCGCACCTTCGGTGGCACCGGCCTCGGCCTCACGATCTCAAGGCACATCGTAGAGATGATGGGCGGTAAAATCAGCGTAGAGTCGGAACTCGGAAAAGGCGCGCGGTTCATCTTTACCGTGCGCGCGCGCAGAAGCGAAGAAAAACGCGACACCAATAACCGCAGGCCGGACGCCAAACAGCCTGTGCGCAGCGGCGAGTTCGCCGGCAAGCGGATACTGCTCGCGGAAGACGTGGAAATCAACCGTGTGATAGTAATCACGCTCTTAGAAAAAACCGGGGTGATAATTGACACCGCGGAAAACGGGCAGGAGGCGCTGGATATGATAACGGACGACCCCGGCAAATACCACGCTGTACTGATGGACATACAAATGCCGGTAATGGACGGCCTCGAGGCAACACGGCGAATCCGCGCGCTGCACATGCTCGAGGGCAGAAAACTGCCGATCATCGCAATGACCGCGAACGTCTTCAAGGAAGACATCGAGGATTGCGTTGCGGCGGGCATGGACGACCATATCGGGAAACCTGTCGATATCAATGATATGCTCGGAAAGTTGAGGAGGTATTTGTGAAGAGATGTGGGATGTTGAGAATGTTGAGGATGTACGGGGATAGCGGCTACAGCTCTATTCTCTTTGCAGCAATGGTATCCGTGAATGTTTTGTCGTGCTCTACGAAGAGCATTGTTGGCTGGTAGCGCAATAAGAGATTTTCGATTTGCATCCGCGAGAGTACGTCGATAAAGTTCAGCGGTTCGTCCCAGATGTAGAGGTGGGCTTCCTGACTTAGGGATTTGGCCACGAGGACTTTTTTCTTCTGGCCGCCGCTGAAATCGGAGATATCTTTCTCGAACTGCGAGCGGGAAAAATCGAGCTTCCGCAGTATCGCCTTAAAGAGGCTTTCGTCGATGCCGTTATCTTTCGCGTAGGATGTCAGGTTGCCGCGCAGATGGGATGTGTCCTGGGAGACCTGGGAGATTATCAGCGTTTTACCCTTGCGGATATTACCGGTGTGAATGATGCCGTCTTCATCACCGCATATCAACTTGATAACGCTTGATTTACCGGAACCGTTTTTACCGCATATCGCTATCCGGTCGCCGTGGTTGATTTCGAAACTGATGTTGCCGAATATTTGTTTTTTGCCGTAGTATGCCGATACACCGTCGAAGGTGACTAACCGGCTGCTGTGATATTCGAGCGGGTGGATTTTCAGGCTATCCGCCTCTTCTATATTTTTAAGCAGTGATGATTTCTCATCGATCAGGTCATTCTGGCGCTTCTCTATCGATTTCGACCGTTTCATCATCTTCGCTGACTTGTGGCCCACAAACCCTTTGTCTACGCGCAGGCCGGAGTTTCTTGTATCGTACTTTGTCTTCTCCACATCGTCAGACCACTCCGACGTCCGCTTAGCCGCCGTTTTGAGACGGTTGATATCCTTCTTTAACTTTTCGTTTTCGGATAATTCAAAACTGTCCTGCCGTTCCTTGTTTTCCAGCCACGATGAAAAGTTGCCGCGCTGAATATCTATATCCGCTTTGTTTATTGATAATATGTGATTGATGCAGTTATCGAGGAACGCCCTGTCGTGGGACACGAGGATGAAGCCCTTTTTGGTTTTCAGGTATTCGCTGACGGATTGCCGCGCTGACGCGTCGAGGTGGTTGGTCGGCTCGTCTATCAGCAGATACCCGTTATCATTAAGAAAGAGCGCGGCAAGTAGCAGCTTTGTCTGTTCGCCGTTTGATAATGTTTCAAAGGGACGGTTTAAGATGCCAATATCAGCGTCAAGCAGCGATAACTCCCGCTCGAGCTCCCACTCCTCAAAGTTCGCGTTGATATTGCGCGCGATATCGACAGTGATTTTAGTTTTATCGGCGACCTCAAACGGGAAGTACAGAAAATCCACGCTGCTTGAAATCGTACCGGAGTATTCGTACATCCCCATAAGCAGCTTAAGAAACGTAGTCTTCCCCCGCCCGTTGCGCCCCGTGAACCCAAGCCGCCAGTCGGTGTCGATCTGGAATGACACGCCTTCAAAGACGTTGTCGGGGCTGCCGTCGTAGCCGAAAGTGAGGCTTGAGATGTTTATTAATGACATGCGGCCGTTCTCCTGTCTGCCGTATAAAATAATATAATCCACCGGGCCCGCGCCCTTAAATTATTATTTTTTCATCGTCCTGACCGCGTTTAACGTCGCCAGTAATGATACGCCGATGTCGGCGAATACCGCCTCCCACATCCCCGATATGCCCGTCGCCCCCAGGCACAGGAAGATGCCCTTTACGCCCATCGCAAATATAATGTTCTGCCAGACGATGCGACGCGTGTCGGCGGCGATTTTTATGGCGGTGATGATCTTCGACGGCTCGTCGGTCATCAGCACGATATCCGCCGCCTCAATCGCCGCGTCGGAGCCCAAGCCGCCCATCGCGATGCCGATGTCGGCACGGGCGAGGACGGGGGCATCGTTTATGCCGTCGCCCGCGAACGCTAATTTTTTCTTAGGCGGCTTTTCGGATTCAAGGCGCTCTACGATCTCTACCTTTTGATGCGGCAAGAGTTGGGCGTGGATTTCGTCAATTGATAATTCATTAGCAATGATCTCGGCTGTCTGACGCTCATCGCCCGTCAGCATAACCGTTTTTCTGACGCCGATATCCTTTAAGCCGGCGATAGCGGCGCGGCTATCGGGCTTTATGTCGTCGGATATCACTATGCAGCCAAGATACTTGCCGTCAACGGCGATATACACTTTCGTGCCGTGGCTGGTGTTCTCGGTGATGGCGATGTTTTCCTGACGCATCAGCTTCGCGTTGCCGGCGAGGATGCGGGTTTTGCTGACGATGACGACGCTTGTCCCGTGGCCGGCTATTTCCTTAAAGTCGGCGATATCCCTCTCATTAACATCTTTACCGTACGCTTTTTTGATTGACGCCGCAACGGGGTGATTGGAGAACGTTTCCGCTATCGCCGCGTATTCTAACAATTTCTCATTTGTAAATCCAGCGGCGGGATAGATCCCCGTAACCTCAAAGACGCCCCTCGTCAGCGTCCCTGTCTTATCAAATACAACAGTATCGATGCTGTTCAGCGCCTCGAGATAGTTCCCGCCCTTTACGAGGATGCCGTTTTTCGACGCCCGCCCGATCCCCCCGAAGAACCCGAGCGGGATTGATATCACTAACGCGCACGGGCAGGATATCATCAAAAATACCAACGCGCGGTAAACCCAGTCGTTCCATACCCCGCCGAAAAATAACGGGGGGATGACCGCCAGCAATGCGGCCAGTCCAACTACAGCCGGGGTGTAGTAGCGCGAAAATGTCGTGATGAAATTCTCGGTCGGCGCTTTCCCCGCGCTTGCGCTCTCCGTCAGCGCTATGATTTTCGCGGCGGTCGATTCTCCGAACGGCTTTGTTACTTCGATTATCAATACGCCATTTAAATTAACGCAGCCGGAGAAAACGTTGCCGGATACGCCGATGCTCTTAGGTACGGATTCCCCCGTCAATGCCCTCATGTCAAGCATAGACGAACCGTCGGCCACCACGCCGTCGAGCGGGATCTTTTCACCGGGCTTGACGAGGATCATGTCGCCGATCTTCACATCGCTGGGGCCAACGCGCGTGATCTGCCCCTCTCTGTATATATTGGCAAAGTCGGGGCGGATGTCCATCAGGGCCGAGATGGACTTCCTCGACCGCCGCACGGCCATATCCTGAAACAGCTCGCCGACCGAGTAGAACAGCATGACGGACGCTGCCTCCGGGAACTCGCCTATGGCGAACGCGCCGCCGGTGGCCGCCGCCATCAAAAAATTCTCATCGGAAACCTTTCCTTTCAGTAAATTTTTGAGCGCGGAATAAACGACCTTCCACCCGAGTACCGCGTAGCTCGCGAGGAAGACGTAGGGCTGGGCGGCGTGGCCTTTGATGACAAGCGCCGCGGCCAGCAATAACGCGCCAACTGACAGCTGGATGACCTGACGCTTTCCGCTGCCGTCTTCGCGGTTGCCGCCGTTACCGCATCCGCACCCCGAGCCGTTTTGCGGATTGGATTGACATTGTTTTGACATTGTAACGCTCCTTTCGAGACAGCGGGCGGCCGAAAACGGCCGGCCCGGCATTATCTATAAGATATACTCTTCATAACCCATATTTATGATTAATTGCTCAATCATTCAACTATACAACAAAAAAATATTACTCGTTGATATGCTCAAACCCCTTCTCAAAAATATCTACCACGTGCTCGTCGGAGAGCGAATAGTACACGATCTGCCCCTGCTTCCTGAACTTGACCAAATTGGACATCCTCAAAAACTTGAGCTGATGGGAGATCGCCGACTTGGTCATCCCCAGCAGAAACGCCAGGTCGCACACGCACATCTCCTCCTGCGACACCGCCCACAGGACCCGCAGCCGCGTGGGGTCGGCAAAGGCCTTGTAAAGCCCGGCCAGCGCCCCAAAATCCCCGTCTTCCGGCATGGTGGGGAGCACGCGCTCCACCACGTCCTCGTGGATGACATCGCAGTCGCAAGTTAGCCGATCGCTGTTTTTCATACCGCCAGCCCCGTTTTCGGTTAAAAGGTTGAGCAATCACTCAACTATAAGATACTACATTTTCGGGCGCGTGTCAATACTTTTTTGCAAAAAATTAAAAAATATCCGCGGACGGTGCCGGTCTCTACAAAAAATATCTGCCAAAAATCCCCGCAGACGCTCCATTTCCCACCCCACCAGCCATTCATTTTAACCTCCATCCCCCTCGCTAACGGTCAAATTGACATTCATTTTGACCGTCTACGGTCAGCCCTCCAGTGCACGGGTACGAAAAAGCGCACAACCGCAGCCCCGCCGTAGACTCCGTATTCCTATGCAAAATAGGCCAGCGCAGCATACTCGGAATACGCACCCTGCGCGAGGCCGGGTACAAGGGGCGGATGATGAATT
>WQRV01000110.1 GCA_009786575.1 Chitinispirillia bacterium | reverse complement strand
TAAACGTCAAAAGATAACGTCAAAATCACCAATAATCCGGGTTTTGATGTTGATTTTTAATCAAGGAAATCCTTTAATCATGTAAATCAAGGTTCAGACAATGGCGCCGGAATGTGCGCCAAATAGCAATTTCCACCGATAATGCCTGTAGGGGCGACCGCCCCCGGTCGCCCGCCAACGCACGGATTGCGTTATACGTTGAAATCAAACGCAATATCGCAATTCCGGCGGGCGATCAAGGGCGATCGCCCCTACAAAACCGTTTTGTTCCCGTCGAAACCGTATATCCATCACACAGATAATCCACAATTTACCGACCGCTATTAACCGTAATTTCCATTAAGTCGGGAGTAGAGCCACTGTACCGCCAGCTCAGGCGAGCCATAAATAACGGCCTTATATCCGAAACAGAGCAAAAGACCGTTGCCGTAGAGTGGTAACGCCGCACACGGCGGGGTAGACGGTGCAGGGGGCGGTGCCGTCTGTTGCCGGATTGCCGGCGGGATCGCTTCCTCCAAACTTCGGACTGCCAAATTCCCGTTTTTTTCAAAAAGTCCTTATCCGCCCCCGCCGCATAACCGATATTATAGGGAGTATGCTGAAACCTGTCAGAAATTTATTGGCCAAACTGGGCCTTCGGGACGGCGAGCAGACGCTTGTCATCTATACCGTTGCCATATCCACGGCGGTGTGCGCACTTATTATTGTGGGTTTTTGGGCACACAGCCACTTCTACGGCAACAAGAATGAAGATCCCGACGCCCTTTTGCAGTTGGCGCCGGACGCGCATTTTTACGCTTCGGAGGTTACCGACCTCGATGTTGCGGCGCACGATTTCGCGGCGCGGCGCTATATGCAGGCAGGGCAGTCCGACACGGCGCTCCCCCACCTTCAGCGGATCGCCGCCGCGCGCCGGGGCAAGCCGGCGGGGCTCGACGCGCTCGACCGGATGGTGCGGGCGTACCTGGAGATTGGCGATTTTGACAAAGCTCTGACCGCCGCCGACCGCCTTATGTCTACCCCCGACGTTACCGTTACCCCCAGTTTGCAGGTTTGCCGGGCCATCGCTTTCTATAATATAAAGGCGTACGACGAGAGCGCGCAGATCCTGCGGGAGGTATTGGAGAAGGAGCCGAACAACGCCGAGGCGCTCTGCTTTATGGGCCAGATGGAGGCGGCGGCGCAGACCGACTCCCCCGCCGCCGAAAAATTCTTCCGCCGCGCCTTAGAGGCCGACCCCAACTACACGGAGGCCCGGTATCAGTTCGCGAGGTACTTCGAAAACAACGGGGACTACCAGAGCGCCCGCACCTTCCTGCAGCAGGTGCTGATGCAGGAACCGCTGAACGTCCGCGCCCACGCCCGGCTTGGGATGATATACTACTACGAGCTGAACGCCGAAGCGGCGATACGGTCTTACCAGACGGCTTTGGCGCTCAACCCATACGATTACAACACGCACTACAACCTCGCCGAGGTGTACCGTACGCTTATGAACGACAACGAGAGCGCGCTGCGGTCGTTCGTGGCGGCGATAGACGTCAATCCGGGCCACAGCGACGCCAATTTCCGGGCCGGGCTTATCTGCGCCGAGAACGGGATGGTGAAGGAGGCGGCGCGGTATTTCGAGGCCAGCCTGCAGAAGAACCGCCGCGACCCCCGCCGGCTGATCCAGCTCGCGGCGGCCTACGAGCGCGTCGGCGACAGGGACGCCGCCCTCTCCGTATATAAGGAAATAACCGACATAGACCCCCTCCACAGCATCGCCATCCAGAAAATAAAGTTCTTAGAAGCCCCGGAATAACCATTTTTATCTTTTTTTTGACTTTTGGCTTGCAAAATACCATATTTAAACTTTAACGGGTATTCTCACGATTACCGATTCACTTATAACATGACAACCATTGCTTAACCGCAAGGGGGAGGAACCATGCCCATTCAGGATCTTTTGAACGAAGTCGAGACCCTTAAGGCAGAGTACGAGAAGTTTGAGCGCGGCAACAAGGCCGCCGGGACGCGGGCGCGCAAGAGCCTGCAAAACATAAAGAAACTGGCGCAGGACCTGCGTACAGAGATCCAGACAAAGAAGGGCGAAGACGCGGCCTAAACCCCGCCGGTTCGCAGTACGATTTGCAATAATCCGGCGGGGCCGCCGCTGTGTTTCGTTACGGCCTCTCCGGGACAGGGAGGATAATGTCCATGACTCAAAACGACAGCCGGCTGATGCTCGAAGTGCGCGGCCTCAATAAGAGGTTCGGGCAGGTGCACGCCGTGAACGACCTCGATTTCGAGGTGCGCAGGGGCGAGGTGTTCGGGTTTCTGGGGCCAAACGGCGCCGGAAAGAGCACCACTATGCGCATGATTACCTGTTTCATCCCCCCCACATCGGGATCGGTGCGGGTGGACGGGATGGACACCGCCGGGCACGACCTCGCCGTGCGGAGGAAGATCGGGTACCTGCCCGAGAGCACCCCGCTCTACAGCGACATGACCGTCAGCGAGTACCTGGCGTTCGTGGGCAGGGTGCGGGGGCTTAGCGGGCAGCAGCTCAAGGGGCGGATGGACGCGATGTTCTCCGTCTGCGCGCTTACCAAAATGGCCGGCAGGCAGATCGGGAAGCTCTCCAAGGGGTACAAGCAGCGGGTGGGGCTCGCGCAGGCCATGATCCACGACCCCGACCTGCTCATACTCGACGAGCCAATGTCGGGCCTCGACCCCAACCAGATCATCGAGATCCGCAACCTTATAAAGAAGATGGGCGAGGAGAAGACGGTCATCTACTGCTCCCACATCCTGTCGGAAGTCGCCGCGACCTGCGACCGGATCCTCATCATCAAGGACGGGCGGATAGTGGCCACCGGGACGCCGGACGAACTGACCGCCGGCCACCGCAGCGGGTCGCAGTACACCCTGCGGGCCAAGGGCGACAAGGCGGCCCTCAAGTCCGGGCTGGAGGCGGTAAACGGGGTCTCCTCCGTCACCGCCGGCGACGGGCAGGACGGGTGGTTCGACCTGCGTATCAGCACCGGCTCCAAAGGCGACATCGGCGAGGAGATATTCAGTTGCATAGTCAAGAACGGCTGGAGCCTTTCGGAACTCCGGCGCGACCACACGAGCCTCGAAGAGGTATTTACGCAGCTGACGGGAGGGGGCAAATAATGAATACGGTTATGGCCATCTTCAAAAAAGAGTTCACGTCGTACTTCATATCGCCGATAGCGTACGTGTTCATCATCGTATTTCTGATCGGCACAAACTTTATGTACTTCCAGCCGTTCTTCCTGATCAATCAGGCCGACATGCGCAACTACTTCGGTTTGCTGCCGTGGGTGTTCCTGTTCTTCGTTCCGGCCATAACCATGCGCAGCTGGGCCGAGGAGAAGAAGAGCAAGACGATAGAGCTCCTGCTCACGTGGCCGCTGAGCGACGCGCAGGTGGTTTTGGGCAAGTTCTTCGCCACGCTCGCGTTTCTGGCGTCTGCGGTGGCGTTGTCGGTAACCATACCGGTAACGCTCTTCATAATCGGCAACCCCGACCCCGGCCCCATCATTGGGGGGTATGTGGGGGCCTTGCTGATGGGTGCGGCATATCTCGCGATTGGGCTGTGGATATCATCCCACACCGAGAACCAGATCGTCGCGTTCATCCTCGCGTGGGTAGTGATCTTTGTGATGATGATAATCGGCCACCCTATGGTGACGATGAAGATCCCGGCCCTGTTCGTCCCGCTGTTCTCATATTTGGGCCTGTTCACGCACTTCGAGAGCATTGAGCGCGGGGTGATTGACAGCCGCGACGTTATCTACTATCTGTCGATGACGGGCGTGTTCCTGTACCTTAACGCGCAGTCGCTCGGCAGCAGGAAATCGGAGTAGAGCCATGAAAAAAACAAAAATCAAATCAAGGGCCGAAGTCGCCGTAGTCATAGCCGCAGTAATCGCCGTTGCTGCGCTTGTCAACTACGCGTCGAACAGCGTCTTTTTCCGTCTGGACCTGACGGAGGACCGCCAGTACACGGTCTCCGACGCCACGAAGCGCATTCTGCGCGGGTTAGACGACATCGTTACCGTGCGGGCGTTCTTCTCCAAGGAACTGCCGCCGGAGACGCACCAGACCGTCACCACCGTGCGCGACCTGCTGAACGAATACAGGAACATCGCCGGCGGAAAGCTGAAGGTAACGTGGGAAGACCCGGCGGGCAACATAGACGCCATTACCGCAGCGCAGAACCTCGGCGTCCCCGAAGTCCGCCTGCAGACCATCAAGCGCGACAAGGCCGAGGTAATGATGGGGTATATGGGTATAGCGGTAACCTACGCCGACCGCAAGGAGGCGATACCTATTGTGCAGAACCTGGCGACGCTCGAGTATGACCTGACGCAGGCGATAATGAAGGCTAAGCGCGACGCGGCGCCCAAGGTGGGCATACTGAAAACGCAGACCGCCGACGCCATCCCGCCGCAAATAAGGGCGCAGATGAACATGGACGGCGAGACCACCGAGCGGAAGTTCGAGCCGGTCTTCAAGAGCCTGCAGCGCGACTACGACGTGGTTATCGTAGACGCGTCGGAGGGGAAACCTGTAGACAAGGACATCCGCACGCTTATAGTCCCCGGCGGCGGGCGGTTTACCGAGCGCGTCGCGTTTGAGGTTGACCAGTTCTTCATGAACGGCGGCAACCTGCTCGTCATGACCAACGCGGTGAACGTCACGTTCTCCCAGTACGGCCCGCAGGGCAGCGTTGAGGAGACGCCGCTTCTGGAGCTGCTTGAGCACTACGGCGTACACGTAGAGCGCAACCTCATCATGGACGCCTCATGCGGCCACGTGATGATACCGCGCAACCTGGGGATGTTCACGATAAACGAGCGCCTCCCCTATCCATATTTCGTGCGGATAACCGAGGGCGGCTTCGCATCCGACAACCCGGTGGTGTCGTCGCAGTCAGACTTGCTGCTCGGCTGGGCCAGCTCGCTCACCCGTGCGCCCGACACGGCAAATGCGCAAACCGGTATCACCGTATCGATATTGGCATCATCATCAGCGCAGAGCTGGGCGGTTACCGGGCAGTTCGACCTCAACCCGCAGGCCGAATACATCCTCCCCGCCAAAGAGATGATGAGCCAGCACGCGCTGGTCATGCACCTCAGCGGCAGTTTCAAAAGCAAATTCGACGGCAAGCCTGTCCCGCCGGCCAAAGAGAGTGCGCCGGACGAGGATGATAAGATGAGCCAGATAAAGCTGCACGACGGCGACGACAAGGACCGCGCGGTGATCCCGTCCAACACAAACGGCAATCTGGTAGTCGTCGGCGACGCGACCTTCGTATCGGCGCAGAACGCCTCAAACTCGAGCATCACGTTCCTGCTGAACATGGTGGACTGGCTGTCGCAGGACAACAACCTTATATCCGTTCGCTCCCGCACACTGCGCGACAAGACGATCAACGCCAACGTGCTTGAGGCCGGGTCGGGCAGACCGGGTGTGATACGGTGGGTAAACCTGCTGCTCATGCCGGTATTGGTAGCAATAGCCGGGATTGTGATATCGCTGCGCAGGCGGGAGCACGCGGCACCGGCGGCAGGGTCCGCCCCGGTACAAAAAACAGAACCCGCCGCAATTAATACCGCCGTCAATACGAATAACGGCGCCGGCAGGGAGGAGAACGTAAACAATGGGTAACAAGAAACTGATCATCGGCATAAGCGTGCTGGCCATAGTGACCGCGATATTCATAGTAGCCGGCAGGATGGCCGGCATTCGCCCGCCGGAGCACAAAATGAAGCTATTCCCCGCCCTTGAGGAGCGGCACATCGCGGCCTTCGTGATCAACGACGGCGACGGCAGGATCCGCGTGGAAAGATGCCCCTGCGGATGGAAGGTCAGCAGCGCCGGCGACTCACTCGTAAAGGCCGACAGTGCGCTTGCCCAGATAGCGGTGGAGCGTATTGTATCCCTTAAAAAGAGCGACATAGTCTCCGACAATCCGGCAAATCAATCCAAATTCGAGGTTGACGACGGCGCGAGGTTTTCGGTAGAGATCTACGCCCCCGACACGCAGACTTTGGCCGGCGTACTGCTCATAGGCACGAGCGGCCCGAGCTGGAACAGCAACCACGTCCGCCTTAAAGACGCCAACGAGGTATACCTGATGCCGGGCGGGCTGCGCCAGGCATTATTTTTTGACATAGAGCGGTGGCGCTATAAAGAGCCGCCCAAACCAGAGCCGCTGCCGGAAGATGACGGCGTGGATACTGTCATTGACAGCGGGATAACATTGCAATGAGTAATGCTTTGCCGGCGCCTTCACCGGCGCCGGACAACAACCTGCGGACCATGCGGCCCAAATCGCCATAAACGCCGTGAAAGCGGCCATGACCGGACTAAAAAGAGCAATCAGCTCCATAGACGGCAAAGCCATCTGTGTGCCGGCAGAAAACCTGCGCGACTTCACCCACGCGGCAGAAATAGGCTGCACGACATCCGTGATGTCTCCGGGGGCACAGGTATAATATTTAATCGTGTAATAATTGTATAATCTATAATCGAATATATACGTATCGCTTTTGGATGCTCAGACATATAACTTTTTGACGGGAGGATTTTGTTATGGCCAGGACGTTAGTATTGACGGCAGCGCTTATCACAGCGCTGATGGCAGATGGGTACGCTCAGAAACAGGACGGCGTGAAACTGCTCGAAAGCATGTCAACGGATTATTATGCGGTTACGTTTGAATACGACGACAAGAACCGCATCGTCAAAATCGGCGAATACGGGGCGCTTACTTACAACGGAAACGAGCTGGCCTCTTTTAATGAAGACGCGGTTAGTATGGATATATCGAGAAAAGGGAATACAATAAACGTAAGCGTAGACAATCCCAACTCTAACAGCAAACACACAATTACCGTAAACAGCGGAGGGTATATCACCAAGCGGGAAAGCGAGGATTTTTGTTATGTAGACTGTAACGCCTTTGAAGGCGAGAGCGTGAAACATCTCGAAACATTCCATTACACGGGCGCCAATCTGACTAAAGTGGAGAGCGTCGTTACCGATGACCCGTACAACCAGCTGCAAAAACGCGGCGATAAGATACCGCAGGAGCTGAGAAACCGTATGCAGGCGACGAGCGTAGGGAAGAAACGGACAATGGAGTTTAAATACGATGATAAGAAGTCGCCGTTCTTGTACTGCAATACCCCCAAATGGTTTCTGCAGCATTACGTTGAGCTTACACTGGGCCTTAACAATAACAATAATGTTATTGAACGCAAGGACAGCGACGGCACTCTGTATACATACAGATACGAATACGACAGCGACGGTTTTCCAACCCGGCGCATAGCGGTGACTAAACGTACCGAAGAGGGAAAAACCGTATCGAGCACGGAAACAACGACATTCAGCTACCGCCGCGAAGGCGTGCTCACCCCCTCAGCGATTGTCGATTACGGCTCCCACATGCCGTCGTCCTCGCCGTTTTCTTCCGACGGCTTCTTTCATTTCAGCGGGTATGTAGGCATCTTCAGGGAAGAAAATTCGCAGTGGCATTTTGGGCAGTACAAAGAGGAGTTCTCATCAAGCTCCGCGCTGCCGCCCAGCAAAAGCATAACGTATTACGCGAGCAATCTGCGAAACGAAGACTACAGGGCGGGGGGTACCCGCGGGGCCGCGTGGTGCGAGGGCGTAAAGGGGTACGGCATCGGCGAGCGTGTCGATATGCAGGTGAGCACTCTGGCGAATACCGCCAAATCCGAAGACGCCATGTACTTCAAGTCGCTGATGATCGTAAACGGCTACACTAAGAACGAGACAACGTGGAGGAACAACACGCGCGTAAAAACCCTGCGGCTCTACGTGGGCGGCAAGCACTGGTGCGACCTGCAGCTCAACGATGTTATAAAACCGCAGGTATTCAATCTCCCGGAGAACCTGCGCATCTATCCGAAAAAATCCGGCCAGCGTATACCCATAGACGGGAATTTCACAAGAATCGCGAACTCCGCGGGCCGGCACGGGTACCAGTTAGACCTGAGTTTCGAGATTCTCGAAGTATACCCGGGCGCCAAGTTCGACGATACGTGCATTACGGGTATCGCGCTGGATATTTTTGGAGGAGTTGCCGGGAATGACTAACGCCGGCATATATTTTTTTGACAGGAGAATTGTTATGGGCAGGATGATGATGCTGGCGGCGCTTGTTGCAGCGCTGGTATGTGCCGGATGCGGCGGGGATAAGAAACCAAAAGACGGCGGCGACGCCCCGGAATCCGCCGCTCAAACGGCCGCCGCTGCGGAGACCGGGGCGGACGTTGATACTGATACCGGGGCAGATGCAGATAACAGCGCCGCCGAAGAGCCCGGCATCGAACCCGATGCCAAAGGCTACATCACCGACCCGCGGGACGGCAAGCGCTACCGTACCGTTAAGGCAGGCGGCCTGATGTGGATGGCGGAAAACCTCAATTACGGGTCATCCGGGTATGGCGTCTGTTACGGTGAAGCCGAGGAGAATTGCGCCAAATACGGCAGGTTGTACCAGTCGAGTTATACGAAGGAGGCCTGTCCGGAGGGGTGGCGTTTGCCGGGCGTACGGGAGTGGGATGACCTGTTTATAGCCGCCGGAGGCTCGTATGATGATGATAAGCGCAGGTGGAACGATGCCGGCAAGAAGCTGAAGGCCAAAAAGGGCTGGAACTCCGGCGGCAGCGGCACCGACGATTTTGGCTTCTCGGCCCTGCCGGGCGGCTTCCGCGAGGGCGGCTACAGCAACAACGATTTCAGGTTTGCCGGCATGGGCGGTTACTGGTGGGCAGACGACGACATTGGTCATGACCGCTACCGGGCCATGGGCTGGGACATGAACTACGTAAATGAAAACCGCATCGACTGGGGCTACGCGTTTTCGGTGCGCTGCGTGAGGGGCCGCGCCGCCGACCCCGCTCCGGGCGTTGGCCGCCCCTCCCCGGCGGCCCCCGAGATAAAGCCCTCCGCCGCGGCCGGGGAGGTCGATACCCGCTGGTACAGGGCCGGAAAAAAAGAGTTTACCATCTCCTCCGCCGGGCAGCTGGCGGGCATGGCTCAATTGCTGAACGGCGGCACCAGCTTTCACGGCGTAACCGTTGGCCTGTCCGCGGATATTGACCTCTCGGCGTTTGGCAAGGGGTCGCCGTTTAACGGCGGCAAGGGCTGGGTGCCGATAGGAGCGGGGTGCGAAAACTCGTTTGAGGGCACGTTTAACGGGAACGGGCACAAGATACGCGGCCTCTACATAAACGACCCCAATCTTCAATGCGCCGGGCTGTTCGGCATGATATCGAGCAGGGATAATTCCAATGGCCACGTAAACAATTTGGGCGTCGTGGATGTGGATATTACCGCCGGGAACCAGGTCGGCGCCATAGCCGGGCGCATCGCCGGCAACAGCTGGGCGGGGCTGTCTCTGAGCTATTCCTCAGGTACGGTTAACGGGGTAGATTATGTAGGCGGCCTGGCGGGCGGCAATCATGGCGGCCGCATAGCGACCTGCTATTCGGCGGCTAAGGCCGGCGGCGACCAGTATGTAGGCGGATTGGCCGGGTATAACAACGGCATGGTGATCGACAGCTACTCTACAGGCGCCGTAAGGGGCACTACCGATGTGGGCGGAGTGGTGGGAGTTGTTTACGGCGACGATGTTACCGCCGGCGTAGCCAACTGTTACTCCACCGGCGCGGTCAGCGGGCGCGGCGGGCGCGTAGGCGGCGTGGCGGGGCGTGTCAGAAACGCCAGCGTAAACAGCTGCTACTCCATCAGCGCGGTCAGCGGCAGGGAGGGCACCGGCGGCATTGCGGGCAGCACGGTTACCGGCGGCAAAGTGACGAACTGCGCCGCGCTGAACCCGTCCGTAACGGGGGTAAACACAAGCACGGGGCGCGTAGTGGGCTACATTCAGGGCACATACAGCGGCTACGAGGATGAGCTGTCAAAGAACCTGGCGTTCGCCGGCATGAAAAACAGAGACGGCAAGGCCGACAAGTGGACCGTAAAGGGCGAAGACGCCGGGGACGGCGCCGACATCAGCAGCGCGGAAATCAGCGCGGACGGCACATTCGGCTACCGCTTTACAGCCGAGACCGAGACCAGCTGGAAGACGGAGAACGGGAAGCTGCCGGGGATGAACGGCAAGACGGTGGAGATGCCGGCGCATCTTAAATAACACCCCGGAAATCATGCACAAGTGCGGAGACACCGGCGCAATACGAGACATTCGCGAAGCTCGTGCGCTGGAACGAAACCGTGCTGACGCCTGGGTTGCAACAAATTTTGTTTTGACGTTGTTTTGGCGGTGTAATGGATATATGCCGACTCGTAGGGCGTTGCGCGCAACGCCCCTACGGTTGGATGTGCGATAAATGGGAATTTGTCGGTGTATTGATGATTGTCTGAACCATGATTTACCTGATTAAAGGATTAACATGATTAAACGTCAAAAGATAACGTCAAAATCACCAATAATCCGGGTTTTGATAACGATAA
>WQRV01000109.1 GCA_009786575.1 Chitinispirillia bacterium | reverse complement strand
TGGGCGTGGGAAGAATGGGGATGACGGGCTGGTACTATAAGGCAAAATACAGCAAAGACGACAGCGAGTCAGATGCGATATATTATGAAAAAAAGGGTTGTATGTCATATATGGCAGATTATAGCAAAGAAGATTGTCAGGATTACTGCCTCTACTTTACTTCGGCAATGGACGGCTTCGAGTCAAACAGTTACTGCTGCAGCGAAGGCCGGTGGCATATCTGGGGAGGCTGGGAGGGTAAGATCAACGAAGAACAGAACCGGATAAACAGCAGGAAATGAACGGTACGCCGGAAAAATATGAAGAGGCTGTTCCGGCGGCGTCACTTTTCCAGCGCACGGGCGAACTCTTTTGGGACCGGTGCGGTGATTGTTATTGATTTGCCGGTTTTTGGATGCGGGAATGTCAGTTTGTGGGCGTGGAGGTACAGGCGCTTCGACAGCGCGGAGGACGCAAACAGTTTTTCGTCGGTGCGCTGGTCCCCGTAACGGTCGTCGCCGATAATTGGGGATTTGAGGTGAGACATGTGGACGCGGATCTGATGCGTCTTGCCCGTGTGTATCAGTATCTCCAAACGTGAGCGGTCGTTCTGGTATTCGAGGATTCTATATGTGGTGATGGATTCGGGGCCGCTGTCGGCTATGCGCATTTTCATCCCGCCGCGCTTGCTGTCGTTGCGCGCCATCCCTATCTTAATCGTACCTTCAAATTCGGGCGGTCGGTTGTGGCAGACCGCGATGTACTGCTTAGTAAATTTACCGTCGCGCATGCTCGCGTGCAGGGCGCGGACGATGCCTTTGTTTTTGGCGAGCATGATAACGCCGGACGTGTCGCGGTCGAGGCGGTGCATCAGTACCGGGGCCTCGGTTTCCGTTCCCGCCGGTACGGATTTTTGGGCAGACAGGATGTAGCCTGTCGCCAAGTCTACAAGGTTATCGTGATGGGTGTGGCCGCTGCCGGAGTGGACTACGAGGCCCGCCGGTTTGTTGCAGACGAGTATGGATTGGTCTTCGTGCAGTATATTGAAATTGCGCTTGAAGAAATCCGTCTTTACCAGCCCCGCCAGAGAGTTTTCGGGGCGCGCCTCGGATTCAAATTCGGACTCGCCGACATTGATCTCCAAAACTTCGCCCTCTTTCAGGCGGTGGTCCTGCTTCGCTTTCCTCCCGTTAACCTTAACCTCGCCTTTGCGGATCAACCCGTATATCGCGGACAGGCCCAAGAGCGGCAGCCGCTTGCGCAGCAGCCTGTCGAGACGCGATCCGTCTTCCGATGGCCCCATTGTAAGTTTAATCATAAAAAGCCCGCGCCCGTCCGATTTCTGTCAACGATAAATTTATGCCGGATGGCAAAAATATCCGCCGATATTTATCAATACCCGTCGTAAAGCCCGCTTATCGACGCGCCCCTGTTTGTGTACATAATGGCGCGGGCAAACAGTTCCGCCATCGATATTACCGTCATCCTGTCGAACTTTTTTTCTTCGGGGATGAATACCGTATCCGTTACCACCAATCTGGTGAGCGACGAGTTTTTGAGTTTTTCCGGCGCGTTGCCCGACAGTACCGCGTGCACACAGCAGGCGGATATCTCCTTGACGCCGAGGTGCTCGAGGGCCTTGACCACTTCGAGGATCGAGCCGCCGGAGGCTATTTCGTCGTCGAAGATGATTGCGCGCTTGCCCTTGACCTCGCCGATTACGTTGTGGATGGTGGGGGTCTCGGTGTCGTCGTTGCGGCGCTTGTCGAGGATGGCGAGCGGCAGGCCGAGCCTCACCGCGTATGCCCCCGCGCGTTTGGCGCTGCCGGCGTCGGGGGCCACTACCACGCAGTTTTCGGTGCCCTGGTTGATGAAGAACTCGCACAAAAGCTTGCCGGCCAGCAGGTGGTCTACCGGTATGCGGAAGAAGCCCTGTATCTGGGGCGAGTGGAGGTTCATGGTCATCACGCGGTCGGCGCCGGCGGCCTGCAGGAGGTCGGCCATGAGGCGGGCGGTGATGGAGATGCGCGGCTCGTCCTTCTTGTCGGAGCGGACGTACGGGAAGTACGGGACGACGGCGGTTACGCGCTTGGCGCTGGCGTGCTTGGCGGCGTCTATCATTATAAGGAGCTCCATAATGCCCTCGCTGACCGGGGGGCACGACGGCTGGACGATGAAGACATCCTGCCCGCGGACGCTGTCGCAGATCTTCACCTTGATGTTCTCGTTGCTGAACTTGACGATCTCGCACCCGCCAAGCTCCACGCCGGCGGCGTTGCAGATCGCCCTGGCGAGAGTGGGGTTGGCGTTGCCTGAGAAAATTTTGAGCGTGTTAGTCATTTTGACCCTGCTTCGTCCTTTCGTGTATTATTGGCTTAAAGTATTGATTTATAGCGATTTACGGTGATACCCGCGCACATTTCATATCCCCCCGCGAGGGCCCTGCGGCCCGCCCTCAATCGTCGGGGATGGGCCCCTCCTGGCGCCTTGCGTCCCACTCGAAGGCGATGTCCATCATGGAGTCGGTCATCAGCTTGGGCTGGGTTATCGTTTTGGGTTCGAAGTGGAAGTCGCCCTCTTCGAGGCCGAGCATTCTGAAAATCGCCTCGCGGCCTATGTGGTTTCTGTAGAAGCCGTCTACCACCTGCCCCTTGATGAAGGTTAGGTAGCCCTTGCGGCGGCCGGAGTATATGTGCAGGACGCCCTCGCGCTGGCCGATTTCCAAGAACTGGATGGCGTCGAGCAGGGAGGTGTGCTTGAGGTTGCCGGAGAAGACGAAGGTCGTGTTCGACTTGCCGGACCACTGGGCAGCGGCGCGGCGGCGCTTTTCGCGCATAAGGATGATAAATGATGCCGCAGCGGCCCCAAACGCCAGGCCGGCAATCAGCACCCAGACCGAATTGATTATTGTTCCCATAGCGTCATTCCCTCACAATCAAGGTTGCACTCCCCCATTTACGCGGTTCCGTCCTGGGGGTACTCCGGATAAGAAATATAATCTTTGACACGGTCGATTTTCTCAATTCCTTTAATTTTTTCCAACTGGCGCAAAATCTGCTTCAGCTGGCTCAGATTCCTTATCTCTATCTGGAAGGCCATATCGGCCTTGCCGCCGCCCGTTTTCATGGTCCCGTTGCTGATGCTGGCGCCGAAATCCACGAACACCCCGCTTATGTCCCGGAAGAGCCCGCTGCGGTCGGCAGCGGTGATCTGCAGGGCCACGAGGTACTTCTTCTGCTCGCCCTCGTCCCAGCTGACCTCCACCCGCCGCTCCCGGTCGTCCTCGAAGATCCCGACGTTCCGGCAGTCGGTATTGTGGACCGATATACCGCGGCCCTTGGTGAGGAAGCCTATGATCCGGTCGCCGGGGATGGGGTTGCAGCACTCGGCGAAGCGCACCATAAGGTTGCTCTTGCCCCCCACCCTTATCCCCTGCGGGCGCTGGCCGGTCAAGTTCTTCATGAACTGCGACATCACGTTGCGCTTTATCTTGCGCGCCTGGAAATAGCCCATAACGCGGCTCTCGGTCAGGTCGCCGCGGCCCACCATCTCGTAGAGGCGCTCCACGCTTATAAGCCCCAGGTGCTGCAAGAGCTCCGGCGCGTGGTCGCTGAAGTCGGAGTTGGCGTGCAGTTTCTCGTAGGCGCGCAAAACTATCTTCTTGCCCAGGTCTATGCTCTCCTGTTTCTCGGCGTTGTTCAGCCAGTGGCGGATAGCCGAGCGCGCCTTGGGCGTCTTTACGTAACGCATCGTGTCGGCCGATGGCGTTTTGGTATTGAGGTGCAGAATCTCGATAGTCTGCCCGCTCTTGAGTTCGGCGCTCACCGGCTCGATGTGCCCGTCTATCTTAGCGCCGATGCAGTGGATGCCGATGTCGGTGTGCACCGCAAACGCGAAATCGAGCACCGTGGCCCCCTTGGGCATAGAGTGCAGGTTCCCCTTGGGCGTGAAGACGAAGATCTCGGCGTCGAAGAGGTCTACCTTGAAGAACTCGTAGAACTCGGCGGAATCGGTCAGGTTCTCCTGCCACTCTATTATATTCTTGAGCCAGGCGATCGCCTTGTCGTCGGTGCTGCCCTCCCGAAACTGCGCCGGCGCGGTCCCCTCCTTGTAGAGCCAGTGCGCCGCGATCCCCTCCTCGGCGGTCTTGTTCATCTCCCACGTGCGGATCTGCATCTCCACGATGCTCCCCTGCTTACCCACCACCGTGGTGTGCAGCGACCGGTACCCGTTGTTCTTGGGCGCGCTGATGTAGTCCTTGAACCGCTCCTGCACAGGCATCCACATAGAGTGGACGATGCCCAGAACCCAGTAGCAGTCCTTTATGGAGTCTACTATTATACGGATGGCCAGAACGTCGTAGATCTCCTCGAACGCCTTGCCGCTTTTTTGCATCTTGTTGTATATGCTGTAGAAGTGCTTGGAGCGGCCGGCAATGGTAGCGTTTATCCCCTCGCGTTCAAGGTACGACCGCAATGGGCCGGAAAACGTGTCTATGAGAGATTCGCGGTCTACCCTGCTCGCCACGACTTTTGAAACGATGTCCTTGTATTCGTCGGGATAGAGGTGTTTGAACGCGAGGTCGTCGAGCTCGCACTTGATTTTGGCCATGCCGAGGCGCAGCGCAAGCGGGGAGTATACATCGAGCGTCTCCTTCGCGATGAGCTTGATCTTCTCCGGCTCAAGGTATTTCAGCGTGCGCAGGTTGTGCACGCGGTCGGCGAATTTTATGATGATGACGCGCAGGTCTTTTGCCATAGACAGGAGCATCTTGCGGTAAGTCTCGGCCTGCCGCTCCTCGCGCGTTCGCATTTGTAAAGCCTGGATCTTTGTTACTCCGTCCACAAGAAGCGCTACGTCCTCGCCGAACATTCCGGCCAGATCGTCTTTGGTTGTGGGCGTATCTTCAATAACGTCGTGCAAAAGCCCGGCGGCGATCGTCACCGGGTCGAGCTTCTGCTCCGCCAGAATGAACGCTACGGAAACCGGGTGCGCCAGATACGGCTCGCCGGACTTGCGCCGCTGATCCTTGTGGGCCTCCCACGAAAAAAGGAACGCCTTGCCGACGAGTTCCGTGGAGATACCGGGGTTGATCTCCTGTATCTTCGCGAGGAACTGTTCTACGGCGGCATCCGGCGTTGACGCGGGCAGTGAGTTAAGAATGCTCTCCATAGGCTTCCGGCCGCCGAATTACAGCTGTTCCTTCATCTGCTTGAACATATTCAGTTTGTACTCCACCTCCCCGAGCAAAAACCGCAGCTCGGACGCCTTCTCCACGGCTTCCTGTATGCGCTGCTGCTCGGCCGACAGGTTGGCCATCGAGGCCTTCACGTCCTCCGCCAAAATGCTCAGGCTGGAGATGCGGTTTTCGGCCTCCTTTATGTGCTGCTTTTCGCGCGCGAGCTCCCTTGTGCGCTTTTCTACAGAGTCCATCATGCCCGCCATCTCATCTACCTTGCGGCCTATCTCGTCTATGCCGGACGACTTGGTGTTGATGTCGTCTATGCGCGCCGCGGAGAGCGCGAGCAGGTCGTTGAGGCCGTCGATCTTCTTCTGCGCGGTGTTGACAAGCTCTCTCCCCTTGTCAATCGACTCAATGCGGATCTCCATGTCGGAGACGACCGTGTCTACGTTTGTTATGCGTGCGTCTATGGCCTCTATCCTGCTTGTGCGGCGGCCAAGCTGGTCAATCTCGGTCTTGAGCCCTTCCATGAGCTTCTCTACGCGGGCAAGCTCGGTGGCCGATTCGCCAATGGCGGCCTGATATTGCTTGAGCGATGCGATCTGGCTGTTGTTGCTGTCGAGTATCTTGGTAAACGTCTCGCGGTTCTGCGATACGGAGGTATCGACCTCGGTGATATACGTTTTGAATCTTTCCACGTCCTTCTCGGCATCGGCCACAAGCCCCTGCAGCTTGATGCGGATGTCGCGGATGCGCGCCTCCTCTTCGGAGAGCGCGGCCTTCTCCTCCGTCAGCCTCGCAACCATGTTCTTGGCTTCGAGCGACTGCACCGACACCGACGACAGCTGCGCGAGCACCGAGTCCACCTTCGCCTGATCCTTTGTGAGGCTCTGTATCTTCATGTTGATGTCGCCGAGCAGGTAGTTGAGCTGGTCGAGACGCTTTTCTGTCTTCTCGACCATCGTCTTGCGCAGAAGCTGCGCGTTTATCCTCTCGTCAACCTCGTCAACCATAGCCCCAAGGCCGTCTATCTTCTTCTGCACCTCGTCTATGATAATAGCCCTGTCTTCCGTAACCTTGATCCGGCTCTCGATTGCGCTCGACATCGCGCCCAGGCTGTCTATCTGGCGGCCGACCGCGTTTATCTGGTCTTCGTACTTGCCAAAATCCTGCGCACGCTTCTCGAGTTTTTCAAGGTTCCCGAAGAAATCCTTGATTTTGTGGTTAGTGTTCTCGATCTCTATGCGGTTCTTCATCATCATCTCTTCGTTGGCGAGAATATCGCCCACAAGCGCCTTAATCTCGTTGAGCTTGGGCTCGAAGCCGGCGACCTCCTTCTCCTCCTTGGCAAGCACGGCAACCTTCGCGCCCACATCGCCTATCTCCTTATCCATAGCTCCTATGCGCTCCGTTATGGCGTCTATCGCCTGCCACTCCTTGCTCACCTCATCTATCTTGACTTTCACCTTGTCAAGATTCTTCTCGTACTCCATAACCAGCGCCCGGCTGCCCTCGGCGATTGACATGTGCTTGTTCAGCGTATTGAGCGTGGTTTCCGTATTGCGCGCAACGGTATGTATCTCGCGCACCTTTTCGGTAATGGAGTCTATGTTCTTGCTGTGCTGGCGGACGTCGTTGAGGCGGCTTTCGAAGTGGGCGTCGAGCTGGCGCGTCTCCTCGACCATCTGCGTCATCTCCTTCATCAGCTCCTTGAAGTTGCGGATTTCGTTGATTGACTCCTGCGAACGCTCAAGCATCTCGTCTATGCGGATTATGTTCTTCTCCGTCTTCTCCAGAGACGTTATCTTGGCCTGCATCTGCTTTATGTCAACATCAATACGCCAGATCATGTTGTTGAGCAGGAGCGTCTCCTCGTTCGCCTTATCGACGACCATCCTTTGCTTCTCGAGCGACGCGATTTTTGTCTTCACGTACTCCGAGAGGCTATTGAGGCTTTCGAGTTTCTCGCGCATGACACGGAACCGCCCGATCTCCTGCTCCATGTCGCTCACCTTGCCGCGTACAATATCGGCCTCGGCGTCGGACTCGGCCCACTTAGTCTGCGCGGCGCCGAACTGGTCTAACCACGACTTTATCTGGTCTTCCAGCTTCGACATCTTGTCGCCGGCCCGTTTCTGGCGGTCTTCGAGGTCAACGGCCCTTTTGAGCGTATCGAGCACCGCCTCGCCGTTTGGCGACTCGAGCTTTTGGATGAGGCTGTCTATCTTGGCGCTCAGCCCGTCTACAAAATTCTCCTGCGCCGTAACGCGCGCCACCGTCTGCTCCATCGCGCCTATGCGGTCCGCGAGCTTGTCCGACGCGGTGATGATCCCCTGAATCTCCGTCAGGTGCGCCTCAAGAAACTCCGCAAGTTCCTGCGGGTCCCTGAACTCTTTTTTCTTGGACGAGAACATCATTTATAGAAGCTCCTCTTTTGGGAATGGTATTTCCCGGTATATTTTCCAATTACCCTGATCTTTCCTGAAGATCAGCCTTTTAGCATTTTCCATCTTATTGCCCACGTTGGTATTGTATACCTGGTGGAACTTGACTGTTGCGGCGTTCTCCGTGTACTCGGTGAGCGTTATGTTGCTCAGGTCTACGTAGATCGCCGAGTACGCGTTGAACAGGCGGTTCTTGCGGTCCCTGAAAGCGTCCCACTTCGTAGACCCCTCCATGAAGGACGACGTAAGGTAGAACGACGAGTACTTCTCTATATCGCGCGACTCCCATGCCGCCTTCCAGCCGTTCACGAGTTTCTCGAACTCCGCCTGTTTCTCGTTATAGTGCGAAATTACCTCGCTGCGCCGTGTTTTAATCGCGCCGAAATCAACCGACGCAAGGTGTTTTCTCGCCTCCTCCTCCCCGCTCACGATTACGACCGGCGTACCCGCCCAGTCCCGGCCCATAAGCGACGCGAACTCGAGTATCTCCGGGTTAGACGTCGCGACGCACCCCTGTGTGAAGAATGGCGGGAGGTTCCCGCGCTCCGAGCCGTGTATCCATATCCCGTGCCCCGTCCGCTGTTCGCGCCTGTCCTGCTCGTTCGGGTAGTCGGTGATGAACGCCGCCGGGCCGTACATGTGCGTCAGCTCGCTGCGGTGCTTGCGCCCGACAATGAAGTATACCCCCTCCGGCGTCTTCTTGTCGCCCTCCACTACCTTGCGCCCGTCGTTTTCCCCGGTGGCTACGGGGAACGCCCGCGCCACATCCCATCCGTCGGGGCCGGGCTTGAGCAGGTACATCTGCTTGGCCGCCTTGTTCACAAGGATCAGCCGGTCCGACGTCCCGCGCGGGATGGCGCCCTGAAACGCCTCCACCAACTTATTCGCCGGCTGAGCCGGCGCGGCCGGGGCGCCCGCCGCGGGAGATGACGCCGCCGGGGAAGAGTACCCCTCCGGCAAAACAGCGGTCTCGGGCAGGCCCGAATCATCAGACAGCCCCGGCAGCGGCTCCGGCTCCGCCAAAGAACCCCCGTCCCCGGAATCCGGCCCGCCGTCAACAACGGCAGCCTGCCCCCTGCCATCCGCCTTTTTCTCCGTTGCCGATAATGCCTTTTTGGCCGCATCGGCCGCTTTCTTCTCCGCCGCCGCCTTTTTCTCCGCTGCCGATAATGCCTTTTTGGCCACATTGGCCGTTTTTTTCTCCGCCGCCGCAGCTTTTTTCTCCGCTGCCGATAATGCCTTTCTGGCCGCATCAGCCGCTTTTTTCTCTGCCGCCGCAGCCTTTTTCTCCGCTGCCAATAATGCCTTTTTGGCTGCGTCGGCAGCCTTTTTTTCCGCGGCAACAGCCTTTTTGGCCGCCGCGGTAACCTTCCTGGCCGCCGATGCCGCCACTTTTTTCTCCGCTGCCGAGGCCTTCTTCTCTGCCGCCTCAGCAGCCTTATCCGCTGCCGCAGCCTTCCCGTCCGCATGGGCCGGAGCCCTGTTTTCCGCATACTCCGACATGGCCGAAGAGGCGAACGCAACCAGCTTAACCGCCCCAAAACCGACCAAAAACAGCGCCAGGGCGACCCCAATCAGCTTGACCCCCGCCATAATACGGAGCCGGAACGTATAATAATCGGCGCTGACCGCCTTCTGCCTGCGGGTGGACGGCGTGTCGTACGCGCGCGAAATCTCCCGCGACCGTTTCCACGTCTGAACGCGGAACTCGAGCTCTTTCAGCCGAAACGCCAAATACCTGTTTATCCCGTCCCAAACCCGCATAATAATGTCGATTTTTCCCTAAAATGTTATCCAAAACACACTGTTAGAAGATACTATACCATATATATTATAATATTATGCACCGTTCAATGCAAATTGAACGTGAAAATATCTTGAAAGCCGAAAAATACCCCATATCCGCAAAAAGAGGGCCGCCGCCGGCCCGTAGGGGATGGGCAGGGGGGCGGGAACGCTTTTTTGCTTTTTTTTACCCACTGCCGCCCCCCGCCATAATATATATTTGTATTCTGTAAAAAAATCACATTTTCGGGAGGAAGGAGGAGTTCGGTATGGCCAGAGTATACAATTTTTCGGCGGGCCCGTCCATGCTACCTGAGGAGGTCCTCAGGATAGCGGCGGGGGAGATGCTTGACTACGACGGTACCGGGACGTCGGTTATGGAGATGAGCCACAGGTCCGCGGCGTTCATCAAAATAGCGGCCGACGCCGAGAAGTCCCTCCGCGAACTCATGGAGATCCCGGACAACTACAAGGTGCTCTTCCTCCAAGGCGGCGCGTCTACCCAGTTCGCCATGGTACCGCTCAACCTGATGGGGCGCTCCCCGAGCAAGACGGCCGACATCGTCAATACCGGCATGTGGTCCAAAAAAGCCATCAGCGAGGCCAAAAAGTTCGGCACGGTGCGGGTCGTAGCCACATCCGAAGACAAGAACTTTACCTACATCCCCGAACTGACCAAAGACATGTTCGACCAGTCGGCCTCGTACGCCCACATCACGCCGAACAACACGATCTTCGGCACCCGATACCGCGACATCCCCGATACCGGAGATGTGCCGCTCGTCGCCGACATGTCGTCCTGCATCCTCTCCGAGAAATACGACGTTAAAAAGTTCGGCATAATCTACGCCGGCGCCCAGAAGAACGTGGGCCCCGCCGGAGTCACGCTCGCCATCGTCCGCGAGGACCTCATCGGCAACGAGCTCGAGGGCACGCCCACGATGCTCGGCTACAAGATCCACGCCGAAAACGACTCCATGTACAATACCCCGCCCTGCTACTCGCTCTACATTGCCAAGCTGGTCTTCGACTGGCTCAAGGCCAAGGGCGGCGTGGCGGCCATGCAGAAAATAAACGAGGAGAAAGCAAACCTCCTCTACGATTTCCTCGACAGCTCCAAGCTCTTCAAGGGCACGGTAGAGAAAAAATACCGCTCCCTGATGAACATCCCGTTTGTAACCGGCTCCGAAGACCTCGACAAGGCCTTCGACAAGCAGGCAATCGCGCAGGGCTTCATCAACCTGAAGGGCCACCGCTCAGTAGGCGGGATGAGGGC
>WQRV01000108.1 GCA_009786575.1 Chitinispirillia bacterium | reverse complement strand
GAGGCGGTTCGGCTTGACCCGAATACTGCGGCGTATGTTTGCAACAGGGGGATGATCTACAAGACCCTCGGCGAGTTCGCGAAGGCTATTGCGGATTACAGCGTGGCGATTAATCTGCAGCCCGATATGGCCGGCCTTTACGGCAACAGGGCCTCGGCGCGGTACTGTATCGACGATTTCAAGGGCGCCATAGAGGATTGCACGGAGGCGATTAAGCGCGACCCCGCCATGGCGTACTATTTCGGCAACCGTGGCGTCGCGTACGGGCGGCTTGGTGATATTGACCGCTCTATCGCCGACCTCACCGAGGCGATGCGCATTGAGCCGTTCGAGCCGAATTTCCCTGCCAGCCGGGCCACCGCGTATATGGAAAAGGGGCTATACGACAGTGCGGCAGCTGATTTGGAGAAAGCTCTGGCGCTGCCCGCCGGCGGTATCGACAGCGCGCATCTCAGGCAGACGCTTGAAATAGCCAAAAAGAGGGCGGGGTGAGAAATGGCCTGTGTCGTTAGTATTATCAAAGACTTATAGGCTCTGCGGCGGTTTGCGCTAAAATTGTGGATTGAACGTATGGCGGTGCCTGACGGGAGTACAAAGCAAAAGCCGTGTTGCGGAGTTGATAATTTGGTTGCCATGATTTACTTTGAAATAAGCGGTATGTGGCGGATGCTGTCCGCGGGAGAAGCGAAAAACCGGCGAATGAGCGGTGGCCTAAGGGGAGAGGGTTATGGCGGTTAAGAAGAGCGAGTTGTACTCGAGTCTTTGGGCGAGCTGCGGCAGCCTGCGCGGCGGGATGGACAGTTCGCAGTACAAGGATTACATACTGATGATACTGTTCGTGAAGTATGTAACAGACAAGTTTAAGGGGATAGATTACGGCGACATCCGTATTCCCGAAGGCGGCGGCTTTGACGATATGCTCGCGCTGATTGGCAGCAGAAATATCGGCGGAGAGATGGACAAGATTATTGCCAGGCTTGCTGAGGCGAATAATCTTTGCGGGGTCATCGACAACGCGCACTTCAACAATGAAGACAAGTTCGGCAAAGGCAAGGAGATGGTTGATAAGCTGAGCGAGCTGCTCTGTATCTTCCGCGACAAGATGCCGGATTTTGGCCGGAACCGCGCCGATGGGGACGACATAATTGGCGATGCCTACGAGTATCTTATGCGGAATTTCGCTACCGAGAGCGGCAAGAGCAAGGGGCAGTTCTACACGCCCGCCGAGGTATCGCGCATACTGGCAAAGGTTGTTGGTATAGAGCACGCCGTATCCGGGGCTACACTATACGATCCCGCCTGCGGGTCCGGTTCCCTGTTGATCCGCGCCGCCGAGGCCGCCCCTATAGATGTTGCCATATACGGCCAGGAAAAAGACCGCGCCACTGCCGGGCTTGCCAAAATGAACCTCGTACTTCATAATCAGGCGATTGCCGAGATCAAGGGCGGCTACAGCACATTCTCCGATCCCCAATACAAAAGCCGCGATGACAACGCTGTATTGCGGCAATTTGACTTCGCGGTTGTCAATCCGCCGTTTTCCGACAAAAACTGGATGCACGGCTTGAAAGAGTATGGCCGTTTTGACGGTTATGGAGACCGGCCCCCGCAGAAGAACGGTGATTTCGCGTGGCTGCTCCACATAATCAAATCTCTGAACCGCAACGGTAAGGCGGCGGTTATCCTTCCGCTTGGCGTACTGTTCAGAGGCAACGCCGAGGCGGCTATCCGCAAATCGCTCGTAGCAATGGGCTGCATCAAAGGAATCATAAGCCTGCCGGCAAATCTGTTCTACGGTACGGGCGTATCCGCCTGTATTATTGTTATCGATAAAGAAAACGCCAACCGGCGCGACGGCATCTTTATGATCGACGCGAGCCGTGATTTCGTCAAGGATGGAAACAAAAACCGCCTGCGCGAACGCGATGTTTATAAAATCACAACGGTCTTCAATCAGCGCATCAAACTGCCCAAGTACTCATATTTTGCGCCAAATGACGAGATAACAGAAAAGAATGGCTGCAACCTCAATGTTTCGCGCTATACCGGCGTTGGCGGGGACAGGGATCCGCAAAGCATAAGCGGCCACCTCATGGGCGGAATTCCGGAGGCTGACATTGACAACGACAAGAACCTGCGGCTTTGCTGGCAGACGTTCCCTGGCCTGAAAAAGGCGCTGTTTAAACCGCTCCGCAGTGGATTTTGCTCTCTCGCCGTAGAAAAGGACGCCGTACGCGGCATAATTTTTTGCGACAAAGACTTTACCGCTTACGCCGGCAGGGTCGCAGCCGCCTTTGAAAACTGGAAAAACTGCGCCGATGGCAAATTACGCAGCATAGACAATAATACCAAGCCAAAGCTGCTGATAGCCGAAATAGCCGAAAAAATCCTGGAAAAATACGAGCCGGTTACGCTTATCGACAAGTACGAGGTTTACGAGGTTCTGTTTTCCTACTGGAATGAAACGATGTCGGATGACGTGTACCTGCTGGCCCAGGACGGCTATAAAGCCATTCGCGAGACGGAGGAGTTCACGAAGAAAAGCATTAAGAAAAAAATTGGCGGCTCCGAAGAGGCGAAGATGCCGGAAACAGGGTGGGACGGTAAACTCGTGCCGAAAACGCTCGTTATGGAGATGTTTTTTGCTTCTGATCAAAAAGCCATTGGTGAGTTCGAAGAGGCCGCAGCGGCAGCGCAGGCGGAGCTGGACGAAATGGCCGAAAATGCCGGGGACGATTCGGTTATTATGGATGTACTCAAAGACAGCGGCAATAAGGATAAACGCTGCATTGATAACGCAGAGCTCAGGAGGAAACTTAAAGACAATACGATTGACGCCAAGGACAAAACAGTATTGCGGTATCTGTCTGGCTTAGTTACAGATATCGATAAAAAGAGTAAAACGCTGAAGGAGCTCCGCTCTGCGCTCGACAGGAAAGCCCGTGCAAAATACGACAAGTTTACCGATGACGAATGCCTGGAGCTGCTGCTTGAACGCAAGTGGTATCGCACTGTTATGGCCGGTGTGTCTGAGCTGTACAGGGCGGTGAGCCATAGGATAGCGGAGCGGGTAGAGGAGCTCGCCGGGCGTTACGAGCGTACTATGCCGGAACTTGAGAAAGATGCCGCTGAACTTGAAGACAAGGTAAAATCTCATCTGGAAAGGATGGGGTTTTTATGGTAGGGTCGAATAAGTTTGATGGTGAGTGGGCGGAGGCGAAGCTGGAAGATTTGTGCAGGAAGATTGTATCTGGCAAAACGGTCCGCTATTTCGCAACTGGCGCGTTTCCGGTATATGGTTCGACTGGAATTTTGGGTTACACCGACGACCCCATGTACGAGGGAAAAGCGATTTTAATTGCGCGTGTGGGGTCTGTAGGCACAATCAATGTAGTTGACGGAAGGTATGGCGTTTCAGATAACGCGCTGATTGTGTCATCGGACCGGGCGGACTTAATGTATATTTATTATTTGATTTTGAACTTTAATTTTAAAAATTTGACGATTGGGTCGGGCCAGCCGCTGATAGCGGCAAAGCAGCTGTCGGAAGTTATTATACCATGCCCCGGTGTTGTTGAGCAAACAGCCATAGCGGCTGCCCTGTCAGACGCCGACGCCCTCATTTCCGCCCTTGAAGCCCTGATTGCCAAAAAGTGCGCCGTTTGGCAGGGCGCAATGCAGGAATTGCTGACGGGGGAGCGGAGGCTGCCGGGGTTTAAAGAGGCGTGGACGGAAAAGAGGCTGGGTGATTTTAACATTAGAAAAGGGCGGGTAATTACGCAGGACGGCATAAGCCCGGGAAAGATCCCCGTTGTGGCAGGCGGTAAAACGGCGGCATATTACCACAACAGGCATAACCGCGAAGCCAATACGATAACGATAAGCGCGTCTGGCACAAACGCCGGTTTTGTGAATTTTTGGCCGTGTAAAATATTCGCATCCGACTGTTCAACCATAAGGGAATCTCAGGAGTACAGCGTAAAATTTGTTTATTACTGGCTTTTGAATAACCAAAAAACAATATATGAATTGCAGACCGGCGGTGCGCAGCCTCATGTTCTGCCGCAGGATCTTGCGCCAATAGAAATTTTGCTTCCCGAACCTGCCGAGCAGGCCGCCATCGCCGAAATCCTTTCCGACATGGACGCGGAGATTGGCGCCCTAACCGCGAAGCTGAACAAGGCCGGTCAGCTCAAATTAGGCATGATGCCGGAATTGCTGACAGGTAATATTCGTTTATAGGTCCCACTATTAAATAACCGGGTGTCCGAAAACCGGTATTTTGGAGAAAAATTGATTTTTCGGCAGTATTTTTCTTTTTTATGCGGTATTTAATTTATATTTATAAAAGGGAGGGCATGTCTTATGAGATCAGCAAAAAAGCTTCCGGGTGTTGCGGCGGCGCTGTTTTTGGCCGGAATAATTGGTATGCCGGCAGTAGCGCAGGATGCCAAGGCGGGGGGTGCGGGGGAGGAGTTTGCCGTGTCGGACGCGGATGTGCCGGAGGCGCGGCTGCCCGTTTTGAACATCGGCGGCAAGGAGGACCCGGACGTTTATCTGCAGTCGCTGGATATTCAGGTGGAGGTGACCGGCAATGTCGCGTCCACGCGATACACTATGGTTTTTAAGAGCAGGAGCAGCCGCATTCTGGAGGGGGAGCTTACCTTCCCGCTGCCCGACGGGCGCACAGTGAGCCACTACGCGCTCGACATTAACGGCAGGATGCGCGAGGCCGTGCCGGTGGAGAAGGCGCGGGCCGCGCAGGTGTTTGAGGAGATACAGCAGCGCGAGGTGGACCCCGGCATCCTCGAAAGGGTGGAGGGCAACAACTTCCGCACGCGCATCTACCCCATCCCGGCCAAAGGGTCGCGCACAATTTCAATTGGCTACGAGGAGGAGCTGTCTCTCGAAAAAAACCTGCTGTATTACCGCCTGCCTATGGCCTACCCCAACCCGCTCGAAAAGTTCGCGGTTAAGGCAACCGTTTGGAAGAGCGAGCAGAAGCCGCTTGTGCCCAAGTCCGGCGATGAGATCCGCTTTGACGCGGCGGGGGAGAACTACGTGGCCGTGTTTACGCGAGAGAATTACCGCCCGTCGCGCGCGCTCATCTTCGCACTGCCCGCGCCCGCCGGCATCCCGCGCGTTATGATGCAGCCGGCGCAGGGGAGTTATTACTTTTTGGCCTCGGTAGCGGCCAATTTGGGGACGCGCAAAAAGCAATGGGGCGATGAGCTTGCCGTCATTTGGGATGTGTCGCTCAGCGGATCGCAGCGCAATTTGAAGCGAGAAATGGATGTGCTGAACACTATCTTCGCCGAGAAGAAGAACGCGGGCGTCCACCTCTATTTTTTGAACAATCGGCTTAACAGGATCGCCAATAAGAACAGCGCAAACGGGGAATATAGAGTTACGAACGGCAAGTGGGATGAGTTAAAAAAGGTTTTGGAGACGGCGATTTTTGACGGCGGCACCGATTTCTCGCAGATTAAGTTAGATAATATCAGCGGAAATGAGATATTATTCTTTTCGGACGGCATATCTACCCTAAGCGATGCCGATTTTTTGAAAGATGCCGAAGTAAAGATTCCGGTACATTGCGTTGTATCATCCCCAAAGGCCGATTACAGCGCGATGAGGCTGATTGCAGGCAGGTCGAAGGGCAAATTTGTGAACATCAACGCACTATCCGCCGAAGATTTGAAAAAGGAGCTGTTGAACGAAACGCCGCAATTTTTGGGGATAGAGGGCGGTACATCTTTGAGCGAGGTATATCCGGGAATTGCCACGCCCGTTTCGGGCAATTTTTCGATAGCGGGCATTAGCGGGGCGGACAACAGCGAACTGACGCTGCTATTCGGGTTCGGCGACAAGGTTGAGAAGCGGATAAAGGTGAAGTTAGACGCGAAAAAGGCCGGCAAGCGGGGGAACGTGTACAAGATCTGGGCGCAGAAGAAGATCGCCGAGCTTGATTTAAACTACGAGAAGAACCGCGCCGAGCTTACCGAGCTTGGGAACCAGTTCGGCATAGTCACGCGCAATACATCGCTTATCGTGCTTGAGCTTATCAGCGATTACATCCGCTACAACATAGAGCCGCCGGCCTCCGAGCCGGAGCTGCTTGCCGACTATCAGCGCAGGCGCAAAGGGGAGGAGGAGCGGCTGCAGTCCGACTCGCGCAGTTTGCTCAACGCGGCGGTTGCGGCGGCAGAAAACGTGAAAACGTGGTGGAAAACGGAGTTCACGCCGCCGAAACCCAAGTACCCTGTGCCGGACGGGACTCAGCCGCGGCCTGAGCCTCCCGCGCAAACCCCGCGGCCCCTTCAGCGCGAACCGGACTCTGAGCTCAGCAGATCGTCATCTAGCAGCCGCGCCCGCGCCTCCGAGGCACAGGCACCGTCTAAACGGTCAGCGCAATCCGAACCGCGGCGCACAAATGCGTCGGCCAAAAACCGCGCCTTTGAGTTTGAGATGGCCGAAGTGGTAGGCTATATGGACAACCCGGCGCCCATCTACATAATCGACAGGGATGACCCCGGCGCCGGCCCTCTGAGCTTGGATGGCCCATCGCTCTCAAATATGCGCTCCTCCTCCCGCACCGGCGCAAGTTCAAGTTCGGCCTCAGCCAATAGTCCAAGCCCAGGTTTGAACGCCCCCGCGTCCGCCAAAAAAGCAGAACCGGCCCCCCAGCCGGCCATTAAGGTCAAGGCCATCAAGAAAGATAACGAGTATATGAAAAAATTGACGGGCAAACTTGCAGATGACTATAAAACGTACATAAAACTAAGAGACGACTACATAAACTCGCCTACATTCTATTTCGACATGGCGGAGTGGTTCTACGCGAAGAAAGACCGGGAGACCGCGCTGTGCATACTCACCTCCATCGCCGACCTTGAGCTCGAAAACGCGTCGCTCTACCGCCTGCTCGGCTACCGCTTCAAGGAGTACGGCGAGTACGCGCTCCAGAAGTTTGTTTGCCGTAAGGTAATACAGTGGCGGCCAATGGAACCGCAGAGCTACCGCGACTACGCCCTCGCCCTCGCCGACAACAACGAAGCGCAGGCGGCGCTCGACTCGCTCTATTCGCTGCTCACGAAACCGTACTCGGCGAACATCGGCAGCCGCAGCCGCGGGATAGACGAGGTCGCCGTTACGGAGATGAACCGCCTGATAGCCCTGAACCCGAAACTGAACACCTCCGCCATTGACAAGCGGCTGATAACAGACGTTCCCGTAGATGTCCGCGTAGTCATAAACTGGAACATGAACAACACCGACATCGACCTGCACGTGAAAGACCCTAATGGCGAAGAGTGCTACTACCGCCGCAGCCAAACGAAAATTGGCGGGCGGATAAGCGCCGACAATACAAGCGGCTACGGGCCGGAGCAGTTTGTATTGAAAAAAGCGGTAAAGGGGAAATATCAGGTTTATGTCAATCACTTCAGCGCCCGCGATTTTACGCCGGACGGGCCGTCTACCATTATGGCGGAGATTTACACGAAATACGCCGGTGAGAGCGAGCAGCGCCGGGTCGTATGTTTGCAAGTGTCAAAGGGAAATAGAAGCGGCAGCGGCAATGAAAAAATTGAGATTGCGGAGTTTGATTTTTGAGGGGTGTGACCATAATTACAAAACTAAAAATCCACCCCAAACGATCCCCGCCCCCGCAGGCCCCGTTTACCGGAGACGGGGCGCGGGGTGCCATTATTTGCAATAGGGCGGCCCGTCTATCAGGCCCCTCATGTAATAGTTTTCTAAATAATCTTTTCTGAAAGCCTCTATCTCGCTCCAATCGAAAGTGTCCGCGCTTTTAGTGGGAACAAGATAGTTACTCTTGTCGCTCACAAATTGCCGGTAGCGTTTTTCGAACTCATCATTTTTGGCAAACAGGGTGTCGCATACCGCTATCTTATTGTAATGGCGCGAACTCCCCCTGTCGCATACTCTCGCCTTTGTATCGTATCTTTCAAAGCGCGCCGTCTTGAGGAGATAGTAGGCCTCAAGGTGCGCTATAATGGCTTTCTCGTCAAATAATCTGGTAAACGGGCCCATAGTGTTGTACAACTGCACATACGTGTTGAGATACAACTTATCCGTCCCGTCTTTGGTAACCGGCATGCCGCTTACCTTACCGTAGCACAGCATCCTTCCCAAAAGGACAAACTCTTCGAAGGAGCGGTTGTCGCTCTTGAATTTGGTTATCACGGCGTCTAAATCGCCCTGCTGCGCCTGCGGAAAAGAGACGCCGAAAGCGATAACCAGCACACTTAGCAAAAATGTTTTTTTCATACAAGCCCCCAAAAAAAGGTTAATGCCTGAGTGAGACGGTTCAGTATTTTTGACAGGCTTTCCGGCACATTTCAGGTACACCCCGCCCTATAGATAAAGATAATATATCGTAAATAGCTATGTCAAGATATTTTTCTGTTTTTCCATTGCCCCGCAAAAAAATTTAGCGTTGTGCCGCCGTTATCATCCACAAAACCGGGTCAAAACTTAAAAAAACCACCCATCCTCCCCGGACATAATGTATATTACCTCCATGACAGCAGCCCCGAAAGTCCACCGCCCAACAGCAGCAACGCTCCTCACCCTCGCGGCCCTTGCGGTAATCGCTGCGGGGTGCGCCAAAACGGCGGTGCGTAAGGATGTTGATACCGTACAGACGGCAACGGCAATCCGCGATACTGTTGGCGGGACGTTTACCGATTTGCGGGACGGCAAGGCGTACCGCACGGTGAAGATTGGGAGCCAAACGTGGATGGCGGAGAATCTGAACTTCGCAACGGATAGTTCTGCATGTTATGATAATGTTGAGAGCAACTGCCAAAAATACGGGCGGCTTTACAATTGGAATGACGCGATGAAAGCCTGCCCTGCGGGGTGGCGGCTGCCAACCGATGAAGATGGTGACATATTGGCGCTGGCGGTTGGCGGCTGGCGTGATGAAGACGGCGATTGGAAAATTGCCGGCGAAAAGCTTAAATCAAAAAACGGATGGTGTAACAGTAACTATAGAAGCTGCGATAGCGCTGCTGACGAATTTGGATTTTCGGCCCTGCCGGCGGGCGGCTATCACTACAGCGGTTTCGAGGGGGCCGGCCGCTACGGCTTCTGGTGGAGCGCCACGGATACCGATGCGCACGGCGCCTGGTATTGGTCTATGAACATCTACAGCTACTGGGTAGAGGGCAGGAACTACAGCTACAAGGCATCCCTGTACAGCGTGCGTTGCCGTCAGGACTCTGCGGCCGATACCGCTTTGGCGGAACAGGCAATACCCGATACGGCCGGCTGGACTGTTACCGACCCGCGGGACGGAAAGACGTACCGGACGGTGAGGATCGGTAATCGGCGGACCGGTTATCTGACATGGATGGCCGAAAACCTGAATTTTGAAACCGGCAGCTCACGCTGTTATGGTGATGACACGAGTAACTGCCAAAAATACGGCCGGCTGTATAATTGGACTAACGCCATGAAAGCCTGCCCCGCGGGGTGGAGGGTGCCAAGCGATGAAGAATGGGACAAATTGGCTGTGGCAGCCGGCGGAAAACCGCTGATAGGCATTAGCTTACTTGACGGTTGGGCAATCGCAGGTAAAAAACTTAAATCCGAAAACGGATGGGCCGGCCTGGGAGAGGACAGCGATGGAAACCCTTTATCTGGCAACGGTACCAACGAATTTGGCTTCTCTGCGCTGCCCGGCGGCAGCGGCTGGCATCACAAGGCCTGCGGCTGCGGACGGGATAAGACGTGGAGCCATTTCAGCAATGCCGATTCGATTGGCGCCTGGTGGAGCGCCACCACCTCGGATTTTACGGCCGCCGCGTACCGGCGCATGTATTATAGCCACAACAGTATGGACAGGAGCTTCAACTACAAATCGGCATTGTATAGCGTGCGTTGCGTGTGGGGTCCCGCAGACTTGCGGTAGACGTTGACTTTAGTTACGCTAAATTGGAATTTAGCTGTTGACTTTGACGTTTTAAAAAGACTATGGGATTATGTTTTGCCGGTGCCTTGAGCCAACGCCGTCCCATGGTACGGGGGAAAAGAGGCGGCTTGCTGTGCCTGCGGGAGCATGCAATCCATGTATTCACATCTCGGCCGCAGAAATATTCGCACCAATGGAACTACTCGCCGCCCGGCATGAAAGACGGTTGGCTTCTGCGGTACGCGGGGAAGTCAAAAGATTAAAAAATAAATATATTGTACGTTGTGCAAATATTATTTTATAAGCATCGGAAGGTCAGGCCCTCCGTCCCGCGGTGCCCCGTTGGATTCTCCTGCGGCGGCTCTCTTGGTATAAATTTGGACCTCGCAGTATAAATTTCCCGGTTTACAAGTAGTATTGCCTGTAATTGCCACTTTTTTTGTATTGTCGGAAAAATTCCGCCATTACGGGAATTTATAACCTATTTCTAAGGAAAGGACATTTTGCCATGTCTGAAGAAACAAACAATCCCGGCGGAAACGACGGGCCAGACGCTAACCGCGAGTACAAGGATGGCATGTTCCGCGCTATTTTCAAGGACCCCGCGGAGTTCCGCAGTGTCGCCAGCTACCTCCTGAAGACCGACTTCGGCCCCGACACGCCCATGGAGGAGGTCACGCTCTCCAGCCCGCTCTACATGGACCGCAAGAACGACGTGTCGTTTCTGGTGGACGGCCGCCTCATCGTCTTCACCGA
>WQRV01000107.1 GCA_009786575.1 Chitinispirillia bacterium | reverse complement strand
ATACTATCACAAGCGTCAGTATAGCAATTTTTATCCGTATCGGCGTTTTCATAAGCATATTTTAAGGCCTGACTGCGTTTTTACGCGTAAAATCGGCATTTATGGCTCCAGCCCATACCCATAAATTACAACACGGCAGGGGGAAAAATCAAATAATTCGAGCAAAAATACGGAATACCGGGTCAACTTGGCAGCCCTCTTCGGCCGGTACAATGCCCGCTGGGAGTATCAGCCGTTGGGGTACTGAAACGGTTCAGTATTTTTGACTTTTTTAATTTTCCCGTTCGTATTCTTCAGAATCAAATAATATACCGCTGCGCCTATGGGTAAAATTGTTTTTCTCATCCCATTCACCTGCACAATCGGTACTCTCCAGCAACCGAAGAAAATTAGCGTTTTTTACATCCGCTACTACACAATAATATTTGTCATGTAAAAACGGCTCACCATCTTCAGGTACCGCATAACCTTTATCTATATAGTCCAATATAACATATCTTAAATTAGGGGATACGCCGCAATAGAGTTCGCTGCCCCGGTTATAATCATCATCATGTAACAGTGGTATCTCTATTGTATCCTTTTTATCAAAATTTACTATATATGGTTTATACCATAGTCCAAGTGTTCCATTATACTCTCTATAGAGTATTGCCTGTTTTTCTGATATTGGTATGAGTGTATCTCTCGATATACGCGTACCGTCTAATGTATCTTTATCTTTATCTTTATCATATTTATTATGCTGTATATCCCAATCTTTTGATACCGGAACGGTCAATATGGCAGGTGTACCGCTTGGAGTATCCGATACAGCATGTGCTGTTTGCACGGCGTTTACAGTATTTTTTGGCGCAATATGCGCCGTCTGTACAACATCTGATACTGTAGAGGGCACACGCTGCCCGGACGCGTCTTTGGGTAATCCTTTTGGCTCATTTATACTATTGCAAGCAAAAAGAGAAGCTACGAATAAAAACGAGACAATTTTGTTCACCATATTTTATTTTTCCTGATGGAAAATGGGCGCCTCTATGTTCCCACGCGGAGCATGTCCCCGATGCGCAGTTTTTCGTTGCAGCCGTCGAGGACGACCAATCTGTTCGGCCTTGTACGGTGGCAGTCCGTTTCCGACCCGTCCAGTTCCTTTATTTTCTCGAACGTCAATTCAAACGGCTCACGCCCGGTCGTAACGGGTAAAATATTGACAGGCCCCGGCGCGGAGAAGCCGTTTTTTACGTCTACCACCGGGCGCCCGTCAATCACCGCTTTCACCGTCCCCGCCAATCTATATCCGGCCTGCGCTTTTGATGTGAACAGTTCCTGTTTGATGGGGTCGCCGGCGTAGAACCCTGTAGTGTATGGGCGGTGCTCGATGGTTTCCAGCTCTTCCGTCCACCACTTTTTGACCTTGTAATTCCGCGGGTCGGCGATATAGCTGTCGATCGCGTCCCTGTAGACTTTCACGACGGATGCTACGTAGTGCGGGCTTTTGTTCCGGCCCTCTATTTTTAGCGACGCGGCCCCGGACTCTATCAATGCCGGGAGGATATCGACCGTGCATAAGTCCTTTGAATTCAGCAGGTAAACCCCGCCCTCCGATTCTTCCGCGTCAAATCCGGCGTGGGTGAAATCTACGCCGTCCTGTTCGACCGGCACTATGCGGTATTTGAACCTGCACGGCTGGGGGCAGTCGCCGAGGTTTGGGTGCCTGGCGTTGTAGTATGTGCCCAAAAGGCAGCGTCCCGACACCGACACGCACATTGCGCCGTGAATGAAGATTTCCGTCTCCATTATGCCGGTGGAGGAGAACTTGCCGATCTGCTCAATATTCAGTTCCCGTGGCAGGATTGCGCGGCAGACTCCCCTCTCGCGCCAAAACCTCATGGCTACGGAATTAAAGCAGCCGCTTTGGGTGCTGAGGTGGATTGGGATGTCGTTAAATATCTCTGTAACTAACGATAAAACGCCGGGGTCGCTGACGATAAAAGCGTGCGGCCGCCGGCCGCTCTCGGCCATACGCTCCAAACAGTCCTCAATCTGTGCAAACATCTCGTCGTCCGGCATAATATTCAAAGCGCCGTAAACGCGCTTGTTGATGGTAGATGCGTAATCAACCAGTTCACTGAAGTCCTCAATGCTGAAATTGGGCGAATGCGCCCGAAGATTGAACCGCCCGATCCCGGCATAGACCGCGTCGGCCCCTTGTGCAAAGGCGGCTTCAGCGCAAACATACGATCCAGCAGGTGCTAATAATTCAGGTATCATCGCAACTCTCCGTGTATCGGTTAGTCTTTCTTACTCCCCCGCTCCTTCGCCAACGTCAACGCCTTGTCAATCTCTACCGTATACGCCCCCTTCTGCCGCACGCCCTGCATTGCCGCCCTCACCGTCTTGTCTTCTATCACGAACACCGTGGGCATCGCGGTTACCCCGAAATACTGTGTTAGCCCCCGGTGCACATCCACATCCACCCTTATGAAGTTGACGCGCCCGCCGTACTCTTTTTTGATCTCGGCGAGCGTGGGCTCGAGCATCCGGCAAGCTCCGCACCACGAGGCCCAGAAGTCTACGAAGACGGGGACCGTGGACTCGGTTATGCGGTCGGCGAGGGCCTGCGATTCGTCGGTTTTGGCCGCGTTTTTGCCGTCTCCCCCGCTTTGCCCGCAGGCCAGCTGGGCGGTTAGCAGGAGCATTGCGGCGATCATTAAGATTTTGTTCATATTCATTGCCAATCCTTTGGCCTTTGTGGGCCGTTTAAGTATTTTATTTAAAACTGTGTGACATAGATCACTTTCAACTCTCTGCTCCACCCTATTGGGGCCCACCTCTCAAGCCCGCCGGACGCCATACCGCTGCGGGAGAGTTTGTTTTCCAGTATATCCCTAAAATCCGCCTGAATATGGAAATTCTGAGTCAGCGCCCAGCGCACGCCTATGTTCAGGAAGCCGCCAAGCGGAGTAAAGTACTTGGGATCGTTTATGGGCCGCGTTTCGTTTTTGGAGCCGGTGGCGTCGTTGAACGCGAAGTCGTACTCTACAACTACCATGAGCTCTTCGTTTATGGCGATATCGGTGCCCAGCATTATGTTGAAGTGGTTGGCCCAACCCCAGTCGTTGTCATTATATTTCTCGATTGCCCAGTTGAGCGTTCCGTGGAAGCCGATCTGCAGGGCGCTCATCATCATGTAGCTTTTGCTCGCGGCGGCGAAGAAGCCGGGGGCTTTGTAGATGTAGCCGTCGTAGCCGTATACCCCCTCGCTTGCCATGCCCCCGTAGCCCTGGTTGTCGAAGCCGAGCGTGACCGCTGGCGGTACGGCGCCCTCTTCAACAAGGCGGTACTTGACCAGCACGCCCGGATATATCACATCGCGGAAGGTGTTCAGGCGGATATCGCCGGAGTGGCCGATCAGCCCCTCGCCGCCGTATGAGACGCCGAACATGAGGCGGTTTGTGAGCCCCACGTGCAGGCCGGCCAGAAGCCCGCTGCCGTAACCGGCGCGCGAGGCGTAGTAGTTCATCTCAACGTCTAAGTAGGCGCGCGGCAGGATCTCTGCGGTGGGCATGGAGACCAGCTTGTAGGGCTGGATCAGGTTGGTGGCGAACGCCGGTATCTGTATAGATAAGAGCGTCAACACGGCGGCGCACACGGTTTTTTTAATGATTGACTGCACATTAATACTTATTAACGGCATCCTTTATCCTTTGATAGCGTTATTCTTATTTATTCGGCGATGCCGCGTTCTTTGCGGATCGCATTTTTCTTTCTGTCGTGCTCGGCGTTTGTTACCGAGAAGTCGTGCGCGCCGGAACCGTCCCTGAACGCCACGAAGAACATGGCGTCTGTGGTTTCGGGGTTCGCGCTTGCCTTTATGGCCCCCAGGCCCGGCGAACAGATGGGCCCCGGCGGCAGGCCGGCGAAGCGCCGCGTATTGTATGGCGACGATGAGTTGAGCTCCGATACGCGCAGCGGGCCGCTGAACTTGCGGTATATGTAGCGCACCGTGGGGTCGGCCCCCAGCGGCCAGCCCAGGCGCAGGCGGTTGTGGAACACCCCGGCGATCTTCCCGCGCTCGGAGGGTAGCGTCGCCTCCTTCTCCACTATTGATGCCAGCGTGAGCACCTGGTGGCGGCCGTATTTTTCCTTTATGGCCGGGCTCCACTCCACTGTGGCCAGGGCCTCGTTGAACCGCGCGACCATCCGGCGGATTATCGTAGCCTCGGTGCTGTTTTCCGGCAGGCGGTACGTGTCGGGGAAGAGGTACCCCTCTAAGGTCGGCGGCGATTCGATGCCCAGCGTCGCTATGAAGTTGGCATCGTTGCACAGCCTGACAAACTCCGCCGAATCGACACCGGTCTGCGCCGCTACCCGCCCGGCGATCTGCTCCATCGCCAGCCCCTCGAGGATGATCATCGCCTTATCGTCAACCTCGGCCTTGAGCAGCCTCTCCGCGGCGGCAATGGCCCCCTCGCCCTTAACGAAGGTGAAGCGGCCCGCCTGCACCTTGTCGGTAGTCTTTTTGTGGCGCATCCAGAGGTAGAGCGCCTTCGACGACCGCACCACCTCCCGCTCCTCCAGGATGTTGGCTACGGCCTGCGCGCTGGTCCCGCGCTCCACCATTACCGGCACGGCCACCCTCTCCGCCTCGGACTTCATAGGCATCAGATAGTGGTTGAATGCCCACACCGCACCGCCCAGCGCAGCCAGCAGGAGCAGGAAAAGCACGCACACCGCTATAAAAAGTTTTTTCATCATAAGTCTGTACACCCACAGTAAACCGTAAAAACAGTACCCCCCGGCGGCAATCGGCGCCACGGCGCCGGCCAGGAAAAGTCTGTACGTTGATTTCAGTATTGATGCCCGCGGCATATAAACATTTATAGATCCCGCGATTACGTATTATACCCGCGCCGCGGCGCGGCACCACAGCCGCCTTGCAGCGTGAATATAATATTTAACCGTCTCTTCAATAAGTAATATACATAATACCACTGTTTGCCCGTATAAAAAATTTAAGAAAAATAGTTTAGCGGGCGGGGTCAAAATTATATTTGTAGAGATGGGCAGCTTTCGGCGCACATAGTGCGGGACCGCGGCCGGCCATCGCAAACCGGAGCTATTCTATGATAACACACTCCCGCGGCCGCATCCGCCTGCCCATGCGCGCACTTACGGCGGCCCTCATCGCCCTGGCAGTTTTGGCCGCTGGCAGTTTTGGCCGGATGCGGCGGCGTAGTTTACTATGACCCGGCCGGAGTTACGTCCGCCGCACGCGAGCTGATAAACGCCCCCGGCGAGGCTTGGGTAGACACATACCCCGCCGGCGAGCGCGACGGATACATCTTCAGGGAAGACGGCACGGCGGCCCGTATAAGCGATTTAAGCGGAAACTGGGAACTGGTGGCCGAGGGCACATGGTTCGCGAGTGGGGAGATCATCTACATAACCCACTCCGACTGGCCGGATGGCGCCCCGTACAGCGTATCCGGCGACACACTAACGATCAATATTAGCTATAAATTAGTAAAAACCGGCGGTATGGAATTCGCCGCCGCCCCCAAATACCTGTCGCTGTTAAAGTAAGGAGCAATCGGGAAATGAACGCCAACAACTGCATAGCCAAAAAACAGCACACCGCACGTAACTCCATGCCAGCGCTGGCGTTAACGATTTTCTCCGCGTTTATTCTGGCCGGATGCGGCGGCACTGTCAGCCTCCCGGACTACACGCTGACGCTCTATTTTGCCGGCAGTCTCGGCGGCGGCGATGTATTCATCGACCCTAAACAGGAGAGCTACCAAAAAGGGGCCTTGGTCACCCTATCCGCTTCACCGAAAAGCGGTTACGAGTTCGAACGCTGGGAGGGGGCGGCAAACGGTACGGCCATCTCCGTCACTATAACCATGAACAGCAACAAAGAGGTAACGGCGCGGTTCAAACGTGCGGACGAGATACAGCAAAAACCGTACTACGACCTAACAACCGCCGTCTCCCCCGCCGGCAGCGGCACAGTCGGGCGCGATCCTGATTTTAGCGCCTACGTCAGGGGGACGCCGGTAACGCTCACCGCTACCCCCCAAATCGGCTACACATTCGACCGCTGGGAAGGCGCTCCGGTCGGAACCCCGGCCAGGACGTCTCCGGTTACGGTATCCGTTGACACTGCATTGAACATTACAGCAGTATTCAGGGCGGGGTGGTAAATTGGGGTTTATCTTTGACTTTGCCGTTGACTTTGACTTTAAAAGACTATGGGATTATGTTTTGTCGCCTCATTGAACAGGCGTGATACCGTATACGGGGGAAAAGAGGCGGCTTGCTGTGCCTGCGGGAGCATGCAATCCTTTGTATTCACATCTCGGCCGCAGAAGCATCAGCAACAATGGAACTACTCGCCGCCCGGCATGAAAGAAGGTTGGCTTCTACGGTACGCGGGTAAGTCAAAACACCTCGCTCTGGGCGTGGGCCGTGCCGCGTACCGGATGTTCCAAATTTCACTATACGAACCGGGTTCCGCAACCGTGAGCGAATTCTTCGGCGGCCGAGCTTTTAATGCAAGTGATTACATGCTCCCGCCGGTGCCGCAAGGGGCCTCTTTTCCCCCATATACGGTGTCCCGACGGCTCAATGAGGCGACAAAACATTATCCCATAAGAATTTGACTTTGATTTTAGTTACGCCAAATTCCCATTTATTGTCCCTGCCTCCTCCGCACCGTCCCCAAAAGTTCCTTAGCCATCACGTTCTCAGGGTCTATCTCCAGTAGCGCCTGGTAGTCCTCCGCGGCCTTGTCGAAGTTGCCCTTGCTGAAGTGCGCGCTGCCGCGGTTGCCGTGCGCGTTTAGATCTTTGGGATTGAGTTCCAAAACCTTGTCGAAGTCGGCAATGGCCTTGTCGAGCTCGCCCTTCTGGCGGTACATGCTGCCGCGGGCGCGGTAGGCGTCGGGGTCGTCGGGGTTCTCCCGTATCGCGTGGTTGAAGTCGGCGTAGGCCTTGTCGAGCTCCCCCTTCTCGCGGTAGGCGTTGCCGCGGTAATTGTATGCTATGAAGTCGCTCGGGTCCATGCGTATGGCTTTGTTGTAGTCGTCCATGGCCTTGCCGGGCTCGTCTTTGAACATGTGGACGCGGCCGCGCTCGCGGTAGTGCGCGCCGTTCTGCGGGTCGAGCCTTATAGCCTGCGTCAAATCCTCTATCGCCTTATCGCAGCCGGCGGCCTGCTCATCGCTTAGCTCCGGCGCCACAAATACGTTGATGCCGCCGAAGTTATGGGCCACCGATATCACCTCGTCGGCAATGAGGGCCAGCTGCGCCCTGCTCCTGAGCGCGTAGGCCGCCGCTATGTCGGGATTAAGCGCGAGCGCCTCGGCGAAGTCGTCTACCGCCATAGCGTACTCGCCCCGGCTGGCAAGCAAGATGCCGCGGTCGAGGTAGGTACCGGCGGTCTTGGGCGTCTCCTCCTCGCTAACGCCGTACTTGGCGGCCTTCACTGCAGACTGCTGGGCGGCGAGCGACGCGGCCATAGTACGCATCTTGTCGTCATTGCGGATGTCGAACCGGGCGGCTATGGCCCTCGTGGCCTGCTCCATGTGGATAGCGCCCGCGCGGTAGCGGTACGTATCGCCGAGGTTCTGCATCTGACCCGTAATTACCATATCCGCCGCCATGAACTTGCCGACCGATTTAACGTCTTCGTCGCTAACGCTGCCCGACATCTGGAACTTGAACTCCTTCTCCAGATACCACAGGTTCTGCCGGTCGGCCACCTCTATGCCGCGGTCAACGAGCGCGCCGGTGAGCTCCTCCATCACGAAATCGGAGAGGCCCGCGCTCTCGGACTCGAAGGCGATAATCGCCACGCGGCTGCCCTTGGGAAGCCCCTCGGCGAGCCGGGCGGCGGAACCGTTTATGGCCTCCATGAGGGTTACAGGAACGCCGGAAAGCGGGGCCTCGGCCTCGGTCTCGGCGGACGTGGCACTGCCAGACGGGACAACATCCGGCTTGGCCGTTTTATTGCTTGAAGCGCAGGACAGCGCCCCAGCAGCCGTCAGTACCGTCAAAAAGAGCACAAAAGCCTTTTTCATCACCTTCTCCTCGTTAGTTTTACCCGCTTATGGAAATATCCCCGAACCGCCATAGACAATGAATATACATTACCGCGCAACATCAGGTCAAATTTTCGCTCGCGTCTGCGCGGGAAAAGGCCTATAAGGCCATAAATGCGGCGATGTCGGCCTCGTACTGGGAGGTTGGCCGGCAAATCTCCGAAGCCGTGGGAGACCGGGCCGAGTACGGGAAGCAGTTCCTGCGGTTTTTGTCGGAACGGCTTACCGAAGAGTTCGGAAAAGGCTTTGATGTGCGTAATTTACGCCATATGAGGCAATTTTACCGCACTTTTCCAATTCGGAACACACTGTGTGCCGAATTGACCTGGTCTCATTACAGGCTCTTGATGAAGATCGAAGAGCCCGACAGACGGGATTTTTACCTGAAAGAGTGCACGGGGTGCGCCTGGACGGTGCGCCAGTTGGAACGGCAGATATACTCGTTCCACTACGAGCGCCTCCTCGCGACCCAAAAGGAGCGCCGTGCCGAAACCGCCGGCGAAATCCGCGGCAACGAACCCGCGCCCATGCAAATCTAATTACACGATATATGTATCGTGAACACTACCTTTTTAGGCTGTAATGGTAGCCAATCCTGAACTGACTGGCATAGTCACCATTACCCTCACCTATAAGCCCCCTGTACGATAGCCCTACACCGTGCCAACGCAACCCGACGAAGGGACCAACATATCCCCTAAACACGTCATAATAGCTCCAGCTCCAATCCATCCAGCCTTCGCCTTCTCTCTCGACTTCCATATACCAAAAGCCAACAGATCCCCCATACACCAGTTGCACCCGGGCAGGCAACTCATATACACCGCCAATACTAAAACCGCCCCCCGACATATTCCCGTACCCTAATTCGAGCCCCATGAACATTCCATTACTCCAAGCAAAACCACCTCCGCCTCCTATGGCAACCCCTGCCTCCACAATATCCAGATTCGCCTCAAGATAGTAACCGCTTGAGGCTTTCATTTTATACATCTTCTTCAAATTCGGCTTAGGACCCAGCCCAACAACTCCTACCAGACCGGTTTCCTCCTCCTCCGCATTACGAAAATTTATATACCACGCCGGATATCCAGTTACGGTGACTGTCGCTTCCTTACCTCTCTGTACTATGTAATAGTCCGGCGCGAGGAGAAGGTCAGCGCCTGTGAGCGACGGCGGGTCCTGGCCAAGCGCCTTTGCTACTGCCTCCTGGGTGAGCATATCTAATGTTATCTCATTGGCGAGCAGTCCGCGCACTTCTCCGCTCGCTTTCCGCTCAGACACTTTGAGGTCGGCGGCCACGGGCGTTGTTTCTATCATCGCAGTTTCGACAGGAATATTTTTATGCGTATTGGTACGCATCGTCGAGACACAACCTGAGAGTAAAAAGGCGCAGATGGTAAAAAACAGCATAATTTTTATAATTTTCATTGCCGGCCTCATTCCGTTATCGTTTGCGTGGTTGGGAGTGTAGTTGGGGCTGCGGGCCTGCCGGATTTGCCTGGCCTGAAGTTTTTGTAGTTGGCCGGGTAGCCGACTATGGTCACAGTCATTTCATCATTGGCAACTACATAAAAAAAGTTAGACCCTACCATAACGTCGGCACCATGCTGCTGAAGCGCCTGATAGACAGCTTCTTGTTCCAAGCCCTCCTTGGTGACATCCCCTATAATGCCATTGGCCGTTCCCATTACCTTCTTTTCGGAAACCGCAAGGTCGGCAAACGTCACGGTGGCTGAAACCTTTGGCGCGGCGTCTATGGCCTTAATGGTATTGCTTTTGCTCACCGACGCCACGCACCCGGTAAAAAACAGCGCGGCAACGGCAGCGGCGGGTACTAATCTCATCAGCATTCGCTGCTCCTTTGTTGTAGGAAATATGATTTTTGAAAAATATTGTAAAAACTGAAATTTTCGGGGCAATTATCACTGAATTTACAAGCATTAATTGTTGGTGCAGATATTTGTAATAACCGGCGCAGGTATATATACACGGGCTTTATTTTTAATATAGTATATCTTATCGCAAGTATTGTCATCTGAAATTGACATAACAGTTGTATTAGAAAAATACCGTGTATTGTATGTGGTGGTAATTTGTTGTAAATCAATGAATTAGGTGGCCTCACATATATGATTTCTTTGAGTAAATTTGTCAAGATAGGCACGCTGACGGAGCAGGAGTTGTACGCAACGGCGGACGCAGGCGCAAACCGTACGCCGGCGTATCGAGCGATAAGCATAATTATCACGGGCAGTATTCCCAAGCAAGCAACAAAAGCCGTATCCAAAGCAAGCGTTCCTGAAAGTTATCACGAAATTCTGTTAAACAACTTTTTCTAATATAGTTTATGTTTTTCCAAAGTGCAAGTTTTTTTGTCAGACGTTCACAGTTTTAATACCTCATCGGCGGTGAGACCGGTAACTCCGGCTATGGCGGCGGCATCCATGCCTTTGGCTTTCAAGGCCCTGGCGACCTCGGCGATGCCTTCCGCCCGGCCTTTCGCTTCGCCCTCCGCCTTACCCTCCGCAATGCCCTCCGCCCGGCCCTCCGCGATGCCGTCCATTTTCGCGGTATAGATTGCGCAGTCGAGGCTTGACCTGTTTTCCAAGTATTTTTCGTAGGTTCTGCGCTC
>WQRV01000106.1 GCA_009786575.1 Chitinispirillia bacterium | reverse complement strand
GCGTCTTGAATATATGGTCGTCTGACGGCGGCAGAAGGTCTGCGTCTGTCGGTATTTGTACCATTTGGACAACTTCCTCTCTATCATATAATATACTAAATCCCCGCCCAAAAAGCAAAAAAACGGCAAAAATTGCGCTTTCCGGCATACGGGGCAGTCTATGAGGCCGAAATAAGGTCAAAATCGCCCCCGTCAGCCCCCAAGCCTCGCCAAAATCCGCCCCAAACCGGTACCGCCGGGGAAAATATATTTGCATACAGGGCGTGTCGGGTATTATTTTAAAGAATTACACAGGTTTTCGCATTATGACGAGGTTTTGGTGCATTTCGGCGCTGTTAAGGAGAATGTGAGATGGACTATTTTGATAATCTTGACGGCAACGGCGTGGTTCGCGCCATTCGCGCTTTTGCCGGTAAAACCGCGGAGGGAAAATAATGAAAAATTCAGTATCGAAAAGTTTGGCTGCCGCGGCCCTCGCGCTGGCGGCGGTTGCGTTCACAGAGGCCATGGGCGACGGCGCATCATCCCAGCCCGATTATTTATTCGGGCAGAACTTTGCGGGAAAAGATGTGCCTTTAGTATATGATGATTATGACTACGCCGGACTTAACGTCTATATGCCCAATACCGGTTTTTCGGCGGGAAGGATAATAATATACAACGGATCTGTAAATTTATTGGATGAAAAGATTCCTGAGACGGCGTTGGCCGTTCTTGATAAAAAAGAGCTGCGGCTGCTCAGGAACGCAATCTTCGCAAAGCACGGGATGATATTTCAGTCGGACGACCTTAAGGCGCACTTCGGGCAATTTTCATGGTACAACCCAAAGAGCGACAATGTCAATAATCAATTAACAGATATTGATAAGGCGAATGTGCAGAGAATACTGGCGTTTGAAAACGCAAAGCCTAATACAAGGCTAAGCAGGAAAGATTTGATACATTATTATTCTAACATTGTCCCCGCTCCGAGCTGGTGCGCCAGCCTGAGTATAAATGAGGACAATACCATTAATTATGACGGGGGCGGAGAAGATAAATTCAAAGGAAGCTATAAAATCGAGAATGGTTTTCTTGTTGTGCTTGTTACAGAGCAGCATGTATCTGCGGAGGAACCCCGGCATAAGGAATATTTTCTTGACAAGAGCTGGCGCTGGCCCGGCGGCGTAACATACAAAGACGGAACGGTCACATACAGGGAGCCGGTTAAAATGGTATTCCCGCTCGGAGAGCCTCCTCGGACTACGGCTGATTTTCCTTATATAGGGCGGAAAATAGGCTCTATTGTGTGGTGGACCTCATCGGGAAACTAACATTTTTTTTATATTGCAATAAAAATAATGTATATTTACTGCTTAGTACCGGTTAACCATCAACCCAGACGGCAAAGATATGCCCTGCCTTACCTGCACCGACCTCCGCGTCTCTTTCTCGATCCAAAAAAAGACCGCCCACGCCGTACGGGGGGTGTCTTTTGGGTTGGACGACCGCAAGACGCTCGGCATCGTGGGGGAGTCCGGGTGCGGGAAGAGCGTTACCGCGCTGTCGGTTATGCGCCTCGTCCCCGTCCCGCCGGCCAGGATTGAGTCGGGGTCGATGATTTTCGAGGGGGCGGACCTGCTCGCCATCCCCGAGAAGCAGATGTGCGGGGTGCGCGGTCGGCGGATATCGATGATTTTTCAGGACCCGATGACCTCGCTCAACCCGGTGTTCACGTGCGGCGGGCAGGTGGCGGAGTCGCTCCTGCTGCACAAGGGGATGGGCAAGGCAGAGGCGGCGGAGTTCTGCGAGCGGCTCTTCGCGGAGGTGGGGATAGCGGAGCCCAAGCGGGTCTACGCGGCGTACCCGCACAACCTGAGCGGCGGGATGCGCCAGCGGGTGATGATTGCCATGGCGCTGGCCTGCTCGCCGAGGCTCCTGATCGCGGACGAACCCACCACGGCGTTAGATGTTACCGTACAGGCGAGATTGTTGGAGTTGCTTAAGGAGTTGCAGGATACCAAGGATATGAGCATGATACTTATCACTCATAATCTGGGGATAGTGGCGGGCATGGCGCACGATGTAATAGTCATGTACGCGGGGGAGGTCATGGAGGCGGCGCCGTCTAAAGAACTGTTCGACGCGCCCCGCCACCCTTATACCGACTGCCTGCTGAAGACTATCCCGTCTATAGAGAAGCGCAGCGAGCGGCTGACGGTGATACCGGGGACGGTGCCAACGCCGCTTGAGATACCGGAGGGGTGCCCGTTCCACCCGCGCTGCCCGAGGGTGACGGACCGGTGCAGGAAAGAGCATCCGCCGCTGCACGCGGTTAGCGGCAATCATCAGGTAAGGTGCCACCATTATGAATAAGGGGGATGATATCAACAATGCGGACGGTATTAATAATTTGAATAGCGGTGATGATATCTGCATCGACATCAAAGACCTGAAAGTCCATTTCCCTGTCCGCGGCGGCCTCGTGGGGAAGATAAGCGGGTGGACTAAGGCGGTGGACGGCGTGTCGTTTCGGGTAATGCGGGGCGAGGTCTTCGCCGTGGTCGGCGAGTCGGGGTGCGGGAAGACTACCACCGCGCAGGCCGTGATGGGGTTGATACCGCCTACGGGCGGGTCTATACATCTGTCGCTGGGGGATTATAAGGATAAGCCGGTGACGTGGGCGGATATGCGCAGCGCTGCCAACCGCAAAAAACTGCGGCGGCAGATGCAGATCGTCTTTCAGGATCCGTACAGTTCGCTGAACCCGCGCATGTCCGTCCGAACAATCCTTGAGGAGCCGCTCATCATCCACAAATTGGGGTCCAAAAAAGAGAGGGAGGCGCGGATCGCCGAATTGCTGGATCAGGTCGGCCTCTCCCCCGCCTACCTCGACCGCTACCCGCACGAGTTCTCCGGCGGGCAGCGGCAGCGCGTGGGGATCGCCCGCGCGCTCGCCACGTCGCCGGAGTTCGTTGTGGCGGACGAGCCGGTCAGCGCGCTCGACGTGTCGATCCAGGCGCAGATCATCAACCTGCTGCAGGATTTGCAGCAGCGGTACCGCCAGACGATGCTGTTCATCTCGCACGATTTGGCCGTCGTGCGGCACATCGCCAACCGTATCGCGGTGATGTACCAGGGGCGGATTATGGAGATGGGCGCCAACGAGCAGATTTTCGCGTCGCCGGCGCACCCTTATACGGAGCTATTGCTCAGGAGCGTGCCCACGGTGGGGTCGGCGGCGGCCCCCAGGCGGCAGGAGGTTGACGGCGACAGGGACGCGCCCGGCGGCGATTTGGGCGGGTGCGCTTTCTATCCGAGGTGCCCCCGGCGGTCCGAGCGGTGCCGGCAGGAAACGCCTCCGTTGGAGGATTTGGGCGGCAATCGTCTGGCGGCGTGTTTTTGCCGTTGATTTTTTACCGGGATTTTAGTATATTTATAGGTTATATTGATAAAAAACATTTTATTTATAGATGGATATTGCAGTGGCGGCATTTGAACCGCCCGCTTGTCCATAAATATCAATCCACACACAATAAAAGGAGTAAGTACAGCATGTCACAACAGATGGAGTTTCAGACCGAAGCGAAGCAGCTGCTTCACCTGATGATCCACTCGCTCTACAGCCACCGCGAGGTATTCCTCCGCGAACTGATCTCGAACGCCTCCGACGCGCTCGACAAACTGCGCTTCGAGGCGCTGACAAACCCGCAGCTTGCCTCCGGCTCCGAGCCGGCCATCCGCGTGAAGCTCGACAAGGAGGCCAAGACCGTCACCATCTCCGACAACGGGATCGGGATGACACGCGAGGAGGTCATCGATAACATCGGCACCATCGCGCGGTCGGGGTCCAAGGCGTTCCTCGAGAAGATGACCGGCGACCAGAAGGCCGACTCTAACCTCATCGGGCAGTTCGGCGTCGGGTTCTACTCGGTGTTCATGGTCGCGGCGAGCGTCAAGGTCATCACCAAAAAAGCCGGGGACGGCGCGGCGGCGGTGATGTGGGAGTCTTGCGGCGAGAGCACGTATACCCTTGGCGACGCCGAGAAGGACGGCCACGGGACAGACGTCATCATATCGCTCAAGGACGAAGAGGCCGTGTACGCGGAAAACTGGCAGGCGCGGTCGCTCATCAAAAAATACTCGGACTTCATCGCGTTCCCGATATATCTGCCAAACGATAAGGGCGAGGAAGAGGTCGTCAACCAGACAAAGCCCCTGTGGAGGCGCGCGGCGGCAGAGGTTACGGAAGAGCAGTACGAGGAGTTCTACCAGCAGGCGCTGGGCGGCTACGGCAAGACGCTCTCCACGCTGCACACAAACGCCGAGGGCGTGCTCGAATACTCGTCGATAATCTTCATCCCCGCCACCGCCGGTTTCGACCTCTTCTCAAACGAGCGCAAGCACGGGGTCAAGCTGTACGTCAAGCGCGTGTTTATTATGGACAATTGCAAGGAGCTTCTGCCGGAGTATCTGCGCTTCGTGCGCGGCGTTGTCGATTCGGAGGATTTGCCGCTCAACGTGTCGCGGGAGATTTTGCAGCAGAACGCGGTCATCGAGCGGATATCAAAGGCGCTGGTGTCGAGGATACTCGGCAAGCTGAAAGATCTGGCCGAGAACGAGCCGCAGGTGTTTAAGGAGTTTTGGAAAAATTTCGGGCCGGTGCTCAAAGAGGGGCTGCATACCGATTTTGAGAACCGCGAGAAACTTTTGGAACTGATACGCTTCCAGTCGTCTATGGGCGAGAGCGCTGATGATCTGGTGTCGCTCAAGCAGTATGTTGACAGGATGCGCGAGGGGCAGAAAGACATCTACTACATCACCGGCGAGAGCCGCGAGATTGTGGAGAAGAGCCCGCACCTTGAGGTGTTCAAGGCCAAGAGTATCGAGGTATTGTATCTGGTAGACCCGATTGACGAGTGGATAGTAGTAGACATCTACAATTACAACGATAAGCAGCTCAAACCCGTAAACAAGGGCGGGCTTGACCTGGGGGAATTGGGCAGGGACGAGGCGGAGAAACAGGTTAAGGCGCAGACGGAGCTTACCGGGTTTTCGGGGCGGATAAAGGAGATATTGTCCGACGTGGTGGAAGACGTGCGCGTAACCGGGCGTCTCAAGGACAGCCCCGCCTGCCTTGTCGCGGGAGAGCACGCCATGGGCGCGCACTTCGAGAAGATAATGAAGGCGATGGGCCAGGAGGTGCCGGCCACGAAGAGGATTCTCGAGATCAACGCCGACCACGCGATCATCAGAAACATGAACGCTCGTTTCGAGAAAGACGCTAACGCTCCTGAACTTGCGGAGTGGACGATGCTTCTGTACGACGGTGCGCTCATCGCGGAAGGGCACATGGTGTCTGACCCGCTGGCGTACTCGAAGCGTGTTAACAATATGCTGGCGAAGATTAGTGAAGCTGGATAAATAGTGCTGAGTTTGGAGTGTGGAATGTTGAGTTATTTGACGTTAACTCCAAACTCCAAACTCCACACTCAACACTCCAAACTCCATAAACTGGAGACAATATGGCAACGATTGCGCTGTTGACGGATTTGGGGACGGACGGCTGGTTTGCCGGAGAGCTTAAGGGGGCTATCCTCTCGCTCAACCCGATGGCTATGCCGGTGGACCTGACACACTCCATACCGCGGGGCGCCGTCGCCGAGGGCGCGTTCGCGTTGTTCGCGTCGTACCGCAGCTTTCCGGAAGAAACAGTCTTTCTCGCGGCCGTAGACTACAGCAACGCGCAGGAGCGCGTCATAGCCGCGAAGAGCGCTTCGCACCTATTCATCGCGCCCGACAACGGCCTGCTCTCGTGGGTACTGCGGCGCGAGAGGCTGGCCGATGTGCGTGAGGTCAACATCGAGGAGTACCTCGTGCCGTCGGGATGCTCCACGTTCCCGGCGCGTGACATGCTCGTCCCCTTAGCCGCCGCGCTCTCCGACTGGCTCTCGTTCGATAACTGCGGCGACCTCACGCCAAACTACGTAAAATTAGACTGGCCCGCGCCAAAGGCCGCCAACAACCAATTGACAGCCGCGATAATACACAACGACAGGTTCGGCAACGCGATAACCGCCGTAAGCCCGCGAGAGCTGACCGACGCCTGCGGTGAAAATTGCGTATGCACGATAGGCGGCGGCACCAGCGTAAAAATCTGCTCTCACTATGGAGACGTCCCAAAGGGAAGCGCGGTCGCGTACCCGGGGTCGGCGGGGCTTATGGAGATAGGTGTCAACGGCAGCAGCGCGGCGGAAACGCTGGGGCTAACGGTTGGCAGCGAGATCTGTTTTGTGAGGGAATAGCAAGGGCGCGATAAATCGCGCCCCTACGGCAGTGTTATATCAATGCAGTATACTACCACAGAATCAGCGATATCAATCCTCACCCGTATTCATTATATACTCGAATATCTTGTTCTGAAGAGCGTCCATGTCTACCGGCTTGGTAACATGGTCGTCCATCCCAGCGTCGAAGCTGCGGTCGAGGTCGTCTTTCTGGTCGGCGGCGGTCATCGCGATGATCGGGATCTGCTTCGCCCATTCCGACTCGTTCTCGCGGATGCGGATCGCCGCGTCGTGGCCGTCCATCACCGGCATCTGGATGTCCATCAGGATCATCGAATAAGCGTTGGGGTTGGCCTCGAACAGTTCGCACGCCTCCTGCCCGTTGGCCGCGAACTTGAACTTCACGCCGGAGCCCTCGAAGAACGCCGCGATCAGTTCGCGGTTCACCTGTACGTCTTCGGCGAGAAGCACGTGGCGCTCCATCATGCGAACCGTTTCGGGCAGCCGGCGGCGCAGAGACGGCATGGCGCCAAAGAGCGGGCGCACCTTGCCGCCGCTGTTACCCTCATCCTCATCTTCATCTTCATCATATTCACTATCATCCTCAGATTTTTCCTCATGGCCGGAAACATCATCTTCGTCCGGCAGATCCCCTACCGATGCCTCCAGTTCATCCAGTTCACCCAACCCGTACGATTCATCGGCATCCGGCGCATTTACGGGAACGGCTACAGTGTCGGCGGCGTAAGCTTCTTCCTCCGGGAAGGGAACCGGATCGACCACCGATCTCTCCATATCGTCGTCCCCCAGCTCCTCACCCGCATCCGTATCCGTATCCGCCTCGCCGGCAGCGGTGTACGCCTGGGCGCCGTACCAGCCGCCCGCGCGCGTCCCGTTCACGGCAATGGGGGCCGCCGCGGTGCGCCCATCGCTGCCGGCGGCGGCTTCGTTCACGGCGGTACGGGCCGGGGCAGAGTATCCGGAACCGCCGGCAGCGGCATCATTCACGGCGGCACGGGCCGGGGTAGCGTATCTGGAAGTACCGGCGGCGGCCTCGTTCGCTGCGGCTGGCTCCGATGGAGCGTACCTTTTGCCGCCGGCGTTAACATCGGCCACGGCGGCGGCATCCGCTGCTTCAGCGCCGTCTTTCGCGCCGTCGTCCGCAACCTTTATCATGGCAAACGTAGTCTTCCCCCGCTTAACCGCGGAGGCCTTCATGTTTTTGACATACACCCACACGACAAAAACAATCACTCCTGTCAACAGGGCCAAAACTGCGGTAATAATCATTTGTTCTGTCATTAATACCTTACCTTACGTTGGTGATAGGCAACAAACACTGCATATATTATTTATCAACATCTATATATTAATCATAATAATTTACGCCATAGATATCAAGATTTTTGTTAACTAATTATCCTCCGGCAGAACCCTAACCGCGCCCTGGTCCGCCGACGCCGCCAATAACGCATACGCCTTCAGCGCGGCCGGCACGACGCGCTCCCGGTTCGGCTTGAACGCGCCCTTGCCCTTAGCCTTCTCCTCGCCGCGCCTCTTCTCTAACTCCGCGCCGTCTACACGAACATTAATAGTGCGCCCCGGAATGTCTATCTCTATAATATCACCCGTCCTGATAAGCCCAATCTCCCCGCCGCTCGCGGCCTCGGGCGAGATGTGGCCTATCGACAGCCCCGACGTGCCGCCTGAAAAACGCCCGTCGGTAATAAGCGCGCACTCCTTGCCGAGGTGCATAGACTTTATGTAGGAGGTTGGATAGAGCATCTCCTGCATACCCGGACCGCCCCGGGGGCCCTCGTAGCGGATCACCACCACGTCGCCGGCCTTTATGCCGCCGCCCAAAATCCCCTCGCAGGCGGCATCCTGCGAATCGTACACCTTCGCCGGGCCGCGGAACTTGAATATAGACTCGTCAACACCGGCCGTCTTTACGATACAACCCCTATTGGCGATGTTGCCGAAGAGAACGGCAAGCCCGCCGTCTTTAGAATAACAGTGCTCAATGTCGCGGATACAGCCAGCCTCCCTGTCGAGGTCCAGCTCGTCGTACATCTTCTCCTGCGACCCGAACACAAGGTTGCGCCCGGCACCGCCCGGAGCGCTCTTGTACAAATCCAGAGCGTCGGGAGTCACCTTGGAGTCGCGGACATCGCAGGCCTCGAGCGTATCGGCCAAAGTCATGGCCTCCAGACGCGTTACCGACGTGTCAAGCAAACCGCCCCTCGAAAGCTCCGCCATAATGCCCATGATCCCGCCGGCGCGGTTGACGTCCTCAACGTGGTAGCTGCAGCTCGGCGCGACCTTGCAGAGCACCGGGATTTTGCGCGAGAGGCGGTCAATGTCCTCCATCGAAAATTCAACCCCGGCCTCGCGGGCTATCGCCAGAAGGTGCAGGACGGTGTTGGACGACCCGCCCATGGCGATATCAAGCGACATGGCGTTGAGAAACGCGGGGCGCGTCGCGATTGACCGCGGCAAAACGCTCTCATCACCCTTACCGTAATACTTCTCGGCCATCTTAACGATGAGCAGCGCGGCCCTGTCGAGGATATTGTAGCGCTGCTTGTGCGTGGCCACCACCGTGCCGTTGCCCGGTAGCGCCATCCCAAGCGCCTCGGCGAGGCAGTTCATGGAATTGGCGGTGAACATCCCGGAGCACGACCCGCAAGACGGGCATGCCGCCTTTTCAACCGCGGCAACCTCCTCGTCAGACACGTTCTTGTCGGCCCCCATTATCATCGCGTCAATCAAATCGTACTTCTTGCCGCCAACAACGCCGGCCTCCATAGGCCCGCCGGACACAAATACCGCCGGGATGTTGAGGCGCATCGCGGCCATCATCATTCCCGGGGTAATCTTGTCACAGTTAGATATGCAGATCATGGCATCGGCGCGGTGCGCGTTCACCATGTACTCAACGCTGTCGGCAATCAGCTCGCGCGAAGGGAGCGAGTAGAGCATACCGTCGTGCCCCATCGCGATCCCGTCGTCAATCGCGATAGTGTTGAACTCCGCAGCGAAACACCCCTGCGCCTCGACCATCTTCTTAACGTGCTGGCCGATATTGTGCAGGTGCACGTGGCCCGGCACAAACTGCGTAAACGAGTTGACAACCGCGATTACCGGGCGGCCCATCTGCGCCTCGGTCATGCCGTTGGCGCGCCAGAGGCTGCGCGCGCCGGCCATGCGGCGTCCCTCGGTAACGGTCGCGCTGCGTAATTTTATTGATGACATTTTTTATCCCCCGTACAGATTTTTGTGTTACTGTTAATGATACCGGATATCCGTAATCCGGCATCGCGCGGGCGGCCGCAAGCCGCCCCTGCATTGATGACCTGCCATCAATGTACATATTAATACGTTATTTCAATACGTTATTTCAAATCTTCCAGATACCTCTTCGACCTCTCCACAAACGCGCTGGCCGGGTAGCGCTCTATGAGCCGCCGAAACTCCGCACGCGCAAGCTCCGTCTGGCCCAGCTTCTGGTGCGCCAGCGCGATCTGGAACTGCGCCGCGTCGGCCTTCGTCGAATTCTTGTACGTGAGCACCTTGCTGTACGCCGCTATCGCCTCCGCCATCCTGCCCATCTGATAGTGGCACTCCCCTATCCAGAAATTGGACCTGTCGCGGTACTCGCCGTCCGGGAACTTCGCTAAGCAGTCAACAAACATCGCCATCGCCTTATCAAAACTGCGCGCGTTGAAAAGCCGCAGCCCGCTCATATATAAATCGTACTCCGGCGAAGACAACACCAGCTCGCCCGAGGCGGTGGTCGAAAACATCGCGTTGTTGACGGGCACCGGCGTGGGCGGCTTGGGCGGCGCGGGGCGGATGTGGGCCTCCAGCGCCTGCAGCTTGACGAACATGTCCTTGTAAGCCTCCGTGAGGAGCGCCAGCCGCGTCTCAACCTCCTCAATCTTGGCGGCCGACACATGCGACACCTCCTCGGAGAGGAAGACGATCCGGTTGTCGAGCTCGGCAATACGCGCCCGGAGCTCGGCGTTCTCGCGCTTGAGGCCGCCGGCGGCGCGCAATGCCTCGTCGGCGGTCTCCTTGACCCGGATCACGTCTATCTGGGGCAAAATAGCCTCGCTCTCGGCACTGCCGCCGCGCTTGGACTTCTTGGACTGAGCGTCAGCCGGAAAGGCCGAAACCAGCAAAAATACGGCTGCGGTGCATAAATACAACGCTTTAAAGACGGTTTTACTTGACATCATCTGACTGCTCCATATATAATGTTACGAATTACGAATCTATGCCTATAATACAATATATATTGTGGGCGTGGAAAGGTCAATACCCTATATTGGGATTTTTTTTAGATTTTATGGCCGGCGGATGTTCCGGCTGAGGATGAGATATTCTGACGCGGCAGGCTTGCCGCTTGTCTGGCACCGGGGCCTATTGCGGTAAATTGGGGTTTACCAATTTGATGGATATACGGTTTTGACGGAAACAAAACGGTTTTGTAGGGGCGATCGTCCCCGATCGCCCGCCGGAATTGCGATATTGCGTTTGATTTCAACGTATA
>WQRV01000105.1 GCA_009786575.1 Chitinispirillia bacterium | reverse complement strand
GGGCCTGTGTGCCCGCCCGCGATGCCGGGATTGCGGTATACGTCAAATCAAACGCAATATCGCAATTCCGGCACGGGCGACCGGGGACGGTCGCCCCTACAAAATCGTTTTGTTTCCGGTGGATGTGTCGGATAAATTTACATTTGGCACGCATCCAACCGAATGGGCGTTGCACGCAACGCCCCTACAAAACCGTATATCCAATACAACAATAAACCCCAATTTACCCCCCGGGCGTGGTGTTTTGACTTGTCCGCGTACCGTAGAAGCCAACCGTCTTTCATGCCGGGCGGCGAGTAGTTCCATTGGGGCTGATACTTCTGCGGCCGAGATGTGAATACATGGATTGCATGCTCCCGCAGGCACAGCAAGCCGCCTCTTTTCCCCTATATACGGTATCACGTCTCCACAATGCACCGGCAAAACATAAACCCATAGTATTTTGACCTTGATCTTGACTTTGACTTTGTAGTATATTAAATTTAATTTAAATATATAAATATATAATCCCCCAAAATATTATCCTTTACCCTTAACCGGAGTAATGCCTCGTTCATGGAACCTGAAACCCCGAAAACCGACTGGCAGCGCGCGGCTGGGCTGCTGATCATTATCGCCGCGGTATTCATCGTCCTGCAGCAGTTCGAGGTTCTGAACCTGCTGCTCCCGTTTATGCCGCAGATTGGGGGCGAGGGCGGCTTGTTGCCGGACGTGGGCTACGGGATGCTCTTTGTCATCGGCCTTTTAACGTCGGTGCACTGCGTCGCGATGTGCGGCGGGATCAACCTGTCGCAGTGCCTGCCGCGGGGGGAGGGCGGCAAGCGTTCCATCGTCCGCCCGTCTATCCTCTACAACTTCGGCCGCGTAACCTCTTACACTATAATAGGCGCGGCGGCCGGGGCGCTCGGGTCGGCCGTTACGTTCTCGCTGGCCGCGCAGGGGGCGCTCAAGCTGATCGCTGGCGCGCTCATGGTCATAGTGGGTGTAAACATGCTCCACATCTTCCCGTGGATGCGCAGGATAACGCCCCGCATGCCGAAATTCATCAACGCCGGCGCGTATCAGGGGAAGGGGCCGTTCATTGTGGGCCTGCTGAACGGCCTTATGCCGTGCGGGCCGCTTCTGGCCGTACAGCTATTCGCGCTCTCAACCGGCAGCCCGCTCAAGGGCGCGGCCTCCTTGGCGCTCTTCTGCCTCGGCACCGTGCCGCTGATGTTTGGCCTTGGCACGTTCAGCTCGGCCATCGGGAAAAAATCCGCGCAGAAGGTGATGACCGCCGGCGCGGTGATGGTCGCGGTGCTTGGCCTGTACATGCTGTCGCAGGGGTGGAACCTGGCCGGCGTCTCGCTTTCGGCCGCGCGGCATAGCGGCGACGCAACATTAGACATAGCGATAGACAGAGGGCCGCAGATCGTAAACAGCACGCTCTCGCCGTCGTCGTACCCGTCAATCAAGGTAGAGGTAAACAGACCGGTGAGGTGGGTTATAAACGCGCCGCAGGGGAACATAAACGGGTGCAACTACAAATTTTTCATAGGCGAGTACGGGGTAGAGCACGAACTTAAGCCGGGCGATAATATAATCAACTTCACGCCGCGGCGCGCGGGGAGCGTACCGTATACTTGCTGGATGGGAATGATCAAGGGCACGATAACGGTAGTGAAAGCCGGCGACGGGTTTTCGAGCCTGCTGGAAAACAGGCAGAGGCCGCCGGCGAGGGACGGCGCGCCGTGCTGCCCGAAACCAGCATCACCCCAAACAAATAGCGATGGTGCAATATGACGAACGCGTCGATAACAATCCCCGTAAGCGGAATGCACTGCGCCGGGTGCTCAAGCCGCCTCGAAAAAGCGCTGAACGCGCTGGACGGCGTGAGCGTCGCGTCTGTCAATATCACTACAGAAAAGGCAACCGTTACATACGATCCGGCAGTAATAAGGCAATCCGCAATCAGGGCCGCCATCGAGAAAGAGGGATTCAAGGCGCTGACTATCGCTAACTCGAAGACCGCCGCGGCAGACGAGGAGAAAGCGCGGAAACTTAAAGAGATACGCACGCTGAAGACAAAACTGACAATCGCCGCGATCTTCACAGCGCCGCTCCTCTACATATCAATGGCCCACATGATCCCCGGCTTCAGCCTGCCAATGCCGGTGATCCTCGACCACAAGCTAAACCCGCTGATCCACGGCCTCGTCCAGCTGGCGCTTACGATACCCGTGATCTGCGCGGGGTACAAATTTTATACTGTCGGATTCTGGCTATTGCTGCGGCGAGCGCCCAATATGGATTCGCTGATAGCGACAGGGACCTCCGCCGCGGTCATATACAGCGTCTATCAGGTCATAGCGGTATCGGAAAAACACGCGGCCGGGTTGGCGGATATGCATCTGTATTTCGAAACCGCAGGCGTCATCATCACGCTGATACTGCTCGGCAAGACGCTCGAAATGTCGTCGAAAGGCAAGACCGGCGAGGCGATCAAAAAACTTTTGGGGCTAACGCCAAAGACAGCCGTCATCATCCAGAACGGGCAGGAAAAGGAGGTGCCGGTTGACGAAGTGGAAATCGGCGACGTGGTAATTGTCAAACCCGGCGCGAAGATTCCGGTTGACGGGGTGGTAATTGAGGGGCAAACGGCTATAGACGAGTCGATGCTGACCGGCGAGAGCATGCCGGCCAATAAAAAGGCGGGCGGCGCGGTGTACGCGGCATCGGTCAATACCACCGGAACAATACAATTCCGCGCGGAGAAGGTTGGCAGCGATACCGCGCTCGCGCAGATCATAAAACTTGTAGAGGACGCGCAGACGTCGAAGGCCCCCATCGCCCAGCTGGCGGATATTGTCTCGGGGTATTTTGTGCCGATAGTGTGCGCGATCGCGCTGTTATCATCAATCGCGTGGTTTATAGGGACGGGGGGGGATTTCAAGTTCGCGCTGACGATCTTTATATCCGTATTAGTAATAGCCTGCCCGTGTGCGCTTGGGCTCGCGACGCCTACCGCGATATTGGTGGGGACGGGCAAGGGGGCGGAGAACGGGATATTAATCAAGGGCGGCGAGGCGCTTGAGACGGCGCATAAGGTCAATACAATAGTGCTTGACAAGACGGGAACGATTACGCAGGGGAAGCCCGCTGTTACGGATGTACTGCTTGCGGATGGGGTTGATATTGACAGAGACCGTTTATTATTATTGACGGCATCCGCGGAAAAACCGTCCGAACACCCGCTCGGGCAGGCGATAGTGCAAAGCGCGGAGGGGGCCGGGATGGCGCTCGTCAACACTACAGGCTTTCAATCCATAACCGGGCGCGGCATAGAGGCTGTTGTGGACGGCCATAAAATCATCGCCGGTAACTATAAACTGATGGACGAGCGGGAGATACCGCTGTCAAACCTGAAAGCTGTTTCCGACCAGCTGGCCGGCGACGGAAAAACGCCGATGTTCATCGCCGTCAACGGGAAGATTACCGGTATCATAGGGGTTGCCGACACCGTCAAACCGTCGAGCAAGGCGGCGATTGACTGCTTGCGTAAGATGGGGATCGAGGTAGCCATGATTACCGGGGATAACAAAAAAACCGCCGGCGCCATCGCCAAACAAGTTGGTATCGATAAAGTCCTCGCCGAGGTATTGCCGCAGGATAAATCCGCCGAGATCAAAAAGCTGCAAGCGCAAGGCCGCAAAATCGCAATGGTGGGCGACGGCATCAACGACGCCCCGGCGCTGGCGCAGGCTGATGTGGGGATAGCGATCGGGTCAGGGACGGATGTGGCGATGGAATCCGCGGATATAGTGCTGATGCGCAGCGACCTGACAGACGTCCCGACCGCCATAGACCTGAGCAAGAAAACAATCCGCAACATAAGGCAAAACCTGTTCTGGGCGTTTGGGTATAATGTTGTAGGCATACCTATAGCCGCCGGGGCGCTGCACCTCTTCGGCGGCCCGCTGCTAAACCCGATGTTCGCGGCGGCCGCAATGAGCCTCAGCTCAATATCCGTACTCACAAACGCGCTGAGGCTGCGGGGATTTAAACCCCAAAGGATGGACAAATGACCGTCAACGGAAAGAATATACCGCTGCCGTCAACAATATCCCTTAAGATATTTCTCGAAACCAACGGTTACGATCCCTCAACGATAGCGGTCGAACGAAACGGTGCCATCATCGCCAAAAGCTCATTCGAGTCCGAAATATTGTCTGACGGCGATACGCTGGAAATCGTAGGATTTGTAGGCGGAGGTTGACGAATGCAAATCATTGTAAATGGTACTGATATTGATGATGCCGAGCTCGAGTCCCTGATGGCCGAGCGCCACACTCCGGGAACGCACGAAAAGCTAAAATCCGCCAAGGTAGCAATCGCCGGCGCGGGCGGCCTCGGCTCAAACATCGCGGTATCACTCGCCCGCCTCGGCGTGGGGGAACTGTTACTTGTTGACCATGACGTTGTCGAGCCCAGCAATCTGAACCGTCAACATTTTGGGATTTCACATATAGGGATGAAGAAAACGGAGGCGCTCAAAAATCAGCTGGCGGATATCAACCCATTCATCACTGTCAAAACGAGCAACGCATTTATCACAGAAGATAACGCCGTCGATATATTTAGCGGGTACGGCATAGTCTGCGAAGCCTTCGACTGCCCGAAATCCAAAGCGGTCCTCGTATCAACCCTCCTCTCCTCCCTCCCCGCAACAAAAATAGTAGCCGCCTCGGGCATCGCCGGTACCGGCCCGGCAAACGACATCAAAACCTCCGCCCGGATGAGCGGCCGCCTCTACATCTGCGGGGACGAATCAACCGAGGCCGACGAGGGCCTTATGTCGCCCCGTGTACTAATCTGCGCCGGCCATCAGGCCAACGCGGTATTGCGGCTGGTCTTGGGGAGCGGGGGCGCAGGAGCGGGCATCCCTCCCGCCTGTCCCTACGCATAATAGGGATAGGAATCAAAAAATTATGCCCGGATAGACATCTTTCCCCCGCCATATATTATTTTATTATACAGCGTTACCCAGCAGTACCGGAATCAATAACCCTGTTTTCAGGAGGATTTTGCCATGAATCTCGACGACGCGATCCGCAAGGTGCCCGATTTTCCCAAGCCGGGGGTACTTTTTTACGATATTACGAGCATTTTCACCAATCCGGCGGCGTTCAGGTACGTCGTGGACGCGATGCTGGAACATTACAAGGAGGCCGATATCGACGGGGCCATCGCCATAGAGAGCCGGGGGTTCCTCTTGGGGTCGTGCTTCGCCGTGAACCGCGGGGTGCCGCTCGTGCTGGCGCGGAAGAAGGGGAAACTGCCGGGGCGGACGGTGGCCATGAGCTACGACCTCGAGTACGGCTCGGCAACCCTTGAGATCCACGAAGACGATCTGGCCCTCGGTAAGCGGTGGCTTATCATCGACGACCTGATCGCCACCGGCGGGACCCTTTCCGCGGTCGCTAAGATGATAGAGTGCAAGGGCGGCGAGGTAAAGGGGATATTCTCGATTATCGGGCTGCCGTTCCTCAATTATATGAAAAAGATCGGGAAGTACAACCCCAAAACCCTAATCGACTACGACTGCGAATAGCCATGCGGAAGAGAATAAAGGACATCCTCGCGCAGGACAGCGCCGGGGCCGAGGTGGAAATAAGCGGCTGGGTCCGCACCCGCCGCGACGGCAAGGGGTTCTCGTTCTTCGAGGTGAACGACGGCTCGTGCCTGTCCGGCATCCAGGCAGTCGTGCCCGGCACGCTTCCCAACTACGGGTCGCAGCTGGCGCACGTCAACACCGGCAGCAGCGTGCGGGTGAGGGGGGCGCTTGTTGACTCGCCGGGACAGGGGCAGAAGTACGAGCTGCAGGCGGCGGAGGTGTTCGTCTACGGGATGGCACCGGCCGATTATCCGTTACAGAAGAAGAAGCACAGTTTGGAATATTTGCGTGAGATAGCGCATTTACGGCCAAGAACCAACACCATCGGCGCGGTGGCGCGGCTGCGGAACTCGCTCTCCTACGCGGTCCACACGTTTTTTCAGGAGCGCGGATTTTTCTACGTCCATACCCCCATCATTACGGCCAGCGATTGCGAAGGCGCGGGAGAGATGTTTCGGGTATCTACGCTTGATATCGATAATCCGCCGAGGACGGAGGGCGGCGGGGTTGATTACGGTAAAGATTTTTTCGGCAAGCCCGCGAATCTTACCGTAAGCGGGCAGCTTGAGGGCGAGACTTACGCTATGGCCATGGGGCGGATATACACGTTTGGGCCGACGTTCAGAGCGGAGAATTCCAATACCGCGCGCCATCTGGCCGAATTTTGGATGATAGAGCCCGAGGCGGCGTTTTTCCGCCTTAACGACGATATGGATTTGGCCGAAGATTTCATCCGCTGCTTATGCAAACACGCGCTCGACAACAACAAAGACGACCTCGAGTTCTTCAACCAGCGGGTCAGCCCGTTAGTAATCGGCAACATCGAAAGCGCGGCATCGCAACCGTTTGAGAGGATCACCTATACTGAGGCTATCGACAAGCTCTTGTCAAGCGGCAACCAGTTCCAGTACCCGGTATCGTGGGGCATCGATATACAATCCGAGCATGAACGCTATCTGACCGAGGTGATCTTCAAGAAGCCGGTGATAGTCTACGACTATCCCAAAGAGATCAAAGCCTTCTACATGCGGCTCAACGATGATAACAAAACCGTAGGCGCTATGGATATTCTGGTACCGGGGATAGGCGAGCTTGTGGGCGGGTCGGAGCGCGAGGACCGTGCCGATGTATTAATATCGAGGATGCGCGATTTCGGCCTCGATGAGAGCAAGTACTGGTGGTACCTCGACCTGCGCAAGTTCGGCGGTGCGCCGCACGCTGGGTTTGGGCTGGGGTTTGAGAGGATGATGCAGTTTGTAACCGGTTTACAGAATATCAGAGATGTCATACCATTTCCGCGTTATCCCGGTAACGCAGATTTTTAGGAGGCTTTACATGCAAATAATTATAAGATCAATATCGTTAACGGCGTTGTTGCTGCTGGCCCTAAGCGTGTCTGTCTTAGCGCAGCATAGATCCGCGGCGGCGGATGCTGTCCCGGCGGATTCGTCCGCACAGAGTCATCCCGCAGCGGAGCATCCGGCAGCGGAAAAGGCGGCGGCAGATTCGCCGGCGCATGATCAACCCGCAGACGCGCAGGCCCACACCGGGGCCTCTATCGAAACCGGTTCGCTTGAGGCGGATCAAACCGCAGACGCGCACCCGGAAACGGGTGAACCGGCCCCGGCGGAACAGGTTGACGCCGCACCCGAACCGGCCATCGCAGCAGAGCGGACCGCGGAGGATGTAATCGCCGGCGGGCGCAAGGCCGTCGCGCCGCCGTCAACCCCGGCCAAAACAACCCAAACCCAGCCGCAGCAGTGGCAGCCGCCGCGCTACTCCGACGCCTTCGCGTTCGGCGGCTACGCATCCGTCAACACGCGCGACGGGTACCGCAAGTACAAGGGCGAAGACCAGTACCAGCACGTCCCCGGCAACGATCTGTTCACATACGCAGTCACAGGCAGCAAACGCTTCGCTCTGGCAGATCCGCTGTACAGACTCCAGAGCTCTTTCGAAATCGGCTGGGGAAGGGTCAAAGACGATGAATACATGGTAGACCTCACAGACGGTTCCGAGACTATGGCCATTCTGTACTCACGCTACACGACATTCGGCATCCAGGCCGACCTTCACCACCTCTACCCAGCGCACATGCGCACATTTTTCCTATCAGCCGGCATCGGCCTGCACATGACCAGTTTCCACGAAACACTAAACGACGCGTGGACCGTACCCGAACGCGAGCTCTTCGCCAGCGACAGAATCTGGACCCTCTCCCCCAGCGCAAACATCGGCGCGGGCGTAGAGTACAACATCGACAGCAATAACACGCTCTCAGTCAACTACAACCTAAGACTCATGATGTCAACAAACTTCACAGAAACAGGGTCCATGTTCCCAATGGGAGCGGAATACAGAGAGTTCGTGTTCTCGCACATGATACAGATACAACTCTTATTCCCGCAAAAGACGATAAAGGCCATCGATTAGCACAATTGCAGATTAATTATACATGCATCTTCCGGCGGCCGTCATACAGCCGCCGGACACAGAAACGCAGACATGATACGGGAACAAACAGCCGCCGATGCCAACTCTGTCCTTAATCTTGCAGCGGCAACTGATATAATCAGTGGATTACGCAATTCCAGTAATTTTGTCTCACCGGAAGACATACCGCCAGGCGGGCCTATCAGACAAGTCAGCTTTTTATACGGGGATATATCCGCATCACTCAATTTTTTGCCGTGCTGACCGGCAACAATCAACGGCTTATCGCACGTGTCAATTACATTGCCCAACGATACCGGCGCGTCAAGATGAGGGATGCAGGGGTACAAACATTGCTTCATCGACACTATCATCTTTGACGTAAATCTCTGCGACAGTTTATCCCAAGACTCCCACCACGGCTTGCGGCAGTGGTCCATAATTAACGGGACAACGCGGCGAACCCCCAGCGCGGTTGCATGCTCAAGGATCGTCTCAAAATGCTCTTTGTCCGGGAGCCCAACTAACAGTGTCAATTCCGGGATGATTCTGGGGATGACGGTTTTGTTTTGTATATTGCACGAGATTGACTGCTTGCGGACATCAGCACATTGACATTCATAAATCGTCCCCCTGCCGTCTGTAACCTGTATCAAGTCCCCAACCCGTACCCTCAGCACCGATACGGCGTGATTCGACTCCCCGCTGTCGAGGGTTATTGTATCGCCGGTAATATTTTCGCAGTAAAACAGATGGTGATCGCTGTCCCTCATCGCAGATTGTCCCTCAAGTGTGATTCTATCTGTACGGATAGTTCCTTAATATCAACATCAACACCCAGCTCTTTTAGCGTAGTGCAAAATTGACGGTGACCTCTCCCCTGCCTGTAATCCGGCTCTTTGGGCGGATGGCGGAGGTATCTGTCTATAAGCGTTAGGTCGTTAGATACCATCAGGCTCGATTGATAATAAAACAGCGGCGGCTTCGTCCCCATGTAAAGCGAGCTTCCGAGAATTTTTTTACCGTCAACCGCCAAATCACTTATCCCGGCACGGACGACATTATAAACACCAGCCTTACATAACGCGCTGACGATGACATCATGCACCCGGCCAAAAACATCAAGCGCACCCTCACGCTCGCTTTTCTTATCCCCAACAACAATGATAACCAGCACCCCGGGAGACAGCACAACAGTCCCCCCTCCGCCGCGCCGCTCAACTATCTCCACGCAGTCGTCCACGCATCTGTCAACGAACACCTCATCACCGGCACGGTACGACGGCCCGTGCACAACCTCCGCCTCCCGCTGCTCGTACACCTGCACAAACGGCCTTGCCCGCGAGGCCCCGCCAATAAAAATATCATCGTTCTTCCGCAACCGCCCTGGAAAAACAGGAGCCGCACAGTCCATCAGCAGTTTTCCGCTATATCGAAAAGCAATTTTTCCGACGCCGACCAGCCGAGGCACGGGTCGGTGATCGACTTGCCGTACACATCTTCATCCGCCTTCTGCGCGCCCTCCTCCAAATAGCTCTCTATCATCAGCCCGCGCACCATTTGCGCAAGCTTGGGGTCGTGCTTCCTGCTGCGCAGGACCTCCATCGCGATCCGGGTCTGCTCGCCGAAGCGCTTGCCGGAGTTGTCGTGGTTCGTGTCCACAAAAATCGTCGGGTTCTGCATGCTGCGCTTTGTGTACATCTCGGCGGCGCGGTGCAGGTCTTCGTGGTGGTAGTTGGGGCGCGGCTCGCCGTGGCTGTCTATCGCGCCGCGCAGTATGAGGTGCGCGTGCGGGTTGCCCTCAGTTTGCACCTCGTATTCATTGTACGCGAACGTATGCGAAATCTGCGCGGCCAAAATCGAGTTGAGCGCCACGTTGATGTCGCCGCACGTCGGGTTCTTCATCCCCACCGGAATGTCGAGTCCGCTGGCCGTGAGGCGGTGCTGCTGGTTCTCGACCGAGCGCGCGCCCACCGCCACGTAGCAGAGCAGGTCGTCGAGGTACGAGTGGTTGTTCGGGTAGAGCATCTCGTCGGCAGCGGTCAGGCCCGACTGGTTGAACGAGCGCAGGTGCATCCGCCTTATCGCGGCGATGCCCACGGCAATGTTGGGCTCCTTCAGGTGGTCGGGCTGGTGCGCCATGCCCTTGTACCCCTGGCCGGTAGTGCGCGGCTTGTTGGTGTATATCCGCGGGACGATAATCACCTTGTCCTTAATCTGCGACTGCACGTCGGCCAGCCGGTAGACGTACTCGCAGACCGCGTCCTCGTCGTGCGCCGAGCACGGGCCTATCACCACTATGAAGCGGCCGTCCTTCTTCTCAAAAACCGCCTTAATCTCCCGGTCCCGCTCGGCCTTCTTGTCGAGCAGGTGCTTGGGAACCGGCACTAACTCCTTGATTTCAGTAGGCGTTAGCAGCTTCCTGATCTCCCTGAAACTCATATTGCCCCCAACCCCGTTAGGTTCGTCGATACAATTACAGTCCATAAATATACATTATGCCCGGGGGCGGGTGGGTGGAAAAATGGGAATTTTGCGTTGTGATGGGTATACGGTTTTGACGGAAACAAAACGGGTATTTGTAGGGGCGATCGTCCCCGATCGCCCGCCGGAATTGCGATATTGCGGTTGATCAACGTATACCGCAATCCCGGCATCGCTGGGGTTGTCTCAAAAGATATAGTATATCATATTATGCATGATGTATATTATAAGAATGAAAAAACGTATTCATAGGACGCCGCCGTTTAAAGCGTACCATC
>WQRV01000104.1 GCA_009786575.1 Chitinispirillia bacterium | reverse complement strand
GGGGGGGGGGGGGGGGGGTAGCCTGCGGCTGTTGAGCGCCAAACAGGGCACAACATACGCGTGGCAGTCAGCGCGAGCAAAGTCAATATGCCCAAAACCGCAAGTATCATCAAGGCCTCTTTCTATATAATGATCTCGAGATCAGCGGGTCAATAAGCCAGTCCCGCCAAATTTTCTATCGCATAAATATACATTACCGGTATTTCCCGTGTCAATTTTTTATAATTTTCTCAAATATCATACAGAACCGGTATTGTAGCGGCGGTTTTTAAACCCGCCCCCTACGCCTCGCCGGCCGCCTTGTAGATGTTATCGAACAATTTTTCCAACAACCCGTACGGCGTAGACGAAAACGCAACCCGCAGCAAATTACCCAGCGCTATCACCCCGGTATCGTACTTGTCGAGCAGAATTCTCCTGACCTCCTCGGCCTTCCCGCTTATAACCTCGAGGCACATGAAGTACCCCGAGTTGAACGGCAGGGGTTTAAATCGTTTGGCGTACTCTTTGCGCTCTTCCAGAATTTCCCTTATTTTCGTGTACCGGCGGCGGAGTATGTCGAATTTTTCGTTTTTTTCCTGTTCGTAGGATTTGTTTTCGTACGCCCTCAAAAGCATTGTCTGCCCGATGTTCGACACGCTTGAAACGCTGCCTCTTATGCTTCCGCCGAGTTTGGACTCCATCGCGCGGTAGAAGCCGGGCCCGCCCTGTTTGCATCCGAAGGTAACGAAGCCTATGCGCATGCCCCAAACGTAGTCTTCTTTTGTAGGGCCGTCTACCTTTACTGCCAGGATGCGTTCGTGCGCGGAGGAGAGGGCGGCGAACATCGATTCGCGCAGAATGCCGTTTTCAAAAACTAAGCCGAAGTAGGCATCGTCTATGAAAACCACCAGATTATTGCCCTTTTCGGCCGATTCTACTATGATATCCTTCGTTATGGCGGCTTCCTCTTCCGTGACCGTGTAGCCTGTAGGGTTGTTCGGGAAGTTGAGTATGACGATCTTCTTGCCGGGGGTGCCGTCCACGAGTTTTTGACGCAGCGCTTCTGTGTTGAACCCTCCGCGCCCGTTGAACATTGGGAAGGTTGATAACGCCGACCCGTAGGAGTAGTTGAAGACTAAGTTGTAGTTTTCCCAGAAGAGGTCGGGGGTGACTATGGTGTCGCCCCGGTTTATGAACAGGTACCCGGCCGCCGAGAGGCCGTGCGTGAGGGCAGCCGTGACCACCGGCGTGCTTATGGAGGCGCCGTCTTTAAGGGACGGGTTCTTTCTGAGCATCATCTTCTTCCACGCGTTCCTGATCTCGGGCTTGCCGAGGTTGGGCGCGTAGGAGAAGACGTCGTCGCCTTCGAAGGAGATCTGGGCGCCAACGGAGGGGAGCTCCATAGTTTTGCCGCAGTCTTCGAGGGCGGTGCCTATGGTGGCGTTTATCGCCTTACCCTTAGCCTCGGCGGTCTGGGCCAGAATGCCCTTGGTCGGAAAGAACGCCCTCTTGCCCCTCTCAGAGAGCATAACATACACATAGGGATTGGCACACTTGATGGTCTCGTTGAGTTCGGCGGCTTCCGGGTCTAACATTTTTACGCTTTTTCTGTTTATTGTGTAATACTGCGATTTTCAATGCAACAAAATAATATATGTTCGGCACCAATGTCAATACATAAAAAGGGACACGGCCAAAGACCGCATCCCTCTGCATCGTCTGCTGAAATCCGGCTACCGCGAGAATACTACTCTGCGGTTATCCACTGCTGCCGTCCTGCCGGTACCATCGACCGCCCTTACCCGCAATATGTAGAGGCCAGCGCCCGCGCCGCGCCTCGACTCTCTGCCATTCCAAACCGTCGTGTTCCATGCGCCCGGGCGGACTTTTTCAATGTTTTTCCACACCACGCGGCCTTTGAGGTCGTATACCGACACCTCTACCCTGTCTACCCCGGCGGACGGTACATAGTAGCGCAAGCGCACGCTCCGGGCCGCCTGGTTGACGCTCACGGCGGCCACCTTGAACTTCGAAGCCGGGGAAACGGCCGTCTTGGCCTGGTATTCCCTGCCGCCTACGACCATAAAGATGTCTTCGTAGGACGAGCCGGCCACCGCCACCGAGTACTCGCCGCCGGACGCCTCTACAGGGGCGCCTGTGGCCGCGTTCAGGAACACCGCGCGCGTGCCGGCCGGTACGCCGTCGCCCGGATTCGCGGTGAACTTGAAGACCGTCCGCTGCCTCTCGTCGTTGTAGAAGCGCAGGCGGAACATCTTGCCGCCCCTGCCCACAGCGGGCGACAGGCAGTGGCCCATCAGGCTGCCGTCTTCATCTACCAGTACTACCGACTCGGTGCTGAAGGTCGGCGGCACCGGGAACGTGCGCTCCTCGGGGGCGTAGCCTACCAACACCTCGTTGATCTCTGCCGAACGCTGCGCGCTCGGGCGTATGGAATAGTACCAAAGGCCGTTTTCGTCTTCACGCGCTTTGGCCATCTGCTTCCTGGCCGCGGCCGGCCTGTGGCGCGACATGAGCGCCGGCCTGGGCGGCACGCGCAGCGTCACAGCCGTGTTCCCATTGTTGTAGACCGTGAACGGGTCGTCCCCGCCCATGAGCACGTAAGAGGAGTCTATCTTTACGACCGCCACCTGCTCCGTTATGTAGTTGGATTTGCCCTTAGCCGCCGTCTTCCACCTGTAGAAGTGGAGGTTGTTGGCGGAAGTGGCCGCCAGCACGTCGCCAAGGCAGATGCCGTAGGTATACGGCAGAACGATGTCGGTCCACTGGCCCGGGGGCAGCGATACCGTGAACGTGTCTATCAGCGAATAGGTCGTCGCGGCGCCGTAGTTGAAAGTCTTGGCCGCAGCCGCGGAGGTCTTGATCCACATCAGGCGCCCCGGCGCCATGGCAAAGACCGAGTCCGACACGTTGCCGTACTCGACCCACTGGTCTTTGAGGGTCGCGTCGGTGCTGGACGGATCCCAACGGACGAGGCGGAACAGCGTATCGTAGGTCGAGAACTCATCTGCAGAGGCGAAAAGATTAGCGGTGAGGTGCGTCTTCACCGCAGTCTCCTGAAGCACGGCCTGCGCGGCGAACGGTATCCACTTCCTGGCCTCCGGCGTGGTATTGAAGCCGGTGTACGTGCGCGACGATACGCGGCGCGAAACATTTATCGTGTCTGTATAGTGGCCGTCCGTAACCACTAAGAACATGAGCAGGCCGTAGTTGACGGAATTGGCAATTATCCGGTCTTCTATGCTAAACGCGACCGACATTTCCGTTGTCAGCGGAGGCGGGTCCATGGGGTCTATCCGTGTAAGCGCGGATGGGTTGTTCGCCGGGGCGACGAGCATGAACGCCCGCGCGTTGCCGATGCCGCTCACCACACGGTACGTCTCCTCGCTCGGGCGTATGACGCCGCCCTCCTCGACCGTCGGACGCTGCGCGCTGCCGCCCGTGACAGGGGCGCCGGTCGCCGCTATCCTTACCTGCGGGCGCTGCGTGCTTATCCCAAGGCGGTACGTGGTCCCGATGTCTTCATCGACCCTGCCCAGCGCCGTGCCTGTAAAGTACCCGCCCTCGTAGCGCGTGTCGTGCACCACTTCCCAAATACTGCCGGTAAGCCGGTAAATCCTCACGTCGTTCACCGTGTACGGAGCCTGAATATCGCCGTCGCCCGGCCGTATGCGGATAGTAAACGGGTCAAGCAGGCCAGACGTCAGGTAAGCTCCCCCGGTGGCCATGTATTCGTAGCCGTACTCGCCCAAAAGCTCAATCCCCAAAACGGCTACGCCCCTTACGGACTGGCTTACCGTAAGCGTACACACGGCGTCAATCGTCCACTTGTCGGCAATGAACCCCAACCGGCCGTTGAAGGCGTACGCGGTGTCGATTTTGTTTCCGGTTTTCGCCACACGTATCGTCCAGCTCGATATCTCGCCCACCCCCACTGCGAATACGGAACGTCCGATGGCCGGCCGGCCCTCGGGGTTAATTGAGTAAAGGTAAACATGATACACCGCCCCCTCCTGCAGCGCAGCGCCCAGAGAGACCGTATTAAACATGCCGGTTGAATTTACGGTGTAACCGGCCGGATCCAACGGGCTCGCCGCGCGCGCCACCGTGTCTTCGCCGTACAGCACGTAGTACATTAGCTTCGTTCCCAGAGGCGCGGGCTGCAGCAATTTGTAGTTCACCGTAAAGTTCGAGCCGGATTCGTTATAGGCTGCGGCGGTTATCTCCACAACATTGGGTACGATGTCTGTGCCGCCGGAGTTTGCCGATATGACCGCCGCCGGCGACTTGAGATTCCAGGATGTCACGGTAACGGTGCCAACGACCATGTCCTGAACCATGGCGGCGAACCAGTAGTCGGTATCGTACTCCAGGCCGCTCAGGATAGTCTCCGTGGCCGTCGCCGGCACGCTTACCGCGCCCGGCATGGTGCTTACGTCTACGTTGCTTGCGGGCATGTCTTTGCTGTACGCAACCCAGATATAGCTGGCAGCGGGGTCGCCAATGTTGTTGGCCGCGAAATCAAAGGACACCCTGTTCCACCGCACGCGCATCATCCCGCCGCCGTTTGGCTCGGCTACAAGGCCGGTGGGGGCAGGAGGCTGCGGGCGTCCTACCTCAAACACGCCGGGCTTTGGGGTCTCTACGGCGCCGGTATGGTCCAGCACTACGATCCTGTAGTGGACAGAGCGCGTAATGCCCACAAAACTATTGTTGCTAATGCTGAACTTCGCCGTCCCCGTAACCTGGCTAAGGGTAAGGTTTTCGGCGTGGATAATGCCGGACGCTGGCATCTGCGGGTCAAACGAGAACTCTACGCGCACGCTCGACGCGTGTTCATTGAACTGGCCGTCCGCGATACCCACCTCAATGTTAACCTGCGGCACGCGGAGGTCCGGCTGAACCGCGGTGAGGTAGCACGGGTTGTTCGGCGTAGGGGTACCGAGCGACACCACCGGCACCGGTGTTACATACAGCGGGCGGGCGATACTGTCCACGCCAGCGCCCGTCCAGCGCGGCGCGACCGCAAAGTAGAATGTCTCGTTGCCTGTCAGCACCGGATCCGCGTTGTAGGTAAAGGTGCCGTTCCCTCTAAGCGCAACCAGCGATGAGGCCGCAAACGCCGTCGCGCCTGTAACGGAGGTCCTCGCCAGCACGTTGGAGGTGAGGCTGGCCGGCAGGAGCGCCGGATCTCCCCTCTTGATCCATATACCAACCGAGTCTACGCCCGGCTTGTAAGACACCCCCGGAGTAAGCGCGGCGTTGGCCTGTCCGCTGACGGTAAGGTTAAAGACAAGCCCCGACGCAGTGTGCGTGGCAACCGCACCCGATATCGTAAGGGGGTTGGCGGTAACAGACCGCTTGGGATCGCGCGGGTACACCGAGGTAGCCGGGGTCGTAGACAGAGCCGGAAGCGAGTCCACGCTCCCGACAACCCATCTTACGCCGGCGTTAAATGAATATACGGTATCCGCCGCCGTCAGCTTGGCCGATGGTATCGTAATGGAAAAGGTATTTGAATTTCCGGCAGCCGGGAAGCCGCTTGAGGGAGGATAGATCTCTATCCGTCCGCCTGCCGAAGTGGTATCGCCCCAGTTCGCCGCCCGCGCGCCCGGCCTGTAATATATGTAGATGCTGCCAACATTCGGGGCCCCGGTCAGGTACCCGCGCAGGGCGTCGAATCCGGTCACCGTCAGGCTTACTACGCTTCCGCCCGCGCCCTCGGAGACGAACTGGGCGGCAGTCACCTGCAAGGGGTTGCTTATGACCGACGCGTTCGGCGGCCTTTTGATGTGAAGGTTGACATACCCGCCGGCGACATAGGTCGAACAGACGAATCCGCTAAGCGACGGGCTGCCGGCAAACGTAACGGCGGAGAACGCGGCCCCGGACGTAGTGCCGCCAACCTGTATGATCCGGTATGTCCCGGTATCGGTTACCGCTGTTGAAGCTGTCGGAGGATTGGTAATGTTAAGCGTACCGCCAAGCGTCAGGTTGCCGGTCACGTGAAACAGGCGTTCGGTTCCGCTGCCTACCTTGATGGAACTCGACAGGCGAATATCCATATTCGACACTGCTGCCGACGAACCTAAGTTGAGGGAACCCGTTATCATCGTAACCGAGGGCGTCGTTCTGACATTTTCGAGCGTGCCGCCGCCCGTGAGGGTAACCGCGCCCAGGTAATACGTACCGGACAGCGTGCCGCCGTTCGCCCTTATCCTGGCCCCGGACCTCCCCACCTGGGCGGTGCCGCCGAGCCTGGCGTCGCTGCTCACCATTACCGAATCGACATTCAGCGCATCGGAATAATTCGCGTTGAGGGTGCCGCGGCTCACCACCGCCGTTCCCATGGTCATGCTGGTCGCGGTAATCAGGTTAACCGTGCCTGTCCCGGTTTTTTCGAACGTGCCGGTGTTGCCCGCGCCGGTTATAGCCCGCGTGAAATTCATGTCAGACGCGCCGGAGTGGTTCAGCCTTAGCCTGCCGGCAGCCTGCACGGTAACTGCGCCGCTCCCGAGGGCCGCGGCATCCGTTACCTCTATTGTACCGTTGCTGATCGTGGTCGTACCCGAGTACACCGTACCCGTGGCCGGGGCGTTGAGCAGCAGCGTACTGGTCCCCTGCTTAATCACACTGCCCACCCCGGTTATGCCCCGCTGAACAAATGCAGCGGTGCCGCCACGGCTGAAATTCACGGACGACGAAGCCGAGTCGAGGCTGATGGGGCCGGAAAGCCCCCCGGTTGCAGTGGCGCCGACGGCCAGCGTGCCGCGCCCTACACGGGTCGTGCCGGTGTAGGTGCAGGTGTCCTCAAGCGTGAGCGTCTCGGCGCCGGCCTTAATCAGGCCGGCGCCTGTCGCGGGGCCTATCGAACCGCCTATGGCAAGCGCGCCGTCCACCGTGATGGTGTGCGCCGCGGCCCCGCCGTCAAGCCTCACGGCGTTGGTTATCCTGTTGGCCGTCCCAGCGGCGCTGGTCAGGTGGTTAGTGCCGATATTTACGGTACTGTTGGACAGCGGCAAACTGCCCGCCAGCGCCAGCCGCGCGTTGGCGGCCGTCACGGTAAGAGCGCCGGTGCCGAGAGCGCCGGCCTTGGCCGCCCTCACAACAGTATTCGCGCCAATAAAAGACGCCCCTGTACCGGTGTTGGCCGCAGTGCCGCCAATAACAAGCGTGCCAATGCCCGAACCAACGGCGGCAACTCTAAAACCGCCGGTACCGGCGGCCAAAAGCGCGTTTACATCAGCCGTCACGCCGCCGCTCACCTGTATTGTATCGGTCACAGTCAGCGTAGCCGTACCGGTGGCCGGAGCTATGATGACATACCCGGCGGACTCGAAACGCATCTTGGCAACATTAGTTGTCATGGCAGTAATATTATACGGAGCGGTGCCGGTACCGGTAAAAAGCGCGCTGTTGGTGCCGGAAACGGGCCAGGCACCAAGATCCGCCCCGGAATTACCCGACTGCCAGCGGTTATTGGCGCTCCAGTTGCCGCTCACCGGGACGATGGGGCCAAGCGTTGACGAATTCCACGCATAAAAACCGGAAGGTATGGGTATAATGGGAGGGTTGAAGTTGGCGGTAACCGTTATTGGGGCGGTAATATTGTTTATAGTACACGTGAGGCCGTTGGCGCTGACGCCGCCGGCCGGGCAGCCGGACCACGTAACATTTGCGGTACCTGCAGGCGTCGCGGTAATGGTCATACTTGTACCCTCCACACGGCTGTAGTCCCCAGGGACCGGGTCGGTGGTGCCGGTGGCGGTGCCGCCGTGAGCTACCGTGATTATGTGGCGGGTAACATTGGGACAGACCGGCTCACCGCTTGAGACGCTAAGCTGGGCCCATCCGTTAGCAGCCAAGTGAATATAATAGCCCTGATCCTTTTTCGGCAAATTGTTAAACTGAGCTTGAGTATAGTAACCGGCAGGCGAGCCATTTACGCGATGGCCGGCGTCAGAGTTAAAATTCATAATGCCGGCAGCGGAGGGAACATATATACAACGGGCAGGGTTAGGATAGCCATGATTAACCGTGCCGCTGACATTCTTCTCTACAGCGCTGTACGCAATCCCGCCGCACCACTCGGGCTCATACTCGCAGCCGTCTCCGTCCGCCGCCGCAGCCGTCCCCCACCCCAAAACAACGACAAGACCGCCCCAAACCGCCATTTTTCGTAAAAAGTTGACCCGCATAATCCCTCGCTCCATTGTAATTTCGTGTAATTTCGATAATTCCACCGCCGGGCGGGCGGCCGGAACCCTCCTCCGCCTCCGCCAATACACCCATATACTATATTATACATCATGCCGGGGCAAAAAGGTACATTTTTTTTCGCCCCCAACTTTTTTTGGCCGGGGGTTGCGCTTTGGGGCGGCCATAGATTATATTCATCAATTATTTGTACCCGGCGCCATTCCGGCGCAGGGTGTCGTTGTCACCAACATAATAACGGGTATCTACCGTAACCGAAGGGATGGGTGTTTATGGGTATGAAAGTTTTTAAGGTTCTGGCGCCGGCCGCTGCGGCCTTAGCCTTGATGGTATCGTGCGAGAACGGGCGCGTGGCCGAAAAGCCGGTTGACCTGAACGACGAGCGGCAGAAGATCAGCTACGCCATAGGGCGCGACATCGCCAGCAACATCAAGGAAGCCGACAGCCTCGACATAGAGGCGCTGATACTGGCACTGCGCGAAGCGCTCGACGGCAAACCGTCGCAGATCTCCGACAGCGCGATATCGGTGCTCAACAGGCGCGTCCAGATCGAAATACGCGAGAAACAGATGCGGGCACGCAGGAAGTTAGAGGAAGACAAACTTGCCGACGCGACGGCGTTTCTGGAAAAGAACAAAACCGCCGAGGGCGTAAAGGTAACGGAAAGCGGCCTGCAGTACATCGTGCTGGCCGAGGGTAAAGGCGCAACACCCAAACCATCCGACCAGGTCAAGGTACACTACCACGGCACCCTGCCCGACGGCACGGTATTCGACAGCTCGCGCGACCGCGGCGAACCCACCTCGTTCACGGTAACCGGCGTCATAAGGGGATGGACTGAGGCGCTGCAACTCATGAAAACCGGCGGCAAAATGAAAATCTTCGTACCGCCCGATCTGGCGTACGGCAGGCGCGGACCCAGAAATATCGGGCCAAACGCAACGCTCATTTTTGAGATCGAGCTGTTGGAAATTATAAAGCCCGAAACCCAAAAGTAAGTAAAATATTATATTTTGCCACAACGCAGAATAGCAATAAAAATGAACGCCCGGCCACGCAGGTCCTGCAAAAGGCCGGGCGCACATTCCGGTGCCATTGTCTGAACCTTGATTTACATGATTAAAGGATTCCCTTGATTAAAAATCAACATCAAAACCCGGATTATCGATGATCTTGACGTTGTCTTTTGACGTTTAACCCCGAAGGGCTCGCCGCAGGCAATCATGTTAATCCTTTAATCAGGCAAATCATGGTTCAGACAATCAACACCGCGGGGCACAACGATAAATGTAAATTTAGCGGAACTAAAATCAAAAGACTATGGGAAAATGTTTTGACCTTTATTTTGACCTTGACTTTAGCCGCGCCAAATTACCCAATGCCGAACAAAAGAGCCCCCGGATATCCGGGGGCTCTTTGCGGCGCTAACTGCGTTCTTGGCCTGTTACCTTACGGCGCTGTGGCGGGCCTGGAACGGAGTTTTGAATATGTTGTTTGGGCGTTTGGCGCTTATGGCTCTTGATTTTGCCGGGCTGTAGTCGTAGTCATCATCCCATTTCTCTAAAGTCCACACATCTTCGGGGCCTAATATCCCTAACAAGCCGACAGGGCGCATCGTTAGCGTTTTTACCCCGTTTACGCTTGTGATTTTGTAATCGATTTCATGTGTTTTCACCAAAGCAAGGCCGTCACAGTAACTGTCGCAATCTATTCCCCACAACTCCTCCAGAAGAAAAAGACGGGAACCGACGGTGTATAATTCACCCTCGCCAAACTCGCCATTAAACCAATAGCCACCAACCCAATCACTGGAAAACCAAATACCATCCTCCGCAAGTTCAGCCACAATCCCAAAATTAACATCCTGGTCAGTTGACAATTCCCAATAACTATAAGGTGAATCATAAAGATCAGGGTCTATAGTACGAATTGTTCCAAGGCGTCCTTTAGTTGCGGCAAGGTTATCTTTTTTAAGTGTGTATGACCAATTCCGCCCGCGTATAGTCAATGTAGTCTCGGAAATATTGTATGATTCCCAATTTTCCATAAAATAAATTTTCTGGTTTTCTGTACGCCACTGATTTGAAACCGCAAGTTCCATCCAAAAACCGTTTTCTCTCTTAAAACTACCCAGCGTTCCTCCGGATATTATATTTAAGACGGCATCGGCAGCCAGGCCCTGAATGTCCCAGTATGGTTCTCTTCGCGCGAAATAAGTAATAACCGATTCGCCCGACGGTTTGAACGTAATCAAACCAAAAGAATGATTATATTCCGGCCCCCAGCAATCCTCATAATCATCATAATCACTATACCAACATTCCGATACTACTAACCAATCCCCAATCAACTTTGAATCTAACCCATCTGTTCCCCCTTCTTCGTCATTCTCTGACGGGTTAGAACACCCTAAAATCCATCCAAACGTAAACAACGCCGGCAACACCAGCCCAATACGAATCAGATGCTTTAACATAAAGCGCCTCCTTTGAAAAAGTTATTGTATTTTTTGCGGAAATAATACGTTAAAAAGGTATATCCGGATAATATGATGGCACACCTCGGTTTATTTACAAGGCTATGTGCACATCCTTGAGAATAAATAATATTATATGGAGTTACTACATACTGGCACAGCGCTGGTGTGTGTGTTGGGTGGGTGGGGG
>WQRV01000103.1 GCA_009786575.1 Chitinispirillia bacterium | reverse complement strand
CTTGAAATCCGCGTCATAGTTACGGTTCTTACCCATAAATCCTCCTATAATTAAATTAATTTTTGGTATTTATGGGTGTCCACTAAATCAGGGGAGATTCAACGAGCACAAAATATTGGTGTCCGAAACGATGACGCAGATGGAAATAAATCCGTACCATAAATCTCTACGGACAAAAAAACTGCACGGTACGCCCGGTCTTAAAGAATCAAGCGTCAACATGGATATCCGAATAATATGGTATCTCGAAAATAATAAAATTATTTTTACATCCGACGTCGGCCACCACGACGTCCTGAAAAAATATTAACCGCGGCCGGCTCAACGGGCCGGTATAAAACAGAAAATTATCTTTGGGCTTGACTTTTTGCCGCCAAAAAGCGTATATTTAGAGTAAAGGAGGGTATTATGCCTACAGTAACAAACCCACGGTTCTTGATTGAACTCGACAATCTCCCCGAAGCCGACTACCCGGCTGAAATCATTGAGCAATGGAGTACCGAAGCCGACATTGCTGAATCACAGATCGACCGCGGCGAATTGGTTCCAGAGGACTTGGCGGCCTTTGCGGCAGAGCATGGATTGAAATACGATGGTTAAACACCCGGTAGTACTTACAGCCAAATTCAAGAAAAATTTCAAGCATCTTTCGCCGATGTAGCAGCAGTTTAGTGTTGGATACAATCGCTGTTTTGAGCGAAGACCCGTTCTATCCGTCCCTACGCTGTAAGAAGTTAAAAGGCAAAATCAAAGACTTTGAATGCCGTGTTAACAGGGACATTCGAATCATTTGGCGCTACAAAGACGGCACATTCATCGTCATTATTGACGTTGGACACCATAGCGTTGTGGACAAGTATTAGCGTCGTTTCTAACGCCGCTTTTCCAGCTCCCTTTCCCTCTCAACCGCCTTATTCACGGTCTCCATGGCCTCCTTGCCCGTCATCCACTGCCCTGCCAACTTCTGACTTTTTGGTAGCGACTGGCTTATTTACGCCTGCCATTAAGTCACTATGGCGGTCACTATGAAACGTGTAAATAGATGTAATTAAATGTAAGATCAGGGGGTATCAGGGCGGGATTCAGAGTAAACAAAAACCCTCGTAAGTTGTTGATTTTACGAGGGTTTGAAAATTACGGCTGAAGGGAATCGAACCCCTAACCTTCTGATCCGTAGTCAGATGCTCTATCCAATTGAGCTACAGCCGCATTTTTAGTTTTTTACCGCACGGATACATAAAATAATTGATTCGCGGACGAAAGTCAATATTTTTTTAACAAAAAAAATTTAGGGCACTATCTCTATACATGTATTATATTATATATTTGGGGATATGTTATATTTGCCGCGGCCGTACCGCGGCGCATTGGTTTATGGGAGAAGCGGATAATGGCATCCAAGAAGTTGAGCAAGGTCATCGCAGCTTTGGAGCAGAAGATGCGGGACAACCCCAATTCGCGGGCGTTTTCGCGTTTGGCAGACCTTTACAGGGAAAGCGGCAATTTAGACGCAGCTATCAACCAGTGTACCGTAGGCCTGGCCACGCACCCCGATTACGTCACGGGGCGCATTGTGCTGGGGCGGTGCTACAAGGACCGGATGGACTTTCCCTCGGCGGTCGCCGAGCTTACGCAGGTGTGCGCGGTAGATGCGCGCAACCCCGCCGCGCTGAAGATGCTGGCCGAGATCTTCGTAGACCAGGGGCGCGAGGACGCCGCCGGCAGCCTGTTTGCCATACTCTCCGACATGGAGCCCGACAACCCGGACGCCCGGAGCTCGGCCGCGCGCTACAGAGCCAGGGCGGCGGGCAGCGTCTACGACATTCTTGGGATAACGCCGGCGGTCCCCGCGCCGGCAGCCGGGAACTTCCCGACGCCTACGCAGGAGTTCGGGGCGATTGAGGAACACGCGCAAAGCAGCGCGGGGGCGGATAACGCGCAGCAAAACAATGTAACCGGCAACGACATCGCAGGGCAGCTTGACTCTATCTTCGGCGCGGAAGAAGCGCAGGGGGATGTAACCGGCAACGACATCGCCGGACAGATTGACTCTATCTTCGGCGCGGAGGAGGTGCAGGGGGATTTGACCGGGGACGATGTCATAGGGCAGATCGATTCGATTTTCAACGAACAGGCCGCCGCTCCGGAAGCCGCGGCGCAGGGGGATGTGACCGGGGACGACATCGCCGGGCAGATCGATTCTATGTTCGGCGAACAGGCCGCCGCTCCGGAAGCAGAGGCACAGGGGGATGTGACCGGTGACGACATCGCCGGGCAGATCGATTCGATGTTCGGCGAACAGGCTGCCGCTCCGGCAGCAGAGGCGCAGGGGGATGTGACCGGGGACGACATCGCCGGGCAGATCGATTCGATGTTCGGCGAGCAGGCCGCCGCTCCGGCAGCAGAGGCGCAGGGGGATGTGACCGGGGACGACATCGCCGGGCAGATCGATTCGATGTTCGGCGAGCAGGCCGCCGCTCCGGAAGCAGAGGCACAGGGGGATGTGACCGGGGACGACATCGCCGGGCAGATCGATTCGATGTTCGGCGAGCAGGCCGCCGCTCCGGAAGCCGCGACGCAGGGGGATGTGACCGGTGACGACATCGCCGGGCAGATCGATTCGATGTTCGGCGAGCAGGCCGCCGCTCCGGAAGCCGTGGCGCTGGGGAGTGTGACGGGGGACGATGTCGCCGACCAGCTTGACTCGCTCTTCGGCGGGATGTCAACGCTCCCTCAGGCAGAAAGCACGGCCGGCGATATTGCCATCGAGCCAGTGGGCTTGCAGCCCGAAGGCGGCATAAATGACCAGCTTGACGCGCTCTTCGGCGGGGAGACCATGTCTATCCCGGCAGACAGCATCGGCGCGGCAATGGCGGAAGTGGCGGCACCGGCGCCCGTGCCGCCGGGAAACGCAGACGCAGACCAATTCGCGCACTTAGGCGAAGAGACGCTGGCCCTCTCCGCGGACAGCATAGACGCGGCGATGGCATCGGATGTCCCCGAAGAGTCAACGCTTGCCTTAGACATAGACGCTGCAATGCTGGACTTCCCGGGCACGCCGGACCTAAGCAGTATAATGGGAGACGCGGACCCAGCCGAATTACCGGCAGACGCAGCGCAGAATATTATCGACATTGATACGGACCCGGCAGACGCAGCGCAGAATATTATCGACATTGACACGGACCCGGCGGATGCAGCGCAGAATATTATCGACATTGACACGGACCCGGCGGACTTAGCGCAGGCCATTACCGTCACCGGCGAAACGCCGCAAGCCGTCAGCGCGCCTGCGGGTAGCGATATCACGATTGAAGACATAACAGGCAGCATAGCGGACAATGCCGCCGGGGAAGTGACCGGCGAAGACATCACAGACCGCCTCGACGCGCTGTTTAGCGATACGCCGGCCGCCCAAAGCGCAGAGGACGCAACGGTTTTCGCAGACGAGGAAGATGACAGCGTGGTGGAAGACATGCTGGCCATAGACGACAGCAGCGTAATAAGCGCCGAGGAAATTGCCAAAATGAGCGGCGGAACCGCCGTTCTCTCCGATACCGCCAGCATTGACGTTACGGGTATTGACGTTACCGGCGCCGATACCTCCGGCGCGCTCATAGTCGATGAAGGTGACAGCGCTTCCACAACTGATGTCATAGAGAACAGCCTCGACACGCTCTTCGAAGAGGCCGGCGCGCAGCAGCCCGCAGCGCAGGAGGAACTGATCGTTGACGAGGAAGAGGGGGAGATAATAGACGAAGCCGAGGCTGCGGCAGCCGGCAATCTCTTTGACTTCGGCGAATGCGATACCGCCAGCCTCACCGGCGCCATTACAGAGGAGAACGCCGGTGACGATGCCATGGCCGCGTTGCAGGCAGAAATCGACGCGTTCGCGAATAAACCTGCGGCAACAGATGCCGCCGCCGCGGCCCAAAACGACGACCCCATGGCCGCGCTACAAGCAGAACTCGACGCGCTCGAGAATAAACCTGCGGCAACAGATACCGCCGCCGCGGCCACAAACGACGACCCCATGGCCGCGCTGCAAGCAGAACTCGACGCGCTCGAGAATAAACCTGCGGCAGCAGATACCGCCGCCGCGGCCACAAACGACGACCCCATGGCCGCGCTGCAGGCAGAACTCGACGCGCTCGAGAATAAACCTGCGGCAGCAGATACCGCCGCCGCGGCCACAAACGACGACCCCCTGGCCGCATTTATGGCCAGCGCCGACGCCGTAATGGACGAATCGGCCGCCGGCTCGGTTACCGCGGACAGCGGCGACTTAATGGCTGCGCTCCAGGCCGAGCTTGACGCCTTTGAGGCCAAATCGGCCGCCGATACCGCTGCCGCGCACTCCATAGACGAAGATACCATGGCCGCGCTACAGGCGGAGCTTGACGCCATGCCCGCCAATCCCGCACCCGCGAATACTATCAACGACGATGTCCTGGCCGCGATTCAGGCCGAAATAGCCGCCGCGCCCGCCGGGGCCAGCGCCGAAAATCTTATCGACGGCGACACCATGGCCGCGCTTCAAGCCGAAATCGACGCCATAAAATTACCTGCGCCCGCCGCCGCCGAAACCGCCGCCGCAAGCGCCATCGACGAATACACATTGGCCGCGCTCCAGGCCGAAATCGACGCCATAACAGGCCCCATAAACCCCGCTGCCGATGCCGGCTGCGACATAGCCGCAATCCAGGCCGAAATCGACGCGCTTAACAGCGCCAGCGCCGAAGCCGGGGCCGCTGCTGTGCCCCCTGCCCAGGCCGCCGGGGATAACTCCGGCGACGGCGCCCTCACCGCCAAAACGCCCGTACAAACGCCGGCTCAAACGCCGGTACAAATGCCCGCACAAACCACAGCCCCAACCATCGCCGCAATCGAGGCGGAGGAACCGCCGGCGCTAAACATCGAACAGCCGGTAGTCGCAGACGAAGACGACGGGCGCCCGAGCGCAGACGAAGTGCAGGAGAAGATTCGCCAGCTCTTCAGCTCCGAGGCCTCCGAGTCAGGCCCTATAGACATAGGCATGGGCATAGACCACGAGTCGGTGATTGACGAGCGCGACACGCCGTTCGACCTGCCCGACCACGTCCTAACGTCTACGCTCGCCGACATATACCTGCAGCAGGGCCAGCCGCTTCTGGCGCTGCACATCTACGAGCGCCTCGCGCTGCGCGACCCGCACGACGAGCGCTTGAAGAACAGGGTCGAGGAAGTCAAGTTCATGATCCAGACGATGGACATCCCGCCGTCGCCGCCGCCTGATTACGACAGCAACGAAGAGCCGGCGCCGGAAACCGTCGCCGCCGCCCGGAAGAAAAAGGCCCCCGAAACCAAAGACGACAGGCGGCCCCTCGCCGGCGTGCGCATAAAGAAAAAAGACACCGCGAAAAAGAGCAGCAAGCGCGGAAAACAATGAACAACGGGATAAACGTATGACAGCGCCCCGGATAAACGCGGTACGCAAAATTATATCGGAACGCAGGCTGACGCACGCGCTCGTAACCGACCCCGTTGATGTCGCGTACATAAGCGGGTTCCGCGCGTCGAACGCCACGCTCCTCATAACGCCCCAAAGCCTCGGCCTGTTCACCGACTTCCGCTACATGGAAACCGCGCGGGAGTTCTGCGCCGCAAACCGCAAATGGAAGTTCTCGCTGATAGAAGAGTCAAACTTCAAGTTCCTGAAACCGCACATCGAAGGCAGGGCGGCAATCGGCATACAATCAGACACCGTAACGCTCGACCAGTACCGCGAGCTGTCGAAAGTCCTGCCGAAAGCAAAGTTTATCCACCTGTCAAGCGGCATAGCAAACATCTCCGTATCCAAATCAGACAGCGAAATCGCCTCCATGAAAGCCGCCGCGGCAATAGGAGACAAGGCGCTCAAAAAACTCTTGCCGTTAATCAAAAAAAACATAACCGAAACCTGGCTCGCGCGCGCGCTCGAAAATATCTGCGCGGCCCTCGGCTCCGAAAAACCGGCGTTCGACACCATCGCCCTCTTCGGCGAACGCAGCGCGCTCCCGCACGGGCACCCCGGCAGCCGGAAACTCCGCAGGGGCGATTTCATACTGATAGACTTCGGGTGCACCGTAAACGGCTTCCGCTCCGACATGACGCGCACGTTCGTATTCGGGCCGGCATCCGTTGAGCAGCGCGAAATATACGGCACGGTACTGCGCGCGCAGCGGGCCGCCTGCAAAGCCGCGCGCGCCGGGATGCGCGGAAACGCCCTCGACAGCGTGGCGCGGTCAATAATAGAAGAGGGCGGGTACGGCAAACTCTTCGGCCACGGGACCGGCCACGGAGTGGGCCTGCGTATACACGAAAAACCGCGCGTGAACAAAATAAACAACGCGCCTATGCCGAAAAACTGCGTCGTCACCATCGAACCGGGAATATACATCCCAAACGTGGGCGGCGTAAGGATAGAAGATATGGCCCTGCTGAAAAAAGACGGGGCCGAAATCCTCACACACTCAACCAGAAAGTTGACGGAACTGCCGGTATGACCAACATTCAGGCGTTGCTCAAGGCCATGATGGACAAGAACTCCTCGGACCTGCACCTGCGCTGCGGGGTGCTGCCCATCATGCGGATAAACGGCGAACTGTTCAAGGTTGGGCAGGAGCCCATCAGCTTCGAAAACATGGACGCGATGCTGCGCTCCATGCTGAAACCGGAGCAGTACCAGAAGTACCTGCGCGACGGCGAGATAGACTTCGCGACCGGGCTGCCCGGCGTGGGGCGCTTCAGGGTCAACGCCTTCCGCCAGCGCGGCACGCCCGCAATGGCCATACGCGCCATAAGGGTAGACATACCCAACTTCTCCGGCCTCGCGCTGCCAAGCGTAATCATGGACATCGCCATGAAAAAGCGCGGCATGATACTTGTAACGGGTACCACCGGCAGCGGCAAATCCACGCTGCTCGCGTCTATGATCGACCACATCAACACCAACGTGTCGTCGAACATCGTCACCATCGAAGACCCCATAGAGTTCCTGCACCGCGACAAGCGCAGCATCATCGCCCAGCGCGAAATAGGCACCGACGCGCCGTCGTTTCAGGCCGCCCTGCGCGCCTCGTTCCGCCAGGACCCCGACATCATACTCATCGGCGAAATGCGCGACTGCGAAACCATCGAAACCGCCATGAGTGCCGCCGACACCGGGCACTTGGTCATGAGCACGCTGCACACCATGAACACAACGGAAACCATCACGCGCATCATCTCCTTCTTCCCGCCGCACCAGCACGACCAGATCCGCTTAGTGCTCTCGAACGTGCTGGTAGCCATAGTGTCGCTGCGCCTGCTGCCGCGCAAAGACGGGCAGGGGCGCATACCGGCAGCCGAGATACTAATCAACAACGCGGCAATATCCGAATACATCCTCAACCCGGAAAAAAGCCACCTGATAATGCCGGCGATCAGCGAAGGCCACACGCAGTACGGGTCGCAGTCGTTCGACCAGTCGCTGCTGCAGTTATACAATGACGAACTGATATCGCTCGACATAGCGAGGCAGAGCGCCTCCAACCCGGACGACTTCGACCTGGCCATACGCGGGGTATCGGGAACATCGGACCGGCGGTGGATGATGGGGTGACGGGGGATGTATGACAAATGAAAATTTGTTGCGATGATGCCCATTGTTGCCGGGTATGTAAATCAAACATTCTGCTGTTTTCAGGCTTTTTTGGCTTCTTAAAAGCCTTACAGGTGTTAAAATATATACATAAATATACATTCCCGGCCGTTTCGCGTGTCAATTTTTTTTAATTCTCAATTCCCCGCTCCTTCAAAAGGGCGCGCGCCTGTTCCGCTGCGTCTTCGAAATCGCTGTACAAGAGCAGCGCGTGGCGGATTTTCTCTAAGGCGGAGGCGGTCTGCGGCATCCAGCGCTGCGCGTCTAATTTGTCTAAGGCGGCGAAGGCGGTCCTGGCGTCGCAGTTGTCGCAGGCCGACGCCGCTATCTGTAACTGTTCCGCCAAAAGCGCGTTGTCCCCGGTGATGCCGGCATCGTCCCCGTTATTGTCATCAGGGCTTAATCTATTTATAATATTTTCTACCTCGGCAATGAACTTTTCCAAGTTGGCGCTGATGTATTCCGCGTCTCCGCTCTGCCCGGCTTTTTCCAGCGCGGCCGCTTTGAGCGACGCATCCGGCTCGCTGACGTTTGCCAGTGCGGATTTCATGGCGTGGGCCTTGATTGTGAAGAGCTTGATGTCGCCAGCGGAGAGCGATTCGCGCAATATCCCTATTGACGTCTTCGCGTCGCCGCAGAATATTTTGGCGAGGCGCGGGTCGATGGTTTTTGTTTGCTGCGCGCCGGCCTCTGTTGCCGGCATCCACTTGCCGGCCTCCTCGGGGTGCCTGTCGCGGACGAACTTGTTTAGCGTGTTGTTCAGGTAGCGGATGTCTATCGGCTTGGAGATGAAGCCGTCGAAGCCGTTGCGCGCGAACATCTCTTCGTTGCCGACGAGCGCGTTTGCCGTGAGCGCTACTATTACGCCCCTGTACCCGAGCGCGCGGATCTGCCGGGTCGCCTCTATGCCGTCCATCCCCGGCATCATGTAGTCCATGAAGATTACGTCGTAGGTGTTGCCGCTCTCCGCCTTCCTTACCGCCGCGAACCCGCTTTCCGCAGTGTCAATTTTCAGCTGGTACGGCGTTAGCAGCCCAACCGCCACGTAGAGGTTCGTATCTACGTCGTCTACTACCAGAACGCTGCCGTATGGCATTGGTTCGCGCAGGATGTTCTGCTTCGCGGCCTGCCTGTCGCCGGTGAAGGTGAACGTGCGCAGGTGGTCCGCCAGTTCCGTGCCGATGGGGGGGCACTCGACGGCTTTCTGCTTGACTGTTATTCTAAATGTGCTGCCCTTGCCGTATTCGCTCTCTACGGTGATAGAGCCGCCCATCAGCTCCACGATCCGCTTGGTGATGCTGAGGCCGAGCCCCGTCCCCTCGGTGCCGCGGTTGGCGTGGGTGTTGAAGCGCTGGTATTCGGAGAAGAGGCGCTCGCGGTCCTCCGGCCTCATGCCCTGGCCCGAATCCGCTATCTCAAACAGCAGGGTTACCTCGCTGCCTGAGACCGAGTGGCGGATTGTCAGATTCACGCGCCCGGCGTTTGTGTACTTGAACGCGTTGGAGAGCACGTTGTTGAGCACCTGCTTGAGCCTCAGCTCGTCGCCGTGGAGCCTCGACGGCAGGTCGTCGCAGATGTCAAGCGTGAATTTTATGGGCTTAGACCCTATGCGCACTATGTTCAGCTGCACCGCGTCGTTTATCAGGCTCGGCGTGTCGTATTCCGCCGTGTAGAGCTCCATCTTCCCCGTTTCGATCTTCGACATGTCTAAGATGTCGTTGATGATGCCGAGCATGTTGTTGCCGGAGGTGAGGATTTTTTCGAGCGCGGTCGCGTACCTGTCGGGCAGGTTCTTCTCCTGCAGCTCGATCTGCGCGATCCCGATGATCGCGTTCATGGGCGTGCGGATCTCGTGCGACACCGTGGCGAGGAAGTAGCTCTTGCCCCTGTTGGCCCCTTCCGCCTCCTGCTTGGCGTCTTGGAGGGATTCGAGCGTGCGCCGCAGCGCCTTGAAGAACCCGAGGATCGCCGCGATGAAGACTAAGAATATCAGCGATATGATGGCGATCACGGCGGTGACGAGCGTCGTGACCGCGCCCATCGCGATGTCCCGGTCCAAAAGCGTTAAGACGGCCCACGAGCCGGACTCGCCGGGCATGGTGATGGGCTCGTAGCTCACGTAGTAGGTCTTGCCGCCGTCCTCAACGATCTCTAACCCGCTCTCGCCGGCCATGACCGCCTCAAGCACGGCCTTGTAGCCCGCCGAGACGGGGAACGCCTCCTCCACGGTGGCCACATTGCCCAGCGTGTCCATCACTACGCTGCCGGCGGCGTCCTTTTGGGAGATGGTGCGGGTGAGGGTCTTGTAGTTGGTGAGCGTGGTGATGTAGGTGTCGTCGTGGTGGGCTACGACGTTGCCGCCGCCGTCTATTATGAACGAGTGGCGCCCGCCCTCGTGGTAGGCGAACTGCTCGACGAGCTTCTGTATGTACTCTAACTTGATGTCGGCCCCGAAGACGCCGGTGAACGTGCCGTCGCGGTACATGGGGATGAACACCGACGCGCAGGGCATCTTGGTCCCCACCGAGTAGTACGACGGCGAGACGAAGGGCTCGCGCTCCGTAAGCATTTTGGTGAACCACCACCGGTTGCCGCGGTTGCCGAGCGTCCCGGTTGACCGCGCCGTTTGCATGCCGTCTAACCCCTGAATGTAGAGGAGCTCAAGGTAGTCGTTGCGCTTCGCCGCCCCGGCGAGGATGGGCGCCTGCACCGCGCCGTCCATGGTCAGGATAGCGGGGTTGGCCGCCAGCTCGTAGCTCAAGCCGTAAGCGCCGTCTATGAAGGTGCGCACCGTGTGCCGTATTGAGGCCGACATCTGGCTCACGTCGGCCCGCACCTGCCGGTCGTAGGACTTGGTGAGCAGGTACACGGTAATAAGCGGTATAACGACCAAAAGCGCCACTATAATCAGAGACGACACAACGGAGAGGCGCCGCGCGCGGTGGCGCTCAAGGCTCAGCCCGGCCGTGACCTTACCATCCTTTTTGGTTGACAAAATCCTACCTCCCTGTGATATTATAATGCCGCCGAATATCGTTACAATACAATATAATATCCGCGCGGGGGGGTATTGTGATATTTTGTGGGCGGGTCAATTGGGGTTTGGCGGTGTGACGGATATGCGGTTTTTTATCATCTATTACAACAATAAATTGGGGTTTGTCGGTGAAATGGATATACGGTTTTGTAGGGGCGATCGGTCCCCCGGTCGCCCGTGCCGGAATTACGATATTGCGTTTTATTTCAACGTATAACGCAATCCATGCGTTGGCGGGCGACCGGGGACGGTCGCCCCTACGGGCATTATCGTTATCAAAACCCGGATTATTGGTGATTTTGAC
>WQRV01000102.1 GCA_009786575.1 Chitinispirillia bacterium | reverse complement strand
GCCGTCAGCGGTTATTGCCAACCGTGATGGCCGGAGTTGCTCCCCGCAAACTTGGGGGCCGCCGTTTTCAACCGTGAGATTCGCCGTCATTTTTTCAGACGACCGGAGTTGCGCACCCGATATTCTTCCTTTTGCGGGTGCGCTGCCGTGCTACAGATATAAGATAATAATTTATTAAAGTCAAAATCAAATTTTTTTACATTATAAACAACATCTCCCGGTACTTGGGCAGCGGCCAGAGCTCGTCGGGCATTGAGCTTTCGAGCGCATCCACGTGCCGGCGGATGTGGTTCATGTGGGGCTGGATGGCGGTGAAAAAGAAAGCCGCCTTCTCCTCCGGCTCCATGCCGTGCGCCTTCTTCATCAGCGCGCCAAGCTCCTTTTGGTTCTTGCGGATGTAGTAGATGTCCGCCGTCAGCGTTTCGAATACCTCCTTGCGGTCTTCGAGCGCGCCCTCCACCATGTCGATAGTCATATCGTCCGACAGCACCCGCAGTACCTCCAAACCGCTCGCTATATCGCTCTGGTACTCGTATGCGGTGGGCAGGATCTGCGTGCTGACCATATCCGTAAGCGTGCGGGCCTCTATGTCGAGCGTCTTTTCGTACTTGTCAAGCCAGATGTTGTAGCGCGCGAGAAGCTCTACCTTCGTAAAGACCTTGTGGCGCTCGAAGAGGCCGATCGATTCCTTTGTGATGAATGATTTAAAGGCTTCGACCGACGACGCGGCGTTTTGAAGCCCGCGCTTCTTCGCCTCGCCAACCCAGTCGTCCGAGTAGTTGTTGCCCTCGAAGAGGATCGGTTTGGACTCCTTGATAACGCCGCCGAGCACCTTGAGGACAGCCGCTATCATGTCATCCCCGGTACTCTTGCCATCTTTGCAGTTTTTAAGCTCTTTGTTGATCTTCCCGCCTATCTCCGTCATCGAATCGGCCACGATGGTGTTGATCACCGTCACCGCCGTTGATACGTTCATTGAGCTGCCGAGCGCGCGGAACTCAAACTTTGTGCCGGTAAACGCAAACGGCGACGTGCGGTTGCGGTCGGTAGTGTCGCGCATGAACTTGGGCAGTAGGCTTACGCCGAGGTCAACAAAATCCTGCTTCTTCCCCTTCTCCATCTTCCCGCTTTCGATCATGCCTATGATCTTCGAAAGCTGCTCGCCGAGGAACACGCTCATAATGGCCGGCGGGGCCTCGTTCGCTCCCAATCGCTTCTCATTGCCGGCCGATGCCGCTGCGGCCCGCAACAGATTACTGTGTTTATACATCGCGTGGACGACCGAAACGAGCACCGTCAAAAAGAGCAGGTTATCTTCGGGCGTATCGCCGGGGTTCAATAAATTGGTCCCCTTGTCGTCAGCCAGCGACCAGTTGACGTGCTTCCCGCTGCCGTTGACGCCCGCGAACGGTTTTTCATGGAGCAGGCAGGCAAGATTATGGCGTAACGCGGTCCTCTTCATCACGTCCATCAGCAGCAAATTGTTATCCGCCGCCAGATTCGACCTCTCAAATACAGGCGCGAATTCGTATTGATTCGGCGCGACCTCGTTATGCCGCGTAGCAACGGGGATGCCGAGCTTGAACGCCTCGGTGCAGACGTCGTGCATGTAGTTCAGCACCCGCTCCTTGACAGACCCGAAGTATTGATCTTCCAGCTGCTGCCCCTTTGGCGACGGCGCGCCTGTCAGCGTACGCCCGGTCAGCATTAAATCGGGCCGCTTCTTGTACCAGCCGTTGTCAATAAGGAAATACTCCTGCTCGATGCCGCAGGTAGAGTAGACCTGTTTCGTTTTATGCCCAAAGATTTTCAACAGCTCGACCGCTGCCTTGCTTATCGCCGCGTCGCTGCGCAGCAGTGGCAGCTTCTTATCCAGAGCATCACCCGTGTATGATATGAAGATAGACGGGATGCAGAGCGTTTTCCCCAGAGCAACCTCGGTAATGAACGCCGGCGACGACGGGTCCCACGCGGTGTAGCCCCTGGCCTCGAACGTGGCCCGTATCCCGCCGGACGGGAAGGATGAGGCGTCGGGCTCACCGAGGATGAGTTTGTTGCCGGTAAACTTTTCGATAACGCGGCCTTTATCCTTATCTATACTGATGAAACCGTCGTGCTTCTCCGCCGTAAGCCCGGTCATGGGCTGGAACCAGTGGCAGTAGGTTACCGCGCCGCGCTCTACGGCCCATGCTTTCATGGCCGAGGCGATGTCGTCGGCCTGCTCCGCGCTGATGACCGCGCCGCCCTCCTGCCACGTCTTGAACGCCGCAAATGTCTCATCCGATACCATGCTGCGCATCGTGTCCTCGCCAAACGTATTTACGCCGTAATAGCTCGAAACGGGGGGCGGGATCTCCACCTTGCCGCAGAAGATGGGGCTTACCGACTGGGTAATGTCGCTCCGGTTGCTCATATATTTATTCGCCTTTTTGGTTACGTATTGGTATACATACAGGTATACAATATATATCACGGGCGGGCTAAAGTGGTAATTTTGTGCCGATTACTTGAATATGTTGCGGATAGCCCGGCTGTAGACGCTCCGGTCGATCTCTACGCGCGGGCGGCCGAACGTCCCGGTGATCCTGCACTTGAAGCGGCCCCCGCCCGCCTCCGTCCGGTCGAGGCCGTTCCTGATGATCTTCGCCATGCCGGCGGTGAACCGCGGGCTGAACTCGCCGTTAAGGTCGCATAAAAGCTTGCCGTCCAAACCCACCCAGCCGGCGGACGTGAAATTCAGCACCTCCCCGGCGCCCGCCAGATCGTTGAAACTGGCCCGGCCGCCGGCGACCGTGAATTCGCCCTTAACCTCCGAAAAGTGCAGCTGCCGCACATCCCCCAGCACCTGGCTGACGGCCGGCGCCTTCTGCAGCGCGATGCCCTCAACCGCCAGACGGGTTACGCCGAGGCTCCCCAGGGCCTTTATGGAGTCTATGTGCGCCGCCGACTCCCCCGCAATCACCGCGCCGGCGTTTACCTTGCCTGACATGTGGCCGGGGGCAAAGGCGGTCCCCTTGCAGAATTTGTCGAGATCAAGCCCTTTGACGTGCGCGCTGCCGCTCAGTATGCGCGAGTCCCGAAGGTCCATGGAGAAGTCCGCGCCGATCCGCCCGCCGAATACCACACCGTGCCCGTCCGTAAGGTCAAGCCTGTCGCCGTTCGTCCGCATCTTTATATGAAAGTTCTCGACTTTGGCTAAAGACGGGACAAACGCCTCCCTTACGCTGATGTCCCCGCCGAGCGTTACCCTCTGCCGGTACTTCTTGCCCAGTACGACCGTGCCGGAGTTTGCGAGAAACGCCCTCTGCGCCTTGACCCGGCGGGTAACGCTCGCCGACACCCCTTCGGCGTATATCCCCGGCTTGTCATTTTGGAAAAAAGTGATCCCCGCCCCGCTCAGCGTTACCTTCCTGAGCGCGTGGATGAGGCGGATGTCCCCAATGAACCCAAGCGGCTCCTTATACACATCGCGGAAAATATCCCGGGTGCCGGTATTGTAGTACCCCCTGTCCTTAGGCCGGGCGAGCAGCCGCGCGCCAAAACGTAACAGGTTGACCGAGACGTCTACCCGGTGCGCGCTCACGCTGTAACCCTCAGCGGCGCTTATCCTCTTGTAGGCCTTAAGGCCGTGCACCCGAATACCCGTCCACAGCGTTACCGTAACGCCGCCCACCGACACGCTGTCGGCGCCCGAATCTTTCATAATGTTTTCGGCTATGCCGTTCAGCATCCCAAGGCGCACGGGTATAAAGCCCGCGAGCAGCGCTACGGCCAAAACCAAAAATACGAGCGTCGATACCTTTTCGACTGTATGGCGTTTTCCCATATTCGCAGCTATGCCTTCAGCGCCTCAACCATACCGGCCGGCATCCGCGTAGGCATGCCGCTGCCCAATTTGACACAGGCGATCTTGACCTCGCCCTCGGCAAGGAGCGCATCGCCGCGCTTTATCTCGTAAGAAAAAGTCATAGACGCCGAGGCTATCTCCTTAACGGATGTTACCACAGTCAGCATATCATTATAATACGCCGACCGCCTGTATTTGATAGACGCGTCCACAACGGCGAAGACGAGGCCCTGGTCCTGATAGGCCGCGAGGTCGATGCCGAGGCTCCGCGCAAACTCCGTGCGCCCGCGCTCCATATAGCGCAGGTAGTTGGCGTGGTACACTACGCCCCCGCAGTCGGTGTCCTCGTAATAGATGCGTATCTGCAGCTCATGGCTCTTCATTTATACCATACTCCTTAATCTTGCGCCACAGCGTAGACCGGGATATGCCCAGCTTCTTTGCGGCCTCCGTGTAATTGTGGCCCGTAAGCCCCAGCACAAATTTTATATGCCCGCACTCTACCTCGGCAAGCGTGGCAACCCTGTCGCCCTCCGGCCTGCCCGTACCGTCCGGCAGGGCCGGGCCCGGCAAAAGCAGCCTGTTGCGGAACATGAACTCCGGCAGGTCGCGCTCCGTTATCTCGTCGCCCTCCGCCATCACCACCGCGTGCTCGATGATGTTCTCGAGCTCCCTTATGTTCCCCGGGTACTCGTAGGCCTCAAGCACGCTCTCCGCGGCCTTCGAGAACCGCGACACGCTCTTGCCGAACGCCTGATTGTAGCGGTGCGCGAACAGGCCCACAAGCGCCGGTATCGTCTCCTTGCGCTCCCGCAGCGGCGGCAGGCTGATGTGGAATACGTTCAGCCGGAAGAAGAGGTCCTCGCGGAACGCCCCGCGCTCCATCATCTTCTGCAAATCCTTGTTGGTCGCCGCTATAACCCGCACGTCCACGGCCCGCAGAGCCGTGTCGCCCACACTGCGGAACATGCGCTCCTGCAAAAAGCGCAAAAGCTTCACCTGCGCCGGCGGCGACAGCTCACCCACCTCGTCTAAAAACAGCGTGCCCCCGTGCGCCTCCTCAATCAGCCCCGCCTTGTCCCTGTCGGCCCCCGTAAACGACCCCTTCTTGTGGCCGAAGAACTCGCTCTCGAAGAGCGCCTCGGGCACCGCGCCGCAGTTCACGGCTATAAAACGCCCCCCGCCGCACAGCGAGTGGCGGTGGATGATACGCGCAAAAAACTCCTTGCCGGTCCCGCTCTCCCCGCCGATGAGCACCGTGGAGGAGGTCGGCGCGATCTTCATCGCCACGCGCAGCACCTTCTTCATGGACGGGCTCTGCGCCATCAGGTCGTCGAGGAGACGCCCCTCAAGGCCTATCGGATCCGGGTTCGGGTTGATGTTATCCGTGTGCGCCATATTTTTCCGGTCTTGATACGGTTATGATATTGATAACCCGGTTAAATATTGCGCCTGTACCGTCCGGCGGCATCACGGCTGCCGTGTGCGAGCCCGGGCTATCTGCATAATATACATCAATACGGGCGTTGGTGTCAATGTTTATCAATACTTTAAATATTGCCTCGCCTGCGCAAGGCGCTTGCCCTTGAGCGGCAGGCCGTCGGCCGACGATATACGAGCCCCGCCCTTACGCATCCTGACTATGCGCTTCGCCGTAAGCGGGCCGATGCCCGGCACCTTCAGAAGCGTCGTCAAATCGGCCCGGTTAACGTCTACCGGGAACCTCTCGGGATGACTCTCGGCCCACACGAGCTTCGGGTCACGGTCGGTAAAGAGACGCCCCTGCCCGTCAAACGCTATGTCGTCCTCGCAAAACCCATATTGACGAAAGAGAAAATCGACCTGATAAAGCCGGTGCTCGCGGACGAACCCGCCGGCCGCGGGAACCTCAACGTGCCGCTCCCCGGGGATAGCCGGATTGCCCAAGCCCCGCTGGTACGCCGAAAAGTATACCCTGCCCAATTTCAGCTTCCGGTAAAGCCCCGACGTGTACTTGACGATCTCCGCGTCGCTCTCATCAGCCGCCCCAACGATGAATTGCGTAGTCTGCCGCACGCGCTGGTACCTCATACCCCTGTCGGTAAGCTGCGATATGCGGCGCATCGGCGCGATGATGTCCTTCAAAAAATCCTTCTTCTGAGACAGCGCCGTAAAATGCTTCTCGCCGGGGACCTCTATGTTGACCGACACCGCGTTGGCTAAGGATACCGCATGGTCAATCGCCGCGTCGCTCGCGCCGGGGATCACTTTCAGGTGGATGTACCCGCGGTACGCGTACTTCCGCCGCAGTATCTCCGCCGTCCCGTTGATCAGGTCCATCGTATTGTCAGGCGTACCCACCACCCCGCTGCTGAGGAATATCCCTATCAGTTTCCGGCGGCGCACATAATCCATAAACAGCTTCGCCATCTCGTCGGCCCCAATGGTACACCGGCGGACATCCTGCGACTCCCGAAACGGGCAGTACCCGCAATCGTTGCTGCAAACATTGGACACCAGCGTCTTGAGCATGATCGAATACCCCCCGCCGGGCATCGACACGGGGTACAGCCACGACCCGTCATCCCCCCGCACCCGGTGATCCGGCCCCCCGCGCGTACCGCACGCGCAGGCAAGATCGTACTGCGACGCGTCGCTAAGCAGCTTCAGTTTGTCGATTGTGTCCATATCCGCCCACCCAACCCCGCAAATAGCCTAACCATACCCCCAGGTAATTTGCCCTTTTGGGCAATCCCATCGATCCATAATATAATACATCCCCGCCGCCTCCAAGGCGTTTTTTTGCAATGCCCCGCAGAAAATACCGAAATTTTGCACTTTTGGATCTGCGCTTCGGCCCCGGCGGACTTTGCGGCGATTTCCGGCTCTGCCGCGTTTGTTTTGGCATATTTGATCTCGAGGATGTATTCGTACTTGACACCCGGCTTTGCCGGGTGTTTACGAGGGCGCAGCCCCGTATTATTAAAAAATCATCATTTTTTGATTTTCGGCTATTTGGTATACTATAATATGGTAGGATTATCGAAAATGGGAGCTGGCGTACTTTTTCGTGCGAAGGCGGGGTTATTGATGGGTATTCGTATACGGGCAATATTAGTAATAGTGCTTACCAACATGCTCATAATACTGTTCAGCGTGCTGGTTGGGATAGGGTTTGTGGAGAGGAACATCAGCATATCCCTTGAGACGGACCTGGCGGTGATAGCCGACATCGCGGACCATTTCATCGCCAACGAGATTGAGGTTCTGAAGCTGAAGGCCAGCATGGCGGCCAGAGAGCTGAAGTCGGCCCCGGGGGAAGATAAGTGGCCGGAGGTTTTGGCTCAGCAGGTCGGTTCTTCCAATAAATTTATAGGGATGGCGGTTTTTGACTCCGACGGGTGGATTGTGGCCACCGGGGGTGAGACGCCGGCAATCGCCGGGGTGGCGGACGACAAGTACGTCAAGCGGGCGTATAGGGGGGAGAAGATCGTCTCCTCGACCTACCCGGCGGGCAGCGGGCTGGTATTTTACGTGTCGGTTCCGGTCGAGGGGGACAAAATCCTCGTCGCCACGCTTCCCGGGATGTACTTCCGCGAGGCCCTCTCCACATTTGTTATCTGGCAGACGGGGCACATATTCATGAGCGATATTGAGGGGTACGCTATCGCCAACCCGCGGGAGCACTGGGTGCGGGAGCGTTTCAACTATATCCTTGCCGCTAAGGAGGATCCGGCGTACACGGAGCTGGCCGCTACGGTAACGCTCATGACGCAGGGCATGTCCGGGATAGGGTACTATTCGGTCGCCGGCGTTCAGCGGACGTGTTCGTACAGGCCGGTTTCGAGATCTAGTGCCGGCTGGAGCCTCGGCGTCGTAGCGCCGCGGCCGGAGAACCCTATTAAGGATACCGGCAACGGGCTTCTGGTGGTCGGCTTTGTCAGTATCATCCTTAATATTGTCGCCGCAATAATCGCCTCGAACTTCATCAAGAAGCCGTTTGAGAAGATCCGGGCGCTCAAGGAGGAGGCCGAGCTCGCCAACAGGGCCAAGAGTTCATTCCTGAGCACGATGAGCCACGAGATCCGCACGCCCATGAACGCCATTCTGGGCATAACCGAGATACAGCTCCAGAACGACACGCTCCCCCTGCCGGTGCGGGAGGCGCTTGAGCGGGTCTACTCGTCGGGCGATTTGCTGCTGAGCATCATAAACGACATCCTCGACCTGTCCAAGATAGAGGCGGGCAAGCTGGAGCTTTCAAACGATAAGTACGAGATAGCGAGCCTCATAAGCGATACCGCGCAGCTCAACATGATGCGGATCGGCAGCAAGCCGATAGAGTTCGAGCTGAACATTGAGGAGAACATCCCCGCGAACATGGCCGGCGACGAGCTGCGGGTCAAGCAAATACTGAACAACCTGCTCTCCAACGCCTTCAAGTACACGGCATCGGGCAAGGTCAGACTCACCGTCAGCACGCAGGATACCGAAAACAAGGGCGAGGTACTGCTGTGCATCCGCGTCAGCGATACCGGGCAGGGCATGACGAAGGAGCAGGTAGGCAAGCTTTTTGAAGAGTACTCCCGGTTCAACAAGGAGGCCAACCGCACAACCGAGGGCACGGGGCTTGGCATGAGCATCACGCGGAACCTTATCCGCATGATGGGCGGCGAGCTGTACGTCGAGAGCGTGCCGGGCGAGGGGTCGGAGTTCACCGTGCGCATCCCGCAGGGCCGGGTCGGCGCCGAGGTGCTGGGCAAGGACATGGTCGAGAACCTGCACCAGTTCCGCACCAACAGCAGGTCGCAGATGAAGAGGGTCCAGATCTCGCGTGAGCCGATGCCCTACGGCAAGATACTGATCGTGGACGACGTGGAGACGAACATATACGTGGCCAAGGGGCTCATGGCGCCCTACGACCTGAGCATAGAATCGGCGGGGAGCGGGTTCGCCGCCATAGACAAGGTCAAGGCCGGCAAAACCTACGACATCATATTCATGGACCACATGATGCCGGAGATGGACGGGATTGAGGCTACGAAGATCCTGCGCGGCATCGGCTACGACGGCGCCATAGTGGCGCTTACGGCAAACGCGGTAGCCGGGCAGGCGGAGATGTTTTTGGGGAACGGCTTCGACGACTTCATCTCCAAGCCGGTCGACATCCGCCAGCTGAACATCGTCTTAAACAAGCTGGTACGCGACAAGCAGTTGCCGGAGGTGCGCGAAAAGGCAAGGCAGCAGGCGGAGACAAAGAAGGTAGAGGCCGCAAACAACCGCGTGCAGCAGATGGCTATGAACTCGCGCTTCGTAAAGATCTTCGCGCAGGACGCGCGGAAGAGCATAGCCGCGATAGACGCGCTCGTCACAAAGGGCGCCCCGTACGGCGAAGACGACATACAGACATTCGTCATCCACACGCACGGAATGAAATCCGCGCTGGCGTACGTGGGGAAGATGGACCTTTCCGCGGCAGCCCAGAAGTTAGAGACGCTGGCTAAGGAGAACAACATCGACATGATGCTCGCCGAGATCCCGGCGTTCCTCAACGCGCTGCGCACCCTTACAGAAGAGCTCGCGCCGGGCGAAGACGACGGCGACGGCATCGACGCGCCTTCCGCCAAAACCGAAACGCTGCTGGCGGGCAAAGAGGTTGACGGGCTGAATATCACCGAGGGCCTCGAGCGCTACGGCGGCGACGCGGACGCCTACATAATGATACTGCGCTCATACGCGGCCAGTGTCCGCTCCATGCTCGGCGCGATAGAGACCGTAAGCGCCGACAAGCTCCCCGACTACGAAGTAAAGGTCCACGGTATAAAAGGGATCAGCCGGGAGGTCTTCGCCCCGGCAGTCGCCGAAGCCGCCTACGGCCTCGAAAAAGCGGCCGCCGCCGGCGACTACGCCTACGTGAGCGAGCGCAACCCGGAGTTCCTCGAAACCGCGTGGAAATTAGTAAAGGACGTAGAGGCCCTGCTTGAAGCCACCATAAGCGCTTCCACGGAAACGAAACCGAAAAAGGACAAGCCGGACGAAGCGGCGCTGGCAAAACTGTGCGCCGCCTGCAAAGTCTACGACATGGACGCCATGGACGAGGCGATGGCTGAAATAAATAAGTACGAATACGAATCGGACAACGGACTGGTTGACTTCCTGCAAAGCAGTTTCGATACAATGGAATTTGACAAGATCGTTGACAAGTTATCAAGTTGACAAATTGAGGCATTCTCAGGTTATCAGCTTGACACGTTATCTAACAGAAGAGGGGTGGCATTATGGAAGGCGCGCGCAAAAGAATTATATATGTAGACGACGTAAACTTTGATCTGCTGCTGGTCAGAGACAGGCTCAAGGCCCACTACGCGATCTTCCCAGCGCAATCCGTCATGGTAATGTTCGACATACTCGGCCACGTAAAGCCCGACCTCATCCTCTTAGACGTCAAGATGCCGGGGGTAAATGGCTACGAGGCTATTAAAATGCTGCGGGCCAACGAGCTGTACGCCAAAATACCGGTGATATTCCTGACATCCCAAAACGACAAGGACAGCGTGCTCAAGAGCATAAGCCTCGGTGCAGCCGCCTACGTGATCAAGCCCTTCGCCGTAGAAGCGCTGATTGAGACCATAGAGGGCATATTAAACCCCGGCAAGCGGAAAGGCGCGGACGAGGACGACCCAAGGCCGCGCATACTCGCCATAGACGACGTGCCCAGCATGCTGCGGACGATCCACTACACGCTGCGCGACAAGTACAGGGTTTACACGCTGCCCAAGCCCGAAGCGCTGAAATCGTACCTGAACGAGATAACGCCTGACCTTTTCCTGTTAGACTACAAAATGCCAGGCATGAGCGGGTTAGACCTCATCCCCATCATCCGCGACTTCCCCGAGCACCGCGATACGCCTATCATCTTCCTGACAAGCGAGCGGGGAAGCGACATCCCGACAACCGCCTCCTGCATGGGCGCGTGCGACTACATAATGAAACCGTTCGATCCGAAGGTATTGCTTGAAACGATTGATAGGCATTTGAATATGACGTGATGATAAATGGGAATTTAGCGTAGCTAAAATCAAGGTCAAAAGACTATGGGATAATGTTTTGTCGCCTCACTGAGCCGACGCCATCCCATGATACGGGGGAAAAGAGGCCCCTTGCGGCACGGGCGGGAGCATGCAATCACTTGCATTAAAAGCTCGGCCGCCGAAGAATTC
>WQRV01000101.1 GCA_009786575.1 Chitinispirillia bacterium | reverse complement strand
TTGAAGATACTGTTTGCCACCTACGGCAACGTGGCGGCGAAGTCTCTGAGCGAGGAGACGTCGGCGATATACAATCTCCTGCAAGACCTAAACGGCGACAAATATCTGTCGGACACCGAATCTGCGGGCTTGCTTGACTGGGCGGCGGAGTTAGGCAGGCTGAACAAGGCGTTCGACGCGCTGATAAAGGAGCGCGACGCGGAAACTGCGGAGGGCAAGCAGGAGTTCACGCTAAAGGCGGTGCGCGCGGAGCTCGACGGTATTTACGACAATATCGTGGAGATAGGCGAGGCGCACATCTTGCTGTCTACAGACAGCGCGGCCGCGTTTAAGGCGCTTGCGGATGCGTTTAATCCGGTGGTAGACCGCTACATAAAGCTACTAAATTCCCGCCGGGCCCGCCGCGGCGCGGGTGGGGATGATGAGGATGGTGAGGGCGAGGACGGCGGGGACGGCGGTGAAAATTTATAGGTGGTTGTGAAAATCCAATCATCGCGGGCGGGCCCACCGCTCTGTAGGGGCGGCCCTGCGTGGCCGCCCTGGGGTTGGGTGGGCCGGGCATGGGGGGGTGGTTTCACGGAAAAGCGAAAAAATCCTCCGGCTCCCCTTGAAATGAATTATATTACGGATATACATTATTTCGGGGAGGGTTATTTATGACGACGCTAACGATTCCGTTCAGGGACGACCTTTTGCTGAAGGTAGACAATTTCGCAAAAGACGAAGCGACCTCGCGTGAGGAGCTGATAAACAGCGTGATAGAGGCTTATGTCCGCAAAAAGGAGTTTGAGGGCACCTGCGCCTACTGGAACGGCTGGGCGGAAAAGGCCCAATTTACCGAAGAGGACCTTGCAAACGAGATAGGGCTTTATCGGGAAGAGAAGTCTCGCAGTATATGAGGATAGTGTTAGACATTAACACCCTGCTTTCCGCATTCTTTTGGAGGGGGCTTCCGAGGGCTGTTTTCGACAGGGTTGCCGACGGGTTCGACACCTTGTTTATTACCGGCGATATTATTGACGAAATTGAGAGTGTGATTAAGAGGCCGAAATTTGACGGCAAAGAAGACCGCAAAGAGGCTCTGGTTGCCGATATTAGAAAGTATGGCCAGAAAGCCAGCGTCTCCCCGCAGCACAGGGCAGCGGGCGCTTGCAGGGATGCCGCAGACGACAAGATTCTGGAATGTGCCCTCGCCGCCAAAGCGGATTGCATTATTACCGGCGACAAGGATTTGCTGGTGCTTAAAGCCTACAACGGCATAAAAATAATGACCGCAAAAGAGTATTTAGACACAGTAACCCCAGCGTAACCGTCCATCCGCCCCCATCCTGCCCAACGGTGGCTTCGGAATATTTTTTCCAATACTTGCGTTTGAATGCCGGAATATGTATTTTATGCTAAGGATATGAAACGGAAACCTCTATACACTATCGACGAAATTCGGCAGAAAGTTGCTCCTATCGCGAAGCGGTACGGGGTAGCGCGGGTGTATTTATTTGGTTCGTATGCCAGCAACAGGGCAGGCGCCAGAAGCGACGTAGACTTGCGGATTGACGCCGGGCGTATTAAGGATTATTTCAGGCTGGCGCAGCTGTACGGCGATTTGGAGGAGTCGCTGAAAACCAAGGTAGACCTGCTAACCACCTGCGCGCTGGAAGAGGGTTTTCTTGAGCGGATAGCGAAAGACGAGGTACTGCTGTATGCTGAATGACCGCGACAAGCACATTTTAGAGCGTATTGTAAGGTATTGCGACGAAACCGGGCAGACGGTTGCAATGTTTGGTGATACTTTGGATGCATTGAAGTCGAATGTTGTTTATAAGAATGCGGTATCCATGTGTGTACTTCAGATAGGCGAGCTGACAACGCATTTTTCAAAAGAGTTTTTAGCGGCGAACACTCAGGTTCCGTGGGCGAGTATCAAGAAGATGCGCAATATCGCCGCGCACCACTACGGAAAATTCAGCGTAGAGATACTGCACGGGACTGTTACCGAGAGTATTCCCAAGCTTAGGGAATATTGCCAAACGCTGCTCGCGGTGGGTTAACCGCCCTTGGGTTGGGTGTCAAATGGCAATTTGGCGATTTTTTCGGAGTGGTCAAACAAATTGCGAAAGGAACTGCCGCAGGCGGGGGACATCCGTTATAATTGCTTCCCAGATTTGCTCCATATTCAGCCTTCGGTAGCCGTGCGCAGTCATATTGCGAATTCCGACTATCTGCATCCACTGGATATCTGTATGTTTTTCTGTAAATTCTTCGGAGAGATGATTTGCACATTCTCCAATAGTGATTATGGACATGCAGACAGCGTGCTGCAGCAGTTCATTTTTCAGAAATTCATCTTTTGAGACGCCGGCAGTTGTTTCTATGATGAATTCAACCTCCTTATTCATGCATTCCAGCTGCGCCGAATCGCGGTTAATCATACTATTCTCTCTTTTTTGTTAACAACGAGGCGCTCAGGGCTTGCGAGGGGCAGTGTTATTACATCAATATCAAGGCCGAGCGAGCGCCTTAACTCCTCCTGAAATCCCATTACTTTGAATATAGACGGTACCGCGGGCGAAAATTCGACCAAAAAGTCAACATCCGACTCCGGTGTGGCGCTGCCGCTTGCGTACGAGCCGAAAAGGTCTACGTGCGCCACATCGTACCTCGCGGCGATGGGGACGACCTTTTCCCGGATTTCTTCCATAGTAAGCATTCTGCCGCACTCTCCTCAATAGCAATATAGAATATTTCCGGCCCCAAAAGCAAGGGCGGGGGTAAAATATGGGCGGAAGGGGGATTTTGGCGCCGTGGGGACGGGCGCTTGGATATATTTTCCGGGGCGGTACTGCCTGCCCCATAATGTATATTTAGGCTATGAACTCGTTCTCCGTACTCAACCCCGAGCACATGGCTCCCGTCCGCAACCTTACGCTGCGGGCCAAGATGATTGTTGAGGGGACCATCGCCGGCCTGCACAAGAGCCCTTTTCACGGTTTTTCGTCGGAATTTCTGGAGTACCGGCCCTATCTGGCCGGGGAGCCGGCGCGGAAGATCGACTGGCGGAAGTACGCCAAGTCCGACAAGAGCGTAGTGCGGCTTTATGAGGACGAGACCAACCTCGCGGCGCATATTTTGCTCGATAAGAGCGCGTCTATGGGCTTTGGGAGCGGCATTGGGGGTATGACCAAGTTCGACTATGCCCGCACGCTGGCGGCCTCTTTCGCGTGGATACTCGTGCGCCAGAAGGACGCGGTGGGGCTTGCGGCGTTCGACGAGGAGATGCGCTGGTACATGCCGCCCAAATCGACGAATTTGCAGCTGAAGAACATAATATCTTATTTGGAGTCGTCAACGGCCGAGAATCAGACGCGGTGCGGGGACGTCATCAACTCGGCGGCGGCTATGGTGAAGAAGCGCGGGCTGTGCATCGTCATTTCGGACTTCTTCGACGACCCCGAGTCGGTGGCTATGGGGCTGCGGCACCTGCGGTTCAAGCGGCAGGACATTCTGGCGCTCGCCGTGGCCGACCCCATGGAGCTCGATTTTGGGGGGAAGACGGACTTCCGCTTCAAAGATCTGGAGACGGGGCGGGAGCTTACTATAGACTCGCAGACCGCGTCGGACTACTTTAACCGCGGGTTCACCGGGCACCACGCCGCGCTGAGCGCGATATGCCGCGAGCTGAAGATAGATTTTGAGGTGGTAACCACCGCCGAGCCGTTCCACAAGTCGCTGCTTGCGGTGATAGAAAAGAGGAGGCGGCTTTATTGAGCGCGCTCTCGTTCTTCCAGCCGGCCTTTCTGTGGGCTTTAGGGTTTCTTGCCGCGGTGCTGGTGCTGCACTTCTTCCGGCGCAGGGTCGTGCGGAAGATGAATATCTCCACGCTGCGCTTCTTCCCGTCCGCGGCGGTCAGCCAGTCCCGCGTTAAAAAATTGGTGGATTTGCTGCTGCTTCTGGCGCGGCTGCTTTTGGTTGCAGCGCTGATACTTATTTTCGCGGGGCTGCACGATAAGAGCAACCCGCTTGTGGCGCTGCGCGACCCGCAGAGCGTTGTATATGCGTGGGTTGACCCCACCGTCAGCATGGAGTACGTTGACGGCGGGAAATCTTCGGGCCGGCGGGCCATGGATGTTGTTGATACGCTGGCAAGCGTCTTGCCGTCAACTGTCGGGCATTACCGGTTCGACCATGAGAGCGGGCGTTTTATGCAGTTTTCCGCATCATTGGCTAATAGTGAAACTCGTGTGGATTTTGCGGGGCGGTACGGGCCTGTTAATCTTGAGGAGGCCGTTAACGCGTTTATCGCCGTGTCGCCGTCAGCGCCGTCTGCGGTGTTTGTTGTGCTGAGCGATTTTCAGCGGGGTACGGTTGACGCGTTTGATTCCTTGCTGCCGGTATTTGCCGATAATGGCAAGAAGGTGATATGCGTATCAACGGCGCCGCACAAGCCGCATAACTATTCCGTATCGGTGCGGGGCAATACCGCTGTCGTGCGCGCTTACGGGGCCGCGCTTGATACTACATTTGTCGAATTGACGGTTGGCGATTTGCGGGTGGGGCAGAGGAGCGTTCATTGCCCCGCCGGCGATTCGGTCGTCGTATCGTTCGATATGCCGCCTGTAAAGGCAGGGGCGTGGGGGCGCGTCGATTTGCACGCGTCCGACCCGCTGCCGTTTGATAACAGGGATTTGTTCACGGTATCGGCGGATAAAAGCCGTTCGGTGCTGATAGTGGGCGATTCGCGGCGCAACAGGGTGATAGGCGCTGCGCTGCGGGCGGCGGGGCCGGCGTTTTGGGACCCCGTCATCCAAAAGGACGGCGGCGATTTGACTTATGAGGATCTGAACGCGGCGGATTTGGTCATCGTCAACAATTTCAACGGGCGTTCGAGGATATTAGAGTCGTTCATATCCACCGCCGGAAATGATAAGGGCATCATCCTCACGCTCGACCCCGACCGTGAGGATGACTTTGGGCGTGCGTACCTGCGCGGCAGCGGGTTGTCGCGGGCCGCGCTGAACGTCAACACGATAGAGCAGGGCGCGAACCCTGTGCTTTCCGACACCAACACCGCCCTGTGGCGCGGTTTTCCCGCCGCGTCAAGCCGCAACGCCCGCGTTTACCGCCACATCGCCCCCGTCCCCGGCGATGTCCTCGCGAGGATTGGCAACGCGCGGCCCCTTGTGTCGTCTGTCAACCAGTCCGGCGCGGGGCTTATCGTAATATCCACGCCGGTAGGGGTATCGTCCGCGAATAATTTGTGCGAGACCGGATTTTTTGTCCCCTTTATAGACCGCCTGAGCCGCCGCGCGCTGGCCGGGCGGGGGCAGGGGGAAGAGGTCTGGTACGCCGGGTATGCCGCCAGAAACCCGTTTTTCGGCGTAGGCCGCTCGGGTACGCTGTACGACCGCGACGGGAAGCTCGTAGCCTCGTGGGCGAGCCAGCCGTTTGTGCGCATCGACAGGCCGGGCGTTTATTCGCTCGTATCGTCGTCGGGCGAGGCGGCGCCCATCGCGGTGTCGGCGCACCCGTCGGAGAGCGAGATGATTTTCCGCCGCCCCGAAGCGCACAACGCCGGCGGCATATATTATTTTGAATCGGGGGAGTTCCTCGCGCAGGTGGGCGACCTCTCGAACAACATCTGGTCCCACTGGCTGTGGGTGATACTGGGGCTTATGCTGTGCCTTGAGGTGTTTTTGTGGAAACGTCAAAATATTAAGGACAAGTAAAGGATAGATAACTGTAATATGAAAAAAACTTTTTTGGAGATGATTGCCGGCCACGAGCCGGTTATATTCGACGGCGCGCTGGGTACCGAGATTCAGAAAGCCGAGCCGTCGAAGTCCGATTTCGGCGGGCACGACGGGTGCTGCGAGTACCTGAACATCAGCCGTCCCGATATTATAGAGGGCATCCACATGAGGTATCTGGAGGCCGGGGCGCACGCGCTCGAGACGAATACGTTCGGCGGCTCGCGGGCGAAGCTGGAGGAGTTTGGGCTGGGGGACCGCGTTCACGAAATCAACAAGGCCGCGGCGGAGATTGCGCGCAAGGCCATAGACAAGGCCGCCACCGGCAGGCCGGGGTTCGTGTGCGGCTCCATAGGCCCTACGGGTTTTCTCCCGTCGTCAAGCGATAAGGAGTTGTCGGCTGTCGGCTTCGACCGGTTAGTGGAATTTTTCACTGAGCAGGTTGATGGGCTGGCAGACGGCGGGGCGGATATATTGCTGATAGAGACGTCGCAGGATTTGTTGGAGGTACGCGCGGCGATACTCGCAGTCCGCCGCGTGTGCCGCGCGCTTGGCCGCCACATCCCCTTGCAGGTGCAGGCCACAATGGACGCCAGCGGCAAGATGCTTCTGGGCAGCGATATCCGCGCGTTCCTCGGCGCGGTGCAGGCGATGGGCGCCGACGTGGTGGGCCTCAACTGCAGCAGCGGCCCCGACGAGATGGCCCCGTGGATAGACCAGCTGCTCGTGCACTCTACGCTGCCCGTATCCATGCTGCCAAACGCCGGCCTGCCGCACAACGTAAACGGCAAGGCGGTTTACAAAATGGAACCGGCGGAGTTCGCCGGCAAGATGCGCAAGTTCGCCGCGCAAAAGGGCGTGTCGGTAGTAGGCGGGTGCTGCGGCACCACGCCCGAGCACATACGCGCGCTCTCCGCCGCGCTCACCGGCCACAGCGTGGCAAACAGGGGCGACCGCAAACGCGGGTGCTTCCTCTCAACAGGTATATCCGGCATAGACCTCGAATGCGTAACAAAGCCGATAATCATAGGCGAGCGGCTCAACGCGCAGGGGTCAAAAAAGACAAAGGAGTTCATAGTCTCGCGCAACTTCGACGAACTCTACTACGTAGCCAAAGAGCAGATAGACCGCAGGAGCAGCCTGATTGACATATGCGTAGCCGCGAACGAGCTTCAGGTATCCGAGGGCGAGATGATGACGGACGTCGTCAAGTTTTTGAGGGACAGGGTAGACGTGCCGTTCTGCATAGACACCACGGAGCCGGCGGTGATGGAGGCCGCGCTCAAACAGTGCCCCGGCTCGCCGCTCATCAACTCCATCAACCTCGAACACGGCGGCGAAAAGGCGAAGGCCGTTTTGCCGCTGGCCGCCGAATTCGGCTGCCCCGTAATCGCGCTCACCATAGACGGCAAGGGCATGGCCGCGACCGCGAAGCGCAAGCTCGATGTGGCGCGGGAGCTTATAAAATTGGCGTGCGGCGAGTACTGCCTGCCCGAACACTACATATACATAGACCCGCTCGTATTCACGCTCGCGACCGGCGACGCCGAAACTGCCAACGCGGCGCTTGAGAGCTTGGAAGCGCTGCGGCTTATAAAGAAAGAGTTCCCCAACGTAAGGACGGCGATGGGCGTCAGCAACGTGTCTTTCGGGCTGAAGCCCAAGGCGCGGAGGATACTCAATAACCTGATGCTGCACTACGCGGTGGAGGCCGGGCTTGACGCGGCGATATTCAATCCGATGCACGTGGATGATGTTGATACGTATGACAAGGCGGTGCGCGAGCTGGGTGATGATTTGCTGCTTAACAGGCGCGACGACGCGCTGATGCGGTTTGTGGATCATTTTGAGAAAGAGGCGGCGGCAACAAATAAAATCTCCGGCGGTATTGATAAAGATGCCGCGGCGAATCAATCCCCCGCGGACCTCTTGCGCAACGCGGTGGTCGGCAGGGACAAGCGCAATCTGCCGGGGTTGATAGATACGCTGTTGAAGGATAAATCCGCATCCGACATTCTGAACACCATCCTCCTGCCAGCAATGTCGGAGGTGGGGGAGAAGATGGCCGCCGGCGAGATGATACTCCCGTTCGTCCTGCAGGCTGCCGAGGTGATGAAAGAGGCCGTAACGGTTCTCGAACCGCACCTCAAAGGCGGCAGCGGCGCGTCTAAGGGCAAGATGATAATCGCCACCGTATACGGCGACGTCCACGACATCGGCAAAAATTTAGTCGCGTCCATCCTGCGCAATCAGGGTTTTGACGTGATTGACTTGGGGAAACAGGTGGCGGTTGATACCATTGTAGAGGCCGTACACCGTGAGAAGCCCGACTTCGTCGGGCTGTCGGCGCTGCTCGTAACCACAAGCCAGCAGATGGCCGAGTGCGTAAAGGAGTTCGCGAAGCGGGGGATAGACGTGCCGATAGTCATCGGCGGCGCGGCGGTCAACAAGGATTTCGCGGCGCGCATATCCAAACTCGACGACGGCACAGGCTTCGCCCCGGGCGTCTACTACGCGCGCGACGCTTTTGACGTAGTAAAAATATTCGACAGGATAAAATCGGTTGATAAATGCGAATCAACAAATAACGCCCATCCGCAATCTGATGACGGCGCGGGCGCGAAACCGGCGCAATCCACCAAAACAGCGTCCGCCAATCTCAAGGAACTAAAATACGATTACTACATAGAACCACCGTTCTACGGCACCGGCGAGGTGCTGACGTGGGACGCGGGCGCGCTGCTCTCGAACCTCGACCGCGAAAAGCTGTTCAAGGCATGGTGGGGCGGCGGCAACCTCGAAAAGGGCGCGTACACGAGCGCGCGCAAGGAGGAGTTCGAACCGGTCTTCGAGCGGCTGTCCGCCGAGATAATCAAAGACGGCTTGGTAGACGCCCGCGCGTTCTACGGCTTCTTCCCCGTAATCTCCGAAAACGAAGAGATAGTCTTCCTCGACCCGTCCGACAACAGCACCGAGGTACTGTCTTTCACATTCCCAACAATGCCGAAGCGCGGCCTTTCCCTTGCGCGCTACATCCGCCCCGAGGGCGACATCATCTCCACGCAAGCCGTGACCATAGGCGGTTCTCTCAGCGAGCGGTGCCGCGAGTATCTGAAGGGTCAGGACCGGTACAGCGACGGCTTCTATCTGAACGCGCTGGGAAGCTGTTTAGTCGAGACGCTGGCCGGCAAAGCCTCCGGCGAAATCCGCCGGGCCTTAGGCATCCCGCAGGGGTCGGGGCGGCGGTACAGCTTCGGCTACCCGGGCCTGCCGGGATTAGAGGAACAGGCGCGGCTGATAGAGTTTATGGGCGTGGAAGAACGTCTGGGGATAACCCTGACCGACGGTTTCCAAATGCAGCCCGAACACTCAACCGTGGCGGTATTCGTGCATCATCCCGAGGCGGAGTATCTGGCGTAGGGGACGGGAGCTTCCGCCCGTTGGCGCTAACTTTTGGCGGGGGTTGATTTTATGGCGGTATTGATATTAAGAGATTATGTAACGAAATCAGATTTGTGAAGGAGCCTTGCTATAATGAAAAAAACGGTTTTAATTTTGCTGTCCATTTGCGCCCTCGCCGCCGCTACGGAAAGGCGGCAGGCGAAGGCAGCGCCCAGCGCCGATTTTAGAGATGACAATGCCGGGATAGACATGGTGTTTGTGCAGGGCGGAACGTTCAGCATGGGATGTACGGGCGAGCATGATAATTGCGATGATGATGAGAGGCCGGTGCGCAACGTTACCCTCAGCGATTTTTACATCGGCAAGTATGAAGTGACGCAGAGGCAGTGGGTGCGGGTGATGGGCGTTAACCCCTCAAGCTGGAAAGACGATAATTTGCCTGTTGATAATGTCAACTGGATGGATATTCATGATTTTATAGAACGTTTGAACGCGATGACCGGCAGGCGCTACCGTTTGCCGACGGAGGCTGAGTGGGAGTTTGCGGCGCGGGGAGGTACGAGGAGCCGGGGGTATATATATTCCGGGAGTAATCACATTGACGATGTTGCCAGGTACAATGGTAACAGCGGCAGCCGTAACCATGCCGTTGGCGGCAAGGAGCCCAATGAGCTTGGCATTTATGATATGAGCGGTAATGCGTGGGAGTTGGTGAGCGACTGGCATGGAACGTATAGTGTGTCTAATGAGACTAATCCTATTGGCGCTTCTTCTGGCTCCTACCGCGTGTTTCGCGGCGGCAGTCGGGGCAGCGGTGCGTGGGCTTGCCGGGTCTCCCACCGTTTCGACTTCTTCACGCCGGACATTCGCAGCAGCAGTTTGGGGTTTCGCCTGGCCCTTTCCCCCCTCGCCGCCGTTACGGAAAGGCGGCAGGCAGAGGCAGCGCCCCGCGCCGATTTCAGGGATGACAATGTTGGGATAGATATGGTGTTTGTGCAGGGCGGTACGTTCAGCATGGGATGTTCCGGGGTACACAAACGCAACAGCGGATGTTTTAATAACGAGAGTCCGGTGCGCAACGTTACGGTGGGCGATTTTTACATTGGCAAGTATGAAGTGACGCAGAGGCAGTGGATACAAGTGATGGGCAGCAATCACTCAGGTTTTAACGAGGATTTGCCGGTTGATAGGGGGGGTAGCTGGAGGGATGATTTGCCGGTTGAGAGAGTTAGCTGGATGGATGTTCAGAATTTTATAGAACGTTTGAACGCGATGACCGGCAGGCGTTACCGCTTGCCGACGGAAGCTGAGTGGGAGTTTGCGGCGCGGGGAGGTACGAGGAGCCGGGGGTATATATATTCCGGGAGCAATCATCTTGACGATGTTGCCTGGTACGATGACAACAGCGGCCGCCGCACCCATGCCGTTGGCGGCAAGGAGCCTAATGAGCTTGGTATTCACGATATGAGCGGCAATGTGTGGGAGTGGGTGAGCGACTGGTATGGAACGTATAGCTCGTCTAATGAGACTAATCCCAGAGGCGCTGCTTCAGGCTCCCACCGCGTGAATCGCGGCGGCAGTTGGTTCTTCGATGCGCAGCTTTGCCGGGTCTTCTACCGTCTCAGCACCACGCCGGATATTCGCAACGCCGATTTGGGGTTTCGCCTGGTCCTTTCTCCCCAGTAAAGGGGTGAAAGCGGACGCGGCGTAAGGCAGCAATGACCCCGCCGCGGCGGTGTTTGTGCATCCCCGGAAAAGGCGCTGGCGGTGCAGATAGTGGTAAGCTCCGAGCTGCCCGACAGCGAGTTTTTCCTGAAAACCCTGAAACGCGGCATAGACCGCGCGGCGGCAAGGAAAATAGGCTCTACTCCCGATTTAATGGAAATTACGGTTAATAGCGGTCGGTAAATTGGGGTTTAGCGGTGTGATGGGTATGCGGTTTTGTAGGGGCGATCGTCCTCGATCGCCCGCCGGAATTACGATATTGCGTTTGATTTCAACGTATAACGCAATCCATGCGTTGCGGGCGACCGGGGA
>WQRV01000100.1 GCA_009786575.1 Chitinispirillia bacterium | reverse complement strand
CCGCACGTAGACATCCACCCCTCGGCCACCGGCGGCCTGCCGGTCAGTACGACCGGCAACTGGATAACGCTGCGGCGCGGCCGCACCGGCCCGGTGATCGACAGGGTGATCTGCGCCGGCAACAACAGCGCACTCGGCTGGCCCGCGCTGTCGTCGTCGAACAACCGGTCGATAGAACTCTCGCGCGACCGCTACGACGTCACCGAAAACAACTTCGGCAAAAACTGGAGCGCGGCCTCGGAGCTGATAGCGGGCCAAACCAGCCAATACGGTACGCCAGGGTACTGATGGGGACGTTCCATCAGGATTTTGGGATGCGCCTGCCGGGCGGGCGCATTACCCATTTGCGTACCCGTCATTGCAAATCTTTCAGGGCCTTCTCGGTCTTCTCGAGGTTTACGAGGATGCCCTGATACTTTTCGCGTTCCTTTTCGACTACGTCGGCGGGGGCGCGGGAGGCGAAGTTTTCGCTCTCTAATTTCGCCTTTGTATTGTTGGCCATCGATTTCAGCCGCGCGACTTCCTTTGTCAGGCGGTCGATCTCTACCTTTTTGTCAATCAGCCCCTCAAGGCTCAAAAATATTTGATTGCCGCGGACGACTGCCGACCCGGCGAATCCCGGCTTCCGCGCGTTTTCATCAACGACGGTTTCCGAGAGGCGCGCGAACGTGTTGATTACCGCCGTCTGTGACGCGAGCCAGCTTGATGCCGCCTTGCCGGCGGGGATGATTACCGCGGTACCGGTCTTATCCGGCGGGATGTTGTTTTCCGAGCGGATGGTGCGCAGCGCGGTGATGCAGCTTTTCAGCAGGTCGAAATCGCTCTCCATAGATTCGTTGATCAGCGACGGTTCCGGTTCCGGGTATTTCGCCAGCATGATTGATTCTGAGTCGATGATGTTTTCAAAAGTCATCTTTTGCCGCAGATGGCTCCAGATTTCCTCGGTGATGAACGGCATTATCGGGTGCAGTAATTTTAAAAGCGACGCGAGGACGTACCCGCACAGCGACAGCGAGTCGGATTTGAGTTGCGTGTCCTCTTCCTGATAAAAATCGGCCTTCTTCGCCTCGATGTACCAGTCGCAGAACTCGCCCCACGCGAAGTCGTACATCGTGTGGCACGCCTCGTTGAAGCGGAACGTGCCGATAGAGGCGTTCATGTCCCTGATTACGCGCTGCAATTTTGATAATATCCACGTATCCTCGGCTTTTAACCTTTCAAGTGGCGGCAGCGCGCCTTTGACCGCGCCGTCCTTGATGTTCCCCAAAAGAAAGCGCGACGCGTTCCACAGTTTGTTGGCGAAGTTGCGGCCGATGTCGAACGTGTCTTTGCCGAGGAACACGTCGGAACCCTGCGCGGTAATCATTATCATCGAGAAACGCAACGCATCCGTCCCGTAGTCGCGGATGATTTCTAACGGGTCGATGGTGTTGCCGAGCGACTTGCTCATCTTGCGCCCGGTTTTGTCGCGCACCGTGCCGTGCAGTATCACGTCGGTGAACGGGAGTTTGCCGGTAAAGCGGTAACTCGCCATGATCATCCGCGCTACCCAGAAGAACAGAATTTCCGGGGCCGTGGCGAGCGTGTCGGTAGGGAAGAATTTTTTGATGAAATCGTTATCCTCCGGCCAGCCCATAGTAGAGAACGGCCAGAGCCACGACGAGAACCACGTGTCGAGCACGTCCTCGTCCTGCCTTAAATTTGCCGCCGAGCATTTCGGGCATTTGCCGGGGGCGTCTTCGGCAACGATGACCTCGCCGCAGCCGCAGTACCACACGGGGATGCGGTGGCCCCACCATATCTGGCGCGATATGCACCAGTCGCGGATGTTTTCCATCCAGTCAATGTACGTCTTCCTGTAGCGGGCGGGATAGAAACGCAATTCGTCATTGACGGCCGCGGCGAGCGCCGGCTCGGCGAGCGGCTTCATCTTTACGAACCATTGGTCGGAGTAATACGGCTCGACGACGGTGCTGCAACGGTAACAGTGGCCTACGGCGTGTTTGTGCTCTTCGATTTTCTCAACAAGGCCCGCCGCTTCCAAATCCGCAATGATTGCCTTGCGGCACTCGAACCGGTCCATACCCTTATACTTTTCGGGGATGTCCCCCGCCATCTTCCCGCTGCCGTCCATCACCATAATCGGCACGAGGCTGTGCCGCTGCCCCATCCCAAAGTCATTCGGGTCGTGCGCGGGGGTAACTTTCACCGCGCCTGTCCCGAACTCCCTGTCAACAAACCCGTCCTCAATAAACGGTATCATCCTTCCGGTAAGCGGCAGGCTGATTTTTTTCGACTTGACATCGCGGTAACGCTCGTCTGCCGGATTGACCGCGACTGCAACATCCCCCAGCATCGTTTCGGGCCGGGTGGTCGCAACTACAACGTGCCCGCTGCCATCCTCATAAGGATAACGAAGGTGATACAGTTTCCCGTTTAACTCTTTATGTTCCGCCTCCTCGTCCGACAGCGCGGTTTCGCAGCGCGGGCACCAGTTGATGATGTATTTCCCCCTGTAAATCAGCCCGTCGTTATACAGCTTGACAAAAACTTTCCTGACCGCCAGCGACAGCCCCTCGTCCATGGTGAACCGCTCGCGGCTCCAGTCGCAGGACGATCCCAATTTTTTCAGCTGGTTGGTGATGGTGGCGTGGTACTCTTCCTTCCATTTCCACACCTCCTTAACGAACGCCTCGCGCCCGAGTGAGTGCCGGTTCTTTTTCTCTTTTGCAAGCCTGCGCTCCACCACGTTCTGGGTGGCAATGCCCGCGTGGTCGGTGCCCGGCATCCACATCACCTCGGAGCCTTTCATGCGCTTGTAGCGGATGAGGATGTCTTGAATGGTGTTGTTGAGCGCGTGCCCCATGTGGAGTACGCCCGTAACGTTGGGCGGGGGGATGACGATGCTGTACTTTGGCTTTTTGGACGATTCGCCTGCACGGAAGTACCCCTGCCCCATCCAGTGGGCGTAGAGGCGCTCTTCGACGGTTGATGGGTTGTATTGCTTATCCACGGCAACTTCTCCTATATATTAACGATTGATAATGGGCATGATATATTTTTATATCATCCTGTAGACCTGTGAACTATATAATATAAATTAGGGCAAAGCGTAAGTGATGAAAACAAATATTGTTACGATTCTCGCTGCTACGGCGCTGGCCGCGGCGCTACTCTCATGCGCCGGCCAGGGTGCTCCCGGCGGCGGCCCGGAGGACAAGGAACCGCCCGTTTTGTCGGCCTCCGCGCCCGTGGCAGGGCAGACGAACATCGACCCGCGCACCCGGGTTACCTTCACTTTCTCGGAGTGGATCACCACCGCCGGCGCGTCCGGCGCGGTGGCAGTCTACCCCCCCTTGCAGGGCGGATTCAGCGTAAAAGCGGCCAAAAACCGGATTACCGTCATCCCCAAGGAACCGCTTAAAGACAGTACGACCTACCATTTTGTGGTCGGTACGTCCCTCAAGGACCTGCGGAACAACTCAATCCCCGCCCCCGTAAACGTGGTTTTCTCGACCGGCGCGGAGCTCGACAGCGGCCGGTTCGAGGGCGCGGTCGTCCCGCTCGGCCCGTTAGTGACGATTCCCCGGGTCGCGCTCTACCCCGATTACGGGGATGGATGGAAGGACTCGCTCTATTTTACCCCCCCACGATACGCCGCCTACACCGACTCCGCCGGCGCGTACAGTTTCTCGAACCTGAAGGAGGGGCGGTACCGCGTGGTCGCCTTCACCGACCAGTTCCGCATAGGCCGCATGCGCGTGGGCGACCCGGCCTTCACGTCGCTCGAACGGGCCATTACCGTCACCAAGGCCAAGCAGACGGTACGCCTCTACCCGGCCGACACCGACACCGCGGCGGTCAAACGCGTCATCGATGGGGCGCGTCCAGACACCGTGCCGCCCAAACTCAAGAGCCACTTTCCGTTGGCCCAGTCCAGCCATTTGCCGGAGATCCGCCTGGTCTGGACGAAGCCCGTGCGCGTAAACCTAAGTATGGTGATGGCGGTGGAGGTCAGGGAGACGGAGAAAAAGAGGGGTGCGGCGAGGGGTAAGGCCGGTAAGGGGGAGGATGCTGCCGTTGATACGGCCGAAGCCAGGGCTGCGGCGGTTGATACGGTTGATATTGATAGTGTGACGGCAGACTCCACCGGCATCAACACCGCAGAAACCGTTTCCGCGGACTCCGTGGCGTTTTTCGTGGCCGGTTCCGGCGGGTACTCCGACACGGCGTACCTCGCGCCGTCGAGGCGGCTTCTGCCGTCTAAGACGTACCGGTTTGAGATCCCCGTGCAGGCGGTAAAGGACTCAAGCGGCATATCCGCCGCCGACAGCATCGCCTTCACCGTAAAAACGGTCCACGCCGACAGTATCTGCTACCGTCTGCAGGGCGGCGCGGACTGTTTAGAGCCGTCCGGCAAGCGCAAGTGGGTCTACCGCCCGCTCGTAACCGCAAGGGGAGGGGAGAAGGAGACGTTCACGGTCAGCGACAAATCAGGGACGTTCACCTTCGACTCAATCCCCGCGTCTAAAGGTACGCTTATGTGGTTTATAGACGACAACGGCGACAACCGCTTGACAACAGGAAAACTGTCTCCGTGGAGGGCCCCGGAACGCTTCTTTGCCGCACCCGACACGGTCGAGGCGAAGGCGCGGTGGGAGATAGAGGGTTTGCAGATCCGCGCGTGCGAATAACCGGTTATTCCGCCGGTCCTGCCGTTGTATCCGGCACCGGTATTACCGATTCGACCGTAGCCGTGGAATCGTCCGCCGGTTTTTCTTCAGATTTCTTTACAGGCGTATCCGCCGCCCTCTCCGCCACCCTTTTTTCCGCCGACAGTGTCTTGAGCCACCGCGAGGTGAAGTCCGAAACGTCCTTGACGATCTTTTTTTGCATCGCGTGCTGGAGCTCCGAGCGGTCGATAGCCGAGATTTGCACCGCCGTCTTAGGGTTCTGAAAGAGGATAAAATCCTTGGGCTTGGAGGCCGTCGCGCCGAACCGCCCCTGATATGCCGCCGCCCCCGCGGCTTCGTTGAAGTAGAGCGTTATGTTCATCCGCGCGTTGATCTTGCCCCACGCCAGCCAGTGCCGCACGGTCTCCATGCTGCCCTCTTCCACAACGCCCTTCACAACGATCACCGAGTCGCGGATCCCCGCGCCGGGCGGCAGCCACGACTCGGTGTGCGAGCGCCCCAGCCGCTCAATCTCCCGCACAATGCGCTGCGTCTCAAGCTCGCTCACCATCCCAAACGCCGGATTAACAGTGAACTCGTGGCGCAAAGCCGCCTCCAGCTCCGCCTGCACAGGCCGCCCGCGGATATCGGTCAGCCCCAAAAAAAGCAAATCCCGGGCCCCAACCCCTGCCGCGCACAACAAAACCAGCGCCACCGCCGCACAATGTCTGATTCCCATACTCTCCCCAACCATCCCGGCCATAGATTCAACAGTAAAACATATTTAAATAAAATAATAAATGCCGCCTGTAGAAAGGTAAATGGGAATTTTATTCCCCCGCCCCAACCGCGTTATTGGCCTTATACACCATAGCCAGCACCTCCGCCACCGCCGCGTACAGCTGCGGCGGGATTTCGCGGTCTACATCTATCTGCGACAGAAGCTCCACGAGGTCGCTGTCCTTGCGGATGGGTATGCCGCTCTGCTCGGCGAGCTCGCGGATCTGCTCCGCCATAAGCCCGAACCCCTTGGCGGTAACGCGCGGGGCGCCCTCCTCCTTATCGTCGTAGTGCAGCGCGACCGCGGCGTCGCGCCCCTTCTTGGGATTGTTCTCGCTCATACCTTAAAGTCCACCTTCCCGTCATGGCCGATAACCCCGGCACTCGTATCCTTAACAGTATCCGCCGCCCCTGCCGCCGGTACCGCCGCTTTCTCCGCGCGAACAGCCGCCGCGCGCTTGGTGTGGAACTCGAGCGCCGTCCCCGGCAAGCCGGCTTCCGACAGCGCCGCCCGCAGCTCGCCGGACTGCTCCCGGAACCACTTTGTCGCCTTGGGGTTCTCGAACTGCAGCGACAGCTTGAGGCTCGACGGCGGGTGGTAGTCGAGGTGCGCGGTAACGGAGCCGAGCTTCGACGGCGCGACGTTTATGTAGATCGACACGTGCCCGCCGCCCGCCTTTTTCTTCTCTTCGCCATCGCGCTTCTCCTTGACAAACTTGATGTGCACCTCGTTCCACTCCTCGCCGATCTTCACCGGCAGCGCGAGTACCTGCTGCTGGAGCTCCGCCCCCCGTGTCTGGCTCGCCAGAAGCTGCAGGTTCTCGAGCCCCTTCGCGGCGCCGGTGATTGCCGAGCGGATGAAGTCGGAGGGGGACTGGCGCATGGACGATTCGATGCCGGACTCTCGCGCCCGCATAGCGTCGGATTGCAGGCGGGAGAGGTCTTTCAGGATGTCCTTAAGCCTGTCGTTGACCTCGGCCCCGCTCTGGCGCGCCTGCTGCTCAAGCTCCTGCGTTGCGCGTAGGAGGGCCTTTTCAAATTCCGGCGGCATCTTCAATTTTTCGGACAGCTGCGAGACGAGGTTTCGCAGCTCCTCTACGGATGAAAAAACCTCGCGGAGGGCGCGGGAGACGTCTAAGAGCATTTCCGTGCGTAAAGCATCTATGCTCTGCCTTATGGCATGCGGGGCGGATTTATCCGCCTGTGAATCTAACGGGGAGATGCGGTTCGGCAGGTCGAGGGAGGAGAAGGCCTCCTGAAAGCCCGCGCGGATCTTTTCGGTGTTCGCCCACATCCGTTCGGCTATCTTTAAAAAGCTGTCGGGCGGCGATTGCTGCGCGGGTTTGTCTGCGGATAGCGGTTGTTGCTGAGTTGATGTGTTGATGGTATTTTGTACGGATTTGTCTGCGGATAATTGCTGCGGTTGCTGTGTTGCTGTGTTGATTGTGTTTTGAGCGGATTTACCGTCGGATAACTGCTGCGGCTGTGCGGATGTATTGATAGTATTTTGAACGGATTTATCCCCATATAACTGCTGTTGCGGCTGCGTTGATATATTGACGGTATTTTGAGCGGATTTATCCAAAGATAATTGCTGGGGCTGTGTTGGCGGATTGGCCGTATTTTGGGGTGATTTATCCATAAATACTTGTTGCGGCTGTGTTGACGTATTAATAATATTTTGCGCTGGCTTATCCAAGTATAACTGCCGCGCTGGCGTATTGATGATGGTTGCCGCCCCTTTGTCTGTCTGTATTGACCCGGCCCTGACGGCATCGATAATACCGCGTATCTGTTCCTGCGCGGTGTTGATCCGCGTAAACATCTCGTTCTTTGTATCTGTATTTATTTGATGTTTGGCGGATGACGTAACCCGGTCATAAAACTCCGGCGGCACGGGCCGGCCCTCGCGGGCGAGCGGGCGAAGCGTGTTGTCGAGCGTTGATACGGCCTCTCTGACAATGCCGAGCAGCCGCGTCTTATCCCCTATGTCAATCCCGCCGCTCCGCTCAATGCCGCGCAAAATGGGTTCGGCGGCGGCCTTTAGATTATCAACAATTTTCAAACTGTCGATTCGGATAGCCTGTACATCAACCGGCTTGGCGGTATTATCAGCCCGTAAAAGAGGTGTTGATGCCGGTGGCCTGTCTGCAATTTGTGATTTGTCCGCAAATTGTGACCTGTCCGCAACCTGCGATCTGTCAGCGGCCTGCAATCTATCCGCGGCCGGTGTGTTGACAACGGCGGCTCTCTCCGCCGCAATCGTATGTTGCCTGTTGTCAACAGGGATATTAGCCCTCATCTCACTTGTTGATACCGGGGACCTGTTCGTGATTGCGGATGTATCGATACCTTGCGCGGGCGGCTGCCCCCGGCCGCCCGTTATGCCAGCAACAAACGTCTTATCCGCCGCAACGGCAGCCCTGTCAACAGCGGCGGCATTAATTCTGTTATCACCGGCAGGGACATTCGCCCTGCTGTCACCTGCTGAGATATTTCCCCTGTTATCCCCAGCAGAAATATTAGCCCGATTATCACCGCCAAAAACATTTACCCTGTTATCCCTGACAGATACATCACCCCTGCCGCCCTCCGTAACAGGAATCCGCTCGACCAGTTTCCCCAGCGCGTGTATCCTCTCGCTGACCGCGGCCGCCCCTTTTTTGTTATCGCTCCCAAGAAGCAGCTGGATTGCCGACTCCGTCAAACCGGAATATTCAGCCTTGATCTGCGGCACGATGGCGGATTGTACGGATGATTTTTGCGGCGCGGAGATGTCCGCGGCAAGGTTTTGCGTTGATATCTGCCGCGCGTCGTGAAGCGTCTCCGGCCTCACCGCACCCTGCGCTGGCAGCGTATTGACGATGCTGCTGACGATCTTCTGCGCCTCCGCCGGAGGCAGCTGCGAGAACCCCGTAGCGTTTTTTGCGCTGACCTGTTTCATCAGATCCAAAAGCGCCGACGGGGCGGCGCTGAAGGTTGACTTGAGGAGAATTTCTAACAGCGCCGCCCCGCCGTTTGCGCCAACGCCGACGTTGCCGGCATTGGCGGTGAGCGCGGCGATCAGGTTTTTGTCGATGCCAAGCGCCAGCAGCTTATCAACCGAAAGCCCGCCTCCGAGGATTTTGTCTGCGGTAACAAAAAACTGCTCCGGCGAAATCCCCGCCGGGGCGTCTTTCGGCAGAACCCCAGCGCCGATTTGCCCGATAAGCTCCATCAACCCCGCAATGTCTTTCGCGCCCGATGTGGGTATCCGCTCCGCCAGATCCTCAATTAAATGCGGGTTGTCGAGCACAACCCGCAGCCACTGCCCGATCCGCTCCATCTGCACGGCCGACGACGGGTCAATCGGTATGCTGCGGTTGCGCAGGGCGGCGTCCAGCGCCTTGAGCGCCTCCGCGTCAACCTTGCCGCCGCGCTCGCTTATGATTTGCTCCCATACGGACGCGGGTATCGACCGCAGCAAAGGGCTTTCGAACTTATCGCGGAGATGCTCCTGCGGCGGCCCGCCTGAAACCGCCTGCCCCTGCACCAAAGGCGGCTGCGTCTGCGTTGACAGTTGCGCCTGTCCCGCCAGCTGCGTTTGCTGCGCCTGCTGAGCTTGTGCCGGCTGTTGGGGCTGCGCCGGGCCGGGCACGAATATGGTCCCGTCCGACGGGCGGTAGAGCACGCTCTGCCCCGCGGTTAGCTTGGGCGCGCCGGAGGCGATCTGCAGCTGTACCTCGCGCCCGCCGTCGAGGCGCAGCGTGAGCGACCCCGCCTTGTCGGGCCCGCGCGCGACCGTGGCCTCAACAAGCGCCCCCGGCCCCTCCCGGCCCGCGGCAACAGTGGCGGCCATACCCGCGGCTACGTTAGCGTTAATCATCAAAAATCCCGTTTCGTTCGGTCATCGCGTTACAGATTACACGATTAAATATTATACCTGTGCCCCCCAAAGACATCACGGCTGTCGTGCGCGGGTATAATATTTAATCGTGTCTTCAATACATCCCCCCATTATCGTATATCGGCATATAAAAAAAATAAATTAGCGCGGCGGAATGCGCTTATAAAAGCCCCACCGGTATCACCATGTCGCCGCCCTTTAGCGGGGCGAGGGCATCGTACATGCATACTGCGCCGCCCGCGCCGCGCCTGACGCCGGGAATCTTGTCGAGTACCCCGAACGCCGCTATGTCGGAGGCTTTCGGGTCGGCGTGCTTTTTGATTTCGACCGGGTGCAGTACGCCGCCGTCTTCTATGAGCAGGTCGATCTCCCGCATATCCTTGTCGCGGTAGAAGAAGAGCGGCGGCTCGAGCACACCGGCGTTGCTGTAGCTCTTTATTACCTCGGAGACCACGAAAGTCTCGAAGAACGCCCCCGCCATCGCGCCGTTTCTGAGAACGTCGGGAGTAGTCCACCGTGTCAGGTACGCCGCAAGCCCGGTGTCGAGAAAATAGAGCTTCGGCGTCTTGACCGCGCGCTTTATAATGCTGTTGTGGTAGGGCCGCAAAAGGTACACAATGCCGGAAGCGGCCAAAACGGAGAGCCAGCGGTCGGCGGTGGGCACGCTCACCCCTACGTCGCGGGCAAGGGATGAGAGGTTGAGCAGCTGACCGGTATTCGCCGCCGCAACGGTCATAAACCGCATGAACTTTATCTCGTCGCCCACCTGCGTCAGATCCCTCACATCGCGCCCTATATAGGTCTTGACATACGCCCCGTAGAACATCTGGCGGTCAAATTCCGTGTTAGCGCACAATTCAGGCATGCCGCCCCGGTGGATGATGTCCCATATCTCATCGTGCGAGAGCGGCGCAGCCGCCCCGCGCCTCTTAAAATAGGTGTCAGATGGCAAAAAAGGCTCCAAAAAGCCGCTGCCGCGTATTTCACGCATAGAAAGCCCCAAAAGATTGACGATGCCAAGCCGCCCCGCAAGCGTCTCGCTTACGTTCTTCATCATCTGAAACTGCTGCGAGCCGGACAGGTAAAACCGCCCCTTTTTATTCCCGGCATCAAGCAGCATTTTGATCTGCGGGAACAGCTGCGGCGCGTACTGGATCTCATCCACGAACACGGGCGGGGGAGCACTCCTGAAAAACGTAGCGCTCTCCTCAACCGCCGCGCGTAGCATAACAGGGTCGTCGAGGGTAATGTAGCGAACCTCCGGGAAAGCCTTTTTAAGAAGCGTGGTCTTGCCGACCTGCCGCGCCCCGGTAACGAGCACCGCCCCAAACATTTTTGCCAGCTTTTCGACGGCAACTTTCATATTACGGCCTATGTACATGCCAACCCTCTGCGCTACGGCTAATTTAATATATTATATTAAATTAGCCGACAAAATCACATTCAAAATATCGGCTAATTTAACTTACAATATTATTATAGCCTAAATACGCGAAAAAATCAAGTGAAAAGTGAAAAAGTTAAGGATAACCGGCTATCCTTAAACAAGCTCAGCCGGAAAATTAAGGGTCCCAAAAAACATCAAAAAATCCTTGATTTTCCGCCGGAACTGTATTATATTACTATTAGGTTATACGAAAATGGCGCAAAACGCCCGCCCGGCGGTGCCGGATCTTGAAGTCCGGGGCTGGGCGGGGAAAATTACAGGGGACGCGGCTTATGGTACCGAGGCCGGAAACTTTAAACGAAGCTCTGAACGTACGCACCGGCAAAAAACACGCCCGGCGCGCCGTGAATGGCCACGCCCGCCCGGGAACCGGTATAAGCACCATAGCGGACGAAAAATCCCCCCCCCCCCCCC
>WQRV01000099.1 GCA_009786575.1 Chitinispirillia bacterium | reverse complement strand
CCAACGAGCTTTGAGTAATTTTTCACAGCACACTCCTTTGACATATATACCATAAATATACTAAAAAATGGTATCAAAGTCAAATTTTTTAACATATTTTTCCCAAAAACCCCGCAGAACGCCCCAGGTACCCTCTAAAAGAGCTCCCGGACCGGAAAATTTGGCAGATTTTCAGCTTTACCTTGAACTCCCGCCTGCCCGTAATCTATATTATATGGGTCACACGATTAACCCACAATCCCGCCGGACACTAACCGCATGGATTGCGTCCGGAAGAAAGGCGGCCCTATGGCATTAATCCAGCGCCCGGAGTGCGGTGCCGGCGTTTCCGACAGGTGGGTCTGGATTACGGCCTGCCTTCCGGCGCCGTCAATTATATTCTCGCTGTTTATATTTATTGGCTTTTTCACAGGCAGCAATATAGTGCTTTATAGCGAGCTGGTTGTTGTTAGTATTAGCGTTTTATTGTGTCTTGTGACCTGTCTATCTGTGATTTTCATTATATTGGATATGCTTGAATTAAAGAAAATTGGCGTAAAGCCAGACGTGTGGATGTGGCTTGGCCTCCTTATCCCCCCGTTTTATCTGTTTTGTCGCGCCGGCAAAACAAACAGGAAGTACGGATACGCGATAACGTGGTGCGTACTCCAGACTCTGCAATGTGTATTGATTATACCTGCCTGGTGGCTAATGGCACAAGCGCTGGGGTAGCGGGCGGCACAATTGTCGAGGGCACATTTCGTCAACAGGGCAACGCTGCGCTTTCAAAACGGGGTACAGCTTACTGACCAACTTAGCATTGTCGTTGTTGAGATGAGCAAACTTGGCTATGCGCTGAAAAAGCCAGTAGAAGACATCGCACTAGCTGCCGGCTTCACGGCCGGCGACATCCTGCGCCAGTAGCCGCCGTCCGTCCTTTCGCCACCACAGGCGGTCATAGCGCACCATCTGGCGGCCTCTGCGGTGGATTACGGAGCTTTTCCGTTCATAACCCTTGCGCCTAAATCAGTCATTAATTTACGGAATTCCTCCGTGGGAGGGTATCCATTACGGTCTGAGCGGAACCAATCATCTTCACCACCCCAAAAATGAACGTTAACCAGCCAAGTCCGGTCAGAGGCGCGGACCTCTTTATAAGTACCGCTCCATTCGTGGAGTTTGCATTTGTATAACGCGTTTAGAAAATCTAACCATTCTTCAATATCCAATTCCGCCTCATACCTTTTTTTGTCATTATACACCGTTGCAAGAATCCGGCCGGTTGTGGTTCTTTCCACGTCAACGGAATATAGTTCACGGACTATACTGTATTCGGCACGGGAGATAACCGTATCTGTGGAATAGCGTACGCCTTTGATGGTGCGTTCAAAGGCACTTATGGGCATCCCGAACCGATTCATATATTCCTCGTTTAACTTATTTTCAAATGCCTCAATACCTGTTTTTTCCCAAATTTTTGTTTTTATGCCGGACATCGCGTCTAAAACTGCCGGCCGTAAAACAGTCGGGTACTTATTTCTAACAAATTTTCCTATTTGTTCTGTCGATTGAATATGCAATACCCGCTCAGCGTTTTCTCTGTCGTAGGAAGAGCTTAACCACTCGTTGGAATACGTCCTTAACGCGCGTACTATATTTAGCCAATCTGCCATATCAAGTTCCGTGCGCAGTTGTGTAATATTATTAAAGCCATCCTCGTAATACTTTGCCGTAATAGAACCGGTAGATGTTCTGCGTACAATTGTATAGGTGAACCCGTCCTTAAACCTGACCGCTGTCAACGTTTTTTCAAAGTCGGACATCGGTTCGCCAAATCGCCCTTGATATACTGCAAGTAACTGATGATTTGCCGTACCAATATTTGTATTAGTTTTTGGTTTTTGCGTTGCGCCGGTCTTTACTTTTTGGATCAAGCCATTCATTGTTCTCTGAAATATATGCCCGTTCGGCAGAGATTCTTCAATTTCGGTATGATGAACGCGAGCCACCGCAGTGTCACCATTTTCAGAAAATATTTTGATCTCACACTGCGGCCGCACGTAATCTGTACATTCTAAGCAGTTCCAATCCAAAACACAGCAATTATACAGCGTATTTACAAGATCACACCACTCGTTCATGCTAAGTTCCAAGTCTAACTCAAACTCGAACAGCGGGCCATGCCTGTGGCGGAGCTCCTGATAAAGATATTCCTCATCCATATAAGCTTCCGTATATTTTACTGCCGCGCCCGTTGTGGTTTGTGTTACCTCAACAACAACTGTGCCGAAATCACGATAGTCCCTGAAATAAATTTGCGACGCTAAATATGCCTTTACGCAAGGCTCCGCACCCGATTCCGGTATTCGCGTTCCTGTATAAAAGCATCCGGACAAAGCAAGTGACAGTATCACAAGAAAAGCAATAGCGAGAGTGCGTATTTGACAGGCAGTCATTTTATGCTTTTACTCCATACCAAGCGGCAGGCCGTTCGCCGCGGTGTGGGTTTGCGCCTGTCGTCCCGCACCCAGGAGAGCAGGTCGTCGTCTATTTTCCTCTTCAGGTAGCTGTCCCGCATAGCTCCTCCTCCGCCCCAAAATGGGGCTCTTTAAGAAATACAACCCAAAAATAATACATTTTTACCAAAAATACAAGGCAAAAATTGACTATTTTTGTCGAAAATACGGGGCAAAAAATAAATACAAGGCAAAAAATGCCAGCTTTGGGCAAAAATACGGGGCAAAAACATCACAAGCGCAGAAATCCACGCCAACGGTACGGTCAACGACCTGTTTACCGATCTCTCGGTTTGGACTCTCCAAAGCGGCAAATTACCGGGTCTTTTTGGCGTAGCGGTGGATATGCCGGAACATCTAAAATAGAAACTTGAGTTTATTGAGGGCGACCGGAAACGGCCGCCCCTCCATCCTCCTGACGGGCCAAGCGAACAGGGGAAGCGCTGCCGGGCGGGCCGCCGGCTGCCCGCAAAATCTTTAATAAAATCCTAAAGATTCACAAAAAAAGTGAAAAGTTTATGATTTTATTAAAAAACGCTTGAACTATCTTATCCCATATATTATAATATGATTGTATGCTCAAACGGTATCCGGCAATAAAAAACTGGCAAGGCGGTGCGGTATGTTGATAAAAAGGGGCGGGTATTTGGAGGCGCTGAAGCGCCATCAGGACAAGTCCAATCTCATCAAGGTAGTAACCGGCGTCAGGCGCGCGGGAAAGTCCACGCTCCTTGAACTGTTCCGGAAGCATCTTCTGGAGAGCGGCGTGGCGGAAAAGCGCATAATCAGCATAAACCTTGAAAGCCGGGAAAATGCCGCCTGCCGCAATGGCGACGCGCTGTACGACCGCATAAAATCGCAGATAAAAACGGGGCGGCGCCACTATGTGTTCATAGACGAATTCCAAATGGCAGACGGCTACGAAGATATCGGAAACTCTCTGCGCATGATGAAGAACGTGGACCTCTACGTTACCGGTTCCAATTCTCGCATATTATCGGGCGAACGCGCTGGGGGCGGGTCTTTGGGAAATACGACCAAGTGGGGCGGGCGCTATATAGACATACGGGTGCTGCCCCTCTCGTTTGGGGAATACTCGTCGGCATTCACCAAAAAAAACGTAACCGCAGACAGTCTGTTCAGAGACTACATCGAGCAAAGCTCTTTTCCTGAAACGCTCTCTTATGTTAAGAACGGCGCGTACGACAAAGATGGCGTTCAGGAGTATCTTGACGGTATTTATAACGCTGTAATAGTGAAAGATATCATGACGCAGCCGGGCGTGAAAAACGTGGCGATGCTTGAGCGTATCGTAAATTACATGTTTTCAAATATAGGCAGCGAGACTTCCATAAACGGTATCGTTGGCGTCCTGAACAACGATTTAAAGCTTAGGGCAGACGAAAAAAAAGTATATTCGGCTACGGTAGAAAATTATCTGGACGCGCTGCAAAGCGGCTACCTGTTCTACAAAGCGACGCGTTACTACGCGAAAGGCAAGGAATACCTTAAGACCAACGCGAAGTATTACGCCGTTGATGTTGGCATGCGGTATCACCTGCTCGGCGGGGATTCCAAAACCGACGCGGGGCATATATTGGAGAACGTGGTTTATCTGGAGCTTATGCGCCGCGGCTATAAAATAAAAGTGGGCAAGGTCGGCGACAAAGAGGTAGATTTCGTAGCTCAGAAGCCGGGCGGCATGGTGGAATATTATCAGGTATCCCAAAGCGTCCTCGACCCCGCTACGCTGCGGCGGGAACTGGAACCGCTCGAAAAAATCAGGGACAACCACCCCAAATTCCTGCTGACCCGCGACTATGACAGCACTACGTACAAGGGCATCGAGCATAAAAACGTACTTGAATGGCTCTTGGGAAAGAGCTGACGGCAACTGAACAATCCGCAACCGGTCCCTGCGGAACGGTTACCGCCCCTCCATCCTCTTCACAAACCGGTTGAACAGGAAGCCGCTGTCGAGTGGGCCGCCGCAGGCTTCGGGGTGGAACTGTACGGAGAAAGATTTTCCGTAGTCGAGCCCCTCGCAGGTGCCGTCATTGACGTTTACAAACGAGCTGTCGTCTGCCACTACCGCGTAGCCGTGGTTTTGGCTGGTTATGTAGACTTTGCCCGTGGCCGTCTCCTTGACCGGCTGGTTCGCGCCCCGGTGTCCGAATTTCAGTTTTTTCGTTTTGTATCCGTTGGCCAGCGCCAGCAGCTGGTGCCCCATGCAGATTCCGAATATGGGGATGCTGCCTTTTGAGAGTGTGCGGATAGTCTCCACTATACCCTTGTTGCCGGGGTCGGCGGGGTCGCCGGGGCCGTTGCTAAGCATTATGCCCGCGGGGCCAAGTTTCATGATTTCATCGGCTGAGGCGGTGTGCGGGAACGACCACACTTCGCAGTCCCGCGCTGCGAGCGCGCTTGCGATGCCGCGTTTAGCGCCGAAGTCCATAAGCGCCACGCGGCGCTTGCCCTCGCTCAATTTTGTGACGGAGCCGCAGGATACGGACGCTATCGGGTTGACTACCGCGTACGCTTTGGCCTCTTTGCGGTCTTTGTCTGTTGGGGCCGACGCGGTGATCTTCCCGTTCATCACGCCGTTTTCGCGGATGATCTTCGTCAGCTCCCGCGTGTCAATCCCGTGGAGGCCGATTATCCCGCTGTCTTTAAGAAATTTGTCGAGATCGCCGCCGCTTCTGAAGTTGGACGGGTTACTGCACGGGTACTTGACGATGTACGCCTTCGCGCCGACGCTCCCGCTCTCGAAGTCGTCGGGGATGACGCCGTAGTTGCCGATTAGCGGGAAAGTCTGCATGACAATCTGGCCGTGGTAGCTTTGGTCGGTGAGCGTCTCCAAATACCCTGTCATCGCGGTGGTGAAGACGATCTCGCCGGTAACTTCGCCGTTTGCGCCGAACCGTTTTCCCTCAAAGACTTTTCCGTTTTCCAGCATCAGGTACGCTGTGTCTGACATAACGCGATTCTCCTATTCAAATATATTTTTCTTTGTGTGCGCCAATACTCTGTCGCCTGTAAAGCATACATCGCAAAACGGCAGCGCGCATTTCGCGCACGCTGTTTTTAACCCGTCAAGGCTGATATAGCCCAAGCTGTCTACGCCGAGCTTGCGGGTAATATCGTCTAAATTCATCTTGTTAGCGATTAAATTTTCCTCGCTGCCTATGTCGGTGCCGTAGTGGCACGTGTGGCGGAACGGCGGGGAGGATATTCTCATGTGCACCTCTTTCGCGCCGGCGTTTCTGAGGCTGCGGACAATGCGCTCGCTTGTTGTGCCGCGGACAATCGAGTCATCCACCAATACTACTCTTTTGCCTCTGACGTTCGCCGCGAGCGGGTTGAGTTTTTGTCGGACTGCGCTGTCGCGCTGTGTTTGCGTGGGGTAGATGAAGCTGCGGCCGATATAGCGGTTTTTGACGAAGCCCGACATCAGCGGGATGCCGCTTTGGGCGCTGTAGCCCGTAGCCGCTACGAGGCCGCTGTCGGGCACGCCGCAGACTACGTCGGCGTCTACGGGGTACTCCTGCGCGAGGATGACGCCCATCGTGTAGCGCGCTTCGTAGATCGACAAGCCGTCTACTACCGAGTCGGGCCGCGCGAAGTAGACGTATTCGAAGATGCAGAGACCGCGGCCTTCCTCTTTATTATGCAGGCATACGCCCTCGTGCGTGATCTCGCCGTCCTGTATGACGACGGCCTCGCCGGGCAGCACGTCCCGTACAAACTCGAACCCGCAAACTTCCAGCGCGCAGCTCTCCGACGCCGCCGCGTACCCGCTTTCATTCTTGCCGATACAGAGCGGCCTGAACCCGTTGGGGTCGCGGATGGCCACCAGTTTATTCTTGCTTGTCGCGATTACTAATGAGAACGACCCGCGCAGGCAGTCCAAGGCCTTGATGATGCCGACGATGGTCCTTGTTTCCTGTGTAATGTGGTAGGCGATAAGCGACGACAGCACCTCGCTGTCGCTGGTCGCGTTGAACTGTATGCCGCGGGCGATTAGTTCTTCTCTTATTTGCGGGGCATTTGTGATGTTGCCGTTGTGCGCCGTAGCTATGCGGCCTGTCAGGTACTCGGTGAGGAAAGGGCCTACGTTCTCTTTTGTGTTCTTGCCGGTGGTTGAGTACCGGCAGTGCCCTACTGCCGTCTGCCCCTTTGGTATTCTCGCTATCTCATCGCCGCTAAAAACTTCGCTTACGAGGCCCACGTCCTTGACGCATACGATATTGTGTTTGTCCACGACCGCTATCCCCGCGCCCTCCTGCCCCCTGTGCTGCAGCGCGAGCAGGCCGTTGTATGTAATGCCTACCGCCTCGTCGCTCCTGAGGCTCACGCCGAATACCGCGCACTCTTCGTTTATTTTGCCGTCAACTTTCATACGTCCTCAGAACCCCTTCGGCGACCGATCTTTTGGACGCGCGCATGTCCATCGCCTGTTTTTCGATGAACCGGTGCGCCTCCTGTTCGCTCATGTTCAGGTATGATATCAACAAACACTTCGCTCTGTCCACGATTCGTATGTCCTCTATCTTCTGTTTTAGTTTGCTGTTTTCGGTGCGCATCTTCCTTAGCCTGCTTTGCGCCGATTTCGCGAGCTTTAGGGTAGACCAGAACAGGCCCCTGTCTACCGGCATCGCGATTACGAGAACGCCGTCGTCTTCCGTTACCTCGGATACCGCGTCGAAGTATTCGCTTTTGACGACGAGTATTACCTGCGCCGACTCTTTTGACGCGATGAACCTCGAGAGGCTCTCGCCGGATTCGTCGGGCAGGGGCGAGTAGATGATGACGATGTCGAGGTCCCGCTCGGGAAAAAACCGCCTCGTCTCGGCGCCCGTCTTCAAGACGGTAACCGCGCCGCATCCGGCAGCGTTGAGCATTTCGGTAAAAAACGCCACGCTCTTCTCGGAGGTTGAGACTACCAGGGCATTTTCCATATTTTAATCCTGCCTAAACGCAATCAAAGTACCTTTCCTTATAAAACAGCGCCTTGTCCTCGGCGTCCGCGAAAGCCGCGGATTCTTCACGTTTTATTTTTATGTACTTATCCAACAGCTCAGCGCCTGCGACTTTCTTGACGAACGCGCTGTTTTCGGCGAGATTAATCGCCTCGTCTAAACTTTCGGGCAGCTTCACTAATTTTTTCGTTACGCTCCCGTCCGCGCTGTACAGGTCGATATCCAGCGGTTCCGGCAGCTTCATCCCCTTTTCCACCCCGTCGAGCCCGGCTGAGAGGATAAGCGCGAAAGCCAGATAGGGGTTGATGGCCGGGTCGGGCGAGCGCAGTTCCATGCGCACTTTCTGCCCCTCGGCTGCCGGGATCCTCACAAGCTGCGAGCGGTTCTGGTGCGACCACGATACGTACTTGGGCGCGTCGAACTTGCCGAAGCGCTCGTAGGAATTCGCAATCGGGTTGAGGAAGAGCGTCATCTCCGGAGTCTTGGCGAGTATGCCGGCAATGAAACTTTCGGCGACATTGGAGTGGCCGTCCTTCTTGCTTTTAAAGACGTTGCTGCCGTTTTGGGTGAGCGAGATGTTTACGTGCGCCCCGCTGCCGGGCGCTTTATCCAAGGGCTTTGGCATGAACGACGCGTGCAGGCCGTTGCGCGCCGCTATCGCCTTGACCACCGTCTTAAACGTCAAAAAATTATCCGCGCAGCTAAGCGCGCCGCTGAACCGGAAATCTATCTCGTTTTGCCCCGGGCCCTCCTCGTGGTGCGAGCTTTCGGGCTTTATCCCCATCTCCTCAAGCGTAAGGCATATCTCGCGCCGGATGTTCTCCCCCTTGTCAAGCGGCTGAATATCCAGATATCCGCCCCTGTCGAGCGTAACGTCGGTAGGCTCGCCGTCTTCGCCGTTCTTGAATAAATAAAATTCGCACTTCGCGCCTATTTTGCAGATGTAGCCCATTTTGTCGCAGCGCTCCTCCGCCTGCCGCAGGATGTTTCGCGTGTCGCGCGGAAACGGCGTGCCGTCGGGATTCCTTATGTCGCAGAAAAAACGCACGACGCGCCCCGGCCCCGGACGCCACGGCAGCACCGCAAGCGTCGACGCGACGGGAAAGAGGAACAGGTCGGACTCGGTGATATCCCGAAACCCCTTGATGGCGTGGGCGTCAAACGAGATGCCGTCCTCAAAGGCGGCCAGCAGCTCGTCCGGCATTATGGCGATATTCTTTTGAAAGCCGAAGAGGTCGCAAAAGACGAGGCGGACGAATTTCACGTCGTTTTCCCTGACGAATTCGAGGACTTCCCGCGTGGTGATGTCCATAAAATTATCCCTCCCTTATATATATTACGCGATTAGCTATTATCCCCGTGCCGTCCTGCGGCATCACGGTTGCCGTGCAGCCGCGAGGATGGCGCGGGGATAATAGCTAACCGCGTCTTCCATAATACCACATCATTAACAACATTAACCCTAATTCGCCGTGTACAGCTGCTTGTACGGATTTTTCGCGTTCGGCCTCAATACATAAAATTTATCCTTCATAAGCGTCGCCCCGTCCATCCCAAAGTACCCGGCAAACTCCCCCACATACCCCTCTATCTCCCGCAAATCATCCCCGGACGCGGCCTCAACCAGCACCTGCGCCGGCAGATCCGCCAGTTCCTTATTCGTCCTGATGAAAATCTTCCCGCCGTGCATCCCCGTCCCCGTGAAGTTGCCCACCGGGACGCCGTCCCCCGCGCCGATCCCAAGCACGACTATCACCCCGCCGGCGAGGTACTCGCCCAGAAAACTCCCCACCCGGCCGCCGATGACGATAACCGGCTTCTTCTCCTTGTACTCTTTCACGTGGATGCCCGTCCGGTACCCCGAATCGCCCTTAACGAAGATCTTGCCGCCGCGCATGGCGTAACCCAGCGCGTCGCCCGCGTTGCCGTGGATGACGATCCGGCCGTCGTTCATGGTGTCGCCGACCGCGTCCTGCGCGTTGCCGTTCACCTCTATGACGCCGCCGTCGAGATACGCGCCCAGCGCGTTGCCCGGCGTGCCGTTGATCGTAACCGTCCGCCCGTGCAGCGCGCTGGCTATGAAGCGCTGGCCGAAACAGTCGTCTATGCACACGTCGCCGTCCGCCCCGCGCACCCGCAGGTTCAGCTCCCGAAAGTCGAGCTCCCTCGCCGATATCTTCGAAATCATGCCGCCGTCCCTCCCAATTTGGCCATTCTGTCCTCCTTCGCGAACGCCATCAGCCCCGGCCGCTCGCACACAAGCGCGAAATCTATCGAACTCAGCGGCGTGCGGTCCCGTATCAGGCCCGTGTATATCCCGGCTTTCTCAACGTCGCCTATGAGGATGTAGCCGTTTAACTTATCGCCGCTATAAAATAATTTCTTGCACCCCTCTTTTCCAACTTCCGCGTACACTTCCCCAACATAATTCCCGGCGGTGATGACGTGCAGGCCGAAAAAACCTATCGCGTTCATGGGAATCGCCGCGTCGAACGACTTCGACCCGCCCGCCATATTTATACCAGCGCACTCGCCCTGCATATAGGCGTTCGGCAAGAGCGCCATGACCTTTTTCTCCCCGCTCGACACGTCCAGCGTCTGCGTGCAGTCCCCCGCGGCGTAGATATCCGGCGCCGATGTCTCGGACTTCCCGTTTACGACAATCGCGCGGTCGATGCCGGCGATACCCTTCAATAGCGCGGTATTGGGCCGCACGCCAACCGCCAGCACGAGGATGTCGAACCCGACCGCCTCCCCGCTCTCAAGGACGGCGGTGTTCTTATCAAACTTCTTGACGCTCTTGGACAGCTTAAACTCGACCCCCCTGTCTTCAAGGCGCCTCTGCACAATCCCCGCCCCGTCCTCATCGAGGATGCTTGACAAAATCCGGGGCGCGAGGTCTACCACGGTAATCCCCGCCGACAGCTCCGCGCCCTCAACCTCCGGCGTTTTGGCCCGAGGCCGCGCCAGCACCGTGACGCTGCTGACCCTGTCCAATATCCCCTCGGCGCACTTGAGACCGATAAGCCCCGCGCCAACTATCAGCACCCGCTTGCCCTTGTCGAGCATGCCGCCCAGCCTGCGGGCATCATCGAGGCTCATGAACGTAACCTGATTTTGGACGCTCTCCAACCCCTCAAAAGGCGGGACAAACGGCGACGACCCGGTGGCGACTAAGAGCTTATCGTACGGAATTTTCCTGCCGTCGGCCAGAACCGCCTGCTTATCACCCGCGCAAATCTCCGTAACCGCGGCGTGTATAAAATTGACCCCGTTTTGAGTATAAAAATCGTCGCCGCGGTACCTCATGGACTGCTCCGTGGCCTTGCCGAGCAGCAGGTAGGATATTAAAGGACGGGAGTAAGTGTGGTGCGGCTCGCTGCTGATGACGGTAATCTCGGAGGCCAAATCGACCTGCCGGATCCCCTCCACCGCCCCAACGCCGGCGGCCGAGTTGCCTATTATGACGTATTTCATATACTATTTCTGCCCCTTTCCCGCAAAATTTGCACAAAAAAAGGCGTCCACCGGGCAGTATTTTGGCGGAAAACCGGTCAAAAAGCCCGGCCGCCCCCAAACACTGCCCGATGAACGCCTTTGTTCAATTAATACCAAAATATATCATGCGCCGGGGGAAATCAAGTAAAAAATATTTTTTTACGCCCGCCGAATTGCCTCAAATTAAATCAAACCGAATGAACGAAAGTATTTGAGACTTTTCTATTCGTTGCCTCATAATTAATCTAACCGAAGGATTACAGCCAAAA
>WQRV01000098.1 GCA_009786575.1 Chitinispirillia bacterium | reverse complement strand
ACCGCCGCGAGGGCCGCGGCGAAGGCTTTGGCGGCGCGGGGGGACATCGTCCCGTTGGCCAAGGGGCGGTTTGGGTGGCTTACGCGGTCGCTCTTTACATCGATAATGTCGTTGATGACGTTGCCGTAGGCCGCCGCGGCCATGGCGGCGAGCATCAGCGGCAGGAACACCCCGCCATCGGTCAGCCAGATACCGAGGGCCACGGCGATGCCGGTCATAGCTGTATTTACGGGGCGGATTATTTTAAAGTACGCAATCATATATGGAGGAAAAATAATTGAAGGGCGAGTCTACAGTAGTAAAATATCGTTGGATTTGGTTAGGGGCGGTTACGGCGGTTGGCCTGGCTATGGACCTTGGCACCAAGTATTTGGCGTATACGCGGCTTGAGGAGTACGTGCCGGTCGAGGTGATCGGGCGGTACCTTATGTGGAAGCTCGTCTACAACGAGGGCGCGGTATTCGGCACAAACATCGCGGCGCTGGCGCCGTGGCTGCCGCCCAACGTCTTTTTCGTCACGTTCATGCTGCTCGCTATGGGCTTTCTGCTATACTACTTCAAGAACCTTAAGAAGCACGAGACGCTGATGCACATTGGCCTCATGCTTGTCATGCCGGGTGCGCTCGGCAACTTCCACGACAGGATTGCCCACGGGGGCAAGGGCGTAGTAGACTTCATACTGATGGGTATCCCGCCGAACCACTACTGGTTTATTTACAACGTCGCGGATATTTTTGTTACGTTCGGGGTGGCTATAATGATTATCCATTTGATTATGGAATCTGTCAGGAAGAAGCCGGAGGAGGGGGCGGTGGAGGATGGGGTTACGGATCAAAGTTAGCGGCGGCGCTGTGAGGGTAGACGCTTTTCTGGCGGGGGAGCTTGCGGATGTTTCGCGGACACGCATCCAGAAACTGATTGTTGACGGGTGCGTGTCGGTCAACGGTACGGTCGTCGTCAAAAAAAATTCCGTTCTTGAGGCTGGGGATGAGGTTTCCGTTGACGATACGCTGATGCGGCCCGTTGACGGCGTGCCCCCCGTTGCGCAGGATATTCCGCTGGATGTTTTGTATGAGGACGAGTATCTCGCGGTGATCAACAAGCCCGCCGGGCTGGTTGTTCATCCCGGTAACGGTAACGCCGACGGCACCGTAGTGAACGCGCTGCTGTACAGGTTCGGCTCGCACGTGTCAAGCGGGAGCGATATTTTCCGCCCCGGTATTATCCACAGGCTTGACAAGGATACTTCGGGTGCGCTCATGGTGGCGAAGACGGACGCCGCGCACGCTAAACTTGCGGAGCTGTTTTCGGCGAGGACAATCGGCAAAACCTACACCGGCTTCTGCGTTGGAGGCCGCCCCAAAGACCGCGAGGTCATCGAACTGCCGCTGGCGAGGCACCACCACAACCCCACGATGCGCGCGGTTAATAAGAACCACGGCGCACCGGCGGTTACCGAATACGAGTTGAAAAGCTACCGCGACGGCATATCGTTAATGCAGTTTATGCTGCACACCGGCAGGACGCACCAGATCCGCGTGCACTGCGCCTACATGGGGTTCCCTATTGTCAACGACAACATGTACGGCGGCTCGCAGGAGAAGGTATTAAAGATAGCGCCTATGGAGCGCCCGTTCGCCTACAGCGTTTTCAAATGCTTTACACGTCAGGCCCTCCACGCGCAGTCGCTGTCGTTTACCCACCCGTTTACACAGGAGAAACTGGTAATATCAGCGCCGTACCCATGCGATTTTTGCGATGCGCTGGATATTATGAGGCAATCTTAGGCAGCGCCTCCAGCTCCTTCTCCGCCCTGTCGATCTCCTCCTGCGGCAGAGAGTAGTCAGTCAGTTCGCCGTTCAGGTATTTGGAGTATCCGGCCAAATCCATGTGCCCGTTGCCGCTGATATTTACCAGTATAACCTTTTCCTTGCCCTCTTCTTTTGCCTTGTTCGCTTCCCTGATAGTGGCCGCGATTGCGTGGCTTGATTCGGGGGCTACCAAGAAGCCTTCCGTCTTGGCCCACATGATTGCGGCGGCGTAGCTTTCGAGCTGCGGGAGGGCGATTGGCGACGCGAGGCCGCAGTTGACGGCTTGCGATACGAGCGGCGACATGCCGTGGTAGCGCAGGCCCCCGGCGTGTATGGGCGCGGGCATGAAGTTGTGGCCGAGCGTGTGCATGGGCAGAAGGGGTGTGAGCCCCGCCGAGTCGCCGAAGTCGTAGGTGTAGATGCCGCGTGTCAGCGTCGGGCACGACGCGGGCTCTACGGGGATGATGTCTATTTCGGCGCCGTTTATCTTGTCTTGAATGAACGGAAACGACAGCCCGGCAAAGTTCGACCCGCCGCCCGCGCAGGCTATTACCGTGTCGGGCTTCTTGATGCCGATCTTGGCCAGCTGCTTTTTTGCCTCGAGGCCGATGATGGTCTGGTGCAGCATGACGTGGTTGAGCACGCTGCCGAGCGTGTATTTTGTTGACCCGCTCTTATCTCCAACTGCCTCTTCCACCGCCTCGCTGATGGCGATGCCGAGGCTGCCGGGCATGTTGGGGTCCTGCGCGAGGTATTTGCGCCCTGATACCGTTTCGTTTGAGGGGCTGGCCACGCACTTGCCGCCCCACGCCTCCATCATCGTCTTGCGGAACGGTTTCTGGTCGAAGCTGATGCGCACCATGTAAACTTTGCACGTAAGTCCCATAAGCGAGCAGGCGAACGACAGGGCGCACCCCCACTGGCCGGCCCCTGTCTCGGTCGTAAGCGTTTTTGTGCCGAACTGTTTGTTGTACCACACCTGCGGCACGGCGCTGTTGGGCTTGTGGCTCCCGGCGGGGGAGACGCTTTCGTCCTTATAGAATATCTTTGCCGGGGTGCCGAGGGCCTTTTCGAGGAACACGGCCCTGCGCAGCGGCGACGGCCTCCACCTGTACAGGATGTCGAGGACTTCGCCGGGGATGTCTATCCAACGCTCCCGGCTCACCTCCTGCTCTATGAGGTTCATGGGGAAGATCGCCCCGAGTTTGTCGGGCGTGAGCGGCTTGCCGTCCGGCCCCAGCGGCGGGGGCATGGGGGTGGGAAGGTCTGCGGCCAGGTTGTACCACTGCTTCGGGATCTCCGATTCGTCGAGGAAAATTTTGATGCTCATCTTGCTTGCCTTTCAGTTAGTTTGGAGTTTGGAGTGTGGAGTTTGGAGCTTTTGCAGCCGGTTTTGACATTAACTCCACACTCCAAACTCCACACTTGCTAAAATATATGTTACCTCAAAAAAAGTCAATATCCGCCCTATTTTGCCAGATCCGATACGTAGACTAACCTCACGCCGTTGCGCTTGAGCGTCTCCGACTCCTCCTTCAGGGCCGTTATGAACTCCTGCGACGGCTGGGCCTTGAGTAGAATCGAGCCGGTTTTTTGCGCGGCTGTGGCGGCGTCGCTGAGTTTTTCCCGCATCTGCTCCTTGGAGAGGCCGGCGTTTATCGTCCGCTCGACGCGCATGCCCGGTACTTTGGCGGCTGCCATACGCTGCGGGGCTACCGATTTTTTGGCGTCGTCGGTGTAGACGAAGTACAGGGGGCGCTTGTGCCGCTTGATTTCGCCCAGAACGAGGTCCATCGCCCGCGTGTCTTCCATTATGCCCCTGGTTCCGTTCCCGTAGAAGTTGCTTACGCCGGAGAAGTTGGGTATGGCCGCGTCGGCGCGGGCGAGCAGTTCCCGTATCTCCTCGCGCTCGTGGTTTATCTTTATCATAGAGCTGCGATAGGAGTTAAACTGCGCCGGAAGCGGTTCCATGGGCAGTGCGAGGACGATCTCCTTATTGTACTCGTCGGCGATCTGCGCGGTCCAGGTGGCTAATTTTTGGGCCGGGACGAGCGAGACGGTGAGCGGCTCGGGGAATGCGAGGAACTCGGTGGTCGTGCTGTTGGCCTCGAAGCCGAAGTTTTCGATGAGGATGGCCATTTTGGCCGTATTCGCTATGTAGCGGTTGGAGCGCGTTACCTTAAGGTAGACTTTGGGGTGGCGCGCGCCGGAGCTTTTGAAGGAGATGTCGCATCTGGTTTCGGAGGGGCAGGCGCAGTCGTCCATGTGGTAGGCGGTGCCGTTGGCGGCGGAGGCCAGTTCCCATACGACCCACTCCATAGGGCGCCCGCGGGGGACGGCGGCGCTGCAGGCGAAGGCGCTGTCTTTGGGGACGTAGGTGATGGAGTAGTCGGCCTCGCGCACCTCTAAGGCGTTGAATTTGCTGACTAAGTTGTTCCTGATGAACTTCATTACGGCGTCGGATTCGTATTCTATCCCCAGGATTTCCCCGTTTTTGGGGCTGTTTTGGCTGACGGCGGCGGCGATCTTTCCTATATAGGATAGCGCGGCGCCGGCTTTGGCGCTGGCGGCGGGGTGGATAAATACGGCGCCTGCGGCCAGCACGGCGAGTACGAGCGTTAGCGGCAGAAGAAGGTTTTTCTTCGGCGGTGCGTTTTTGGGCGGTTTGTTTTTTTTATTTAACATGGCGTAATTTCCGTGCGCGTAGAATTATATTACTGTAGAATATAATTTACGCACTTCAGCACCATCAATAATATAGGCAAATGGAAAAGGTAACCGTCCCCGTCATTCTCGGCCCCACGGCGGTGGGGAAGACCGGGTTAGTGCTGGAGCTTGCGGAGGCAATGGGGTACGAGGTCGTCTCCTGCGATTCGCGCCAGATCTACCGCTATATGGACGTGGGGACGGCTAAGCCGTCGGCCTCCGAGCGGGCGCGGGTGCGGCACCATCTGGTCGATATTCTTGACCCGTCGGAGGGTTATTCGGCTTTTGCATTTGCCGGCGACGCGCTGCGGGTGATGAGGGCGGCGCGCAAAATCGGAAAAAAAATTTTGATTTGCGGCGGCGCGGGTTTATATTATCATATATTGGTGAACGGCACGGCTCCCCTGAGCGGGGAGGGCTCGGCGCCGGTCAGGGAGCACAGGAGCCCCCCGGACGACATGGAGTTCCGCACCGTGGTGGTGAACCGCCCGCGGGATGTTCTTTATAACAGGATAAACGAGCGTGTAGACGCGATGGTGGCGCAGGGGCTGTGGGAAGAGTTTCTCGCTCTGCGCCAAATGGGGTACGCCGAGGCGAGCCCGGGGATGATCTGCCTTGGGTACAGGGAGTTGTTCGCCGTAGAGCGGGGGGATATCGGGTTATCGCGGGCCGTAGAGCTGATAAAGCAGAACACGCGGCATTACGCCAAGCGCCAGCTGACGTGGTTTCGGAACAAGACGGGGGCGGATTGGGTTGATATCAGCGATGAAAAAAAGAGCGGGCCTGAGCTGAAAGAGTGGTTATTGAAATAAAGCCTTGCCGAACCGTGCGCAATATGGTATAATATGTACAGGTGGACATCCGCCGGCGGTTTTTAAGAGACCGGAGCTTGGCCGGGCCCGTATTTACTTAGGGGATTATTACGCATGACCCTTTAGTTTATTTTTTTAATTTTATCCAAAACGCGCCTCGAAGTGCGCTTATGTTAACAGGAAAGGAGTTTCCGCCATGTACAACGATGATTCCAACCGCTCCAGCAACCAAAATCAGGGCCAGGGGTTTGTCCGCAGGCAGATTCCCCCCAAGTACAACGGTGACAAGTCCGGCTCTTATCAGGGCCAGGGAGGGTACGGCGGCAGCGGCAGCAGCGGCTACAACAACGGCGGCTACAACGGCAGCGACCGCCAGCAGTCGTACAGCGGCAGTAGCGAGCGTACGTACAACTCGCCCCAGCGCAGCAGACGCCCCGAGGGCAGCGGAGGCTACCGTCAGGGCGGCTACGGCTACAACAGCCGCAACAACAACAACTACGGCGGGAATGACCGCCTGATCCGGCAGAACGATATCATCATAAAACTGCTGAAGGACATCCGCGACCGGCTGCCCGCGCCCGCCGGGATGTCGTCCGATAACGACGACTACAGTTCCGAAAGCGGTTCATACACCAGATCGTCGTACGCATCGGGTTCGTCGTACAGTCAGGCGGAGTCCGGCGATGACGCCGGCTTCGAGGGCTCCGATGGCAACGATGGCCAGGATGATGACCGGGAGGTTGACAGCGACGATGCCGGCGATCAGGACGATCAGGACGGGCGGTTCAACAGTTAAGCGCGGTGCGCGGGCGCGGCGTGGCGCTGTGCCCCGCGCGGTGCGGCAAGGGGATGTGGGATTGATGTTACGGATCAACGTGGACGGGCCGGTGGCCAAAAATCTGTTTATGCGGTTGTGCATCGCCGTGCTTGCGGCGGGGGCGCTGTTTTCGTCGCCTGCCATAACGCGCTGGTCAACGTTGCAGCTGGTGCCGGATGCAGATATGCTGCCCGGCGGCAGGTTTGTGGTGGACGCCGACCTCGCCTGGAACTTCGGCAAGGGCGAGTTCGAGATCGCCTCGCCGGTCTCCGTACAGCGGGTGTACCTGGGGCTCTCCGAGTGGGTGGGGCTCGATGTTGGCTACGCCGGCGGCTTCACGATGGGGCTCAAGACCTCCCTCCTCAAGGACAATCCGGAACGGTGGTACGTTCCCTCGCTTGCCGCTGGGTTCCGGAATATGTACACGAGCCGCGAGGCTTTCTACTTCGACAAGGGCGACGGTTATCCCCGCAATGAGTTCTATGTTGCGGCCGCGAAGAGTTCCGATTGGGCGAAGCTGCGCGGGCATGTGGGCGTCATGAGCGCGATTACCGGCGGCGGCGGCGACCGGTTCAACCCATTCTTTGGATTCGAGAAGTACTTCGGCATGGGGACGTACGTCACCTTGGAGGCGCAGCGGCGCTCCAAAGATTTTCTGCTGTCGGTCTTCGCCGTCTTCCGCCCGGTAACCGACAAGTTAGAGGTCAACTTTGGGCTGATAGACGCGCCGGGGATGTTTCAGTCCGTTGGGGATAAGCCTTTCAGGCCGATGCTGCGCGCTGGGATTAAGGTCCATCTGGGCAGCGGGTTCGACGGGTTCGACGGCCTGTCGAGCGTGGAGGACCGGGTAGACCGCCAGCGCGGGCGTATAGGCGCGCTGGAGAGGCGCGTAGACAGCCTCGATGCCGAGCTGCGCTGGAACGCCGACCGTATCCACGAGCTCGCCGGCTTCCCCGACGAGCGCAAGGAGGACCGGGCGCGCGTCATGGACGAACTGGCCAAACTGCGCAACCTCTACGATCAGGACCCGTTCGACCCCGAGATTGTCAAGGATATGGTGGAGCGCGTAAGGGAGCGTTACGAGATGTTCGCGCCGCACCTGCGCGTCATCATTACCGAGCCGGACGTGGATTTGCGCACGCGCCGCATCGCCGTGTCGCTCATAGGGGAGATAGGGGACAAGTCGGCGTCGAACATCCTGCTGTCGATACTTAACAGGTTCGAGGAGCCCGCCATAAAGATACAGACGATGATTACCCTCGGCAAGCTTCAGGAGACGCGCGCCCGCGACGCGCTTATTAAGCTGCGGGGCGATCAGGACGGCGGGGTTGCGTTTACGGCGGCGGAGGTGTACCGCGGGCTTTTCGGGACCGAGGACGACCCGGCGCGCGATATGCTGAAGGCAGTGGAGGACCAGATGCACAACACGGTGCCGGAGCGCAGAATCGGGGATTAGGGCATATGCGCGACAGACGTGATGCCGGCGAACGGAGCAGGTATAACATTTAATCGTATAATCTATAATATCAGTACGTTACATTCACCCTTATCCAACACGCAGTTTGGAGGAAGACAAGAATGAAGAAATACGATGCCGGTTCAATTCGCAATGTCTGTTTCGTTTCCCACGGCGGCGTAGGCAAAACATCCCTCTTGGAAGCCGCCTGCTTTACTGCCAAAGCCATTCCCAAGATGGGCAAGATCTCCGCCGGCACGAGCAACTTCGATACGCGCGCCGACGAGAAGGAGCGCAAGATAACGCTCTCAACGCACGTTGGGTTCTGCGAGTGGAACGACAGGAAGATAAACGTACTCGACACGCCGGGCTTCCTCGACTACCTCGGTGAGGCCAGGGCCGCGCTGCGTGTTACCGAAACGGCAGTGCTCCTTGTAGATTCGTGCGACGGCATTCAGGTGGGAACCGAGCTTGTCTCGCGCTATATAGACGAGGTCAGCATCGCCAAACTCTTCTTTGTCAACAGCATGGACAAGGAGAACGCCGACTTCGACAAGGTGCTGGGGCTCATTAAAGACACATACGGATCGGCCGCCGCGCCGCTCACCATCCCCATCGGGCACGGGGCGAGTTTCAAGGGCATCGTAGACCTTGTAACCAAAGACGCCTTCGAGTACGCTCGCGATGGCGACGGCAACGGCAAGACGATAGAAGTGCCGGCCGATATGAAAGATAAAGTCGACAAACTGCGCAAGGATCTCATGGAGTCGGTAGCCGGGACGTCTGAGGAACTTATGAACAAGTATTTGGACGAGGGCGAAATATCTTTAGTTGAACTGCGCGCCGGCCTTGCCAAGGGTGTACTCTCCGGCGAACTCTTTCCCGTGCTTGCCGGCAGCGGCCTTCTTAATATGGGCGTAGACCAGCTGCTCACGAAGCTCGTCAACCTCTGCCCGCCGGCGTCGTCCCGCACCGAGATAGATATTGTAGAGGGCGAGGAGAAAAAGAAAGTTCCCGTCAAGCTCGAAGACCCCACGCTGGCGTTCGTCTTCAAGACCGTCTCCGAGGAGCACGTGGGCGAGCTCAACGTAGTGAGGGTGTTCAGCGGCAAGGTGGCCACAGGCAACGAACTTGCAAACGCGGGCCGCGGCACGGCCGAGCGCATAGGCAACGCCTACTACCTGCGCGGCAAGGAGCACGTCGCCACCACCGAGATCGAGGCCGGCGACATCGGAGCGCTGCTCAAGCTGAAAGACGTGCACACCAACGATACGCTTGCCGACAAGTCTGTGAAAATCTGCGTGGCCCCCACTGTTTTCCCCGAGCCGCTGGTGCGCGTGGCCATTACCGCGAAGGTGAAGGGCGACGAAGACAAGATCGCGGTGGGCATCAACAAACTCCACGAGGAAGACAGGATGTTCACTTACCACTTCCACCCCGATATCCACCAGTCAATCCTGTCGGCGATGGGCGATATCCACTTAGACATAATACTCGACAACCTCAAGCACCGCTTCAAGGTAGAGGTGGAGCGCAAGCCGCCCAAAATCTCATACCGCGAAACGATAACGAAGTCCGCGAAGTACGTGGAGTACACTCACAAGAAACAAAGCGGCGGCGCGGGGCAGTACGCAAAGGTATTCATAGACCTCGAACCGCAGGCAAGCGGCTCAGGATATGAATTCGTAGACAAAATAGTAGGCGGCGTGATAGACCAGCCGCTCCGCCCCAGCGTTGACAAGGGGGTACGGGCTAAATTAGAAGAGGGGATTTTGGCCGGATACCCGATTGTGGATGTCAAGGTATCGTTAGTAGACGGCAAGACGCACCCGGTAGACTCGAAGGATGTAGCGTTCCAGATCGCCGGCCGCGAAGTCTTCAAAAAGGCGTTCGAAATGGCCTCGCCGATACTGCTCGAACCCGTAGTGGAACTGAAAGTATCGGTGCCGACCGAGTACACAGGCGACATCATGGGCGACCTGTCGTCTCGCCGGGGGAAAGTAGGCGGGATGGAGGAGGCCGGCAAGCTGACGACCATAACCGCAAAGGTTCCCGAGGCCGAAGTCCAAACGTACTCGACCACGCTGCGCTCGCTGACGCAGGGCAGGGGGTTCTACTCCAAAACCTTCTCGCACTACGAGCAGGTGCCGGGCGACCAGGCAAAGAAAATAATAGACGCGCACCAGGCTGAAATGGCGCACGAGAGCAAGGAACAGCACTAACAATGAGCAATAGGCTGAAAACGATTGAATGGGCGGGCAATTGCGCGAGGATAATAGACCAGACGCTTTTGCCCGAACAAATCCTGTATATCGATGTTGATACATTAGACAAAATGTACCACGCGATAAAGATCCTGCAGGTACGCGGCGCGCCGGCGATAGGCGTAGCCGCTGCCTACGGGCTCTATCTCGGTGTGATGGATTTTAGCGATGACAGCGATATCAATACATTTCTTAATCACGTAGACGAACGCGCGGCATACTTAGCGACAGCCCGCCCCACCGCCGTAAATTTATTCTGGGCGATTGACAGGATGAAAAAGTTCGCGCATGACAATAGCGGCGGAGGTATTAATACCAATACATTGAAAAAAATAATGCTGGACGAGGCCAACCGCATCCTCGAAGAAGACCGCAGGATGTGCAGGGCGATAGGGGAGTACGGGTTTGAGCTGCTGAAAGATAAGGACTGCATCCTTACGCATTGCAACGCCGGAGGATTGGCGACAAGCGAATTCGGCACCGCGCTGGCACCGATATACGTTGGACAGGAAAAAGGCGTCATCTTCAAAGTATTCGCGGACGAGACAAGGCCATTGTTACAGGGCGCGAGGATCACGTCGTTAGAGTTGAGCGAGGCGGGGATCCCCGTAACCGTAATCTGCGACAACATGTCCGCATCGGTAATGGCTACCGGAAAGATAAAGGCATGTATAGTAGGCGCCGACAGGATCGCCGCGAACGGCGATACCGCAAACAAAATCGGTACCTACGGCGTAGCGCTGATAGCCGCCGCCCACAACATCCCGTTCTATGTCGCCGCGCCGTCATCCACATTCGACTTATCGATACCCGACGGAACACACATCCCCATAGAAGAGCGGGGCAGGGAAGAGGTAGCTAATTGGATGGGCACAAAGAAAACAGTCCCCGACAAGGCGGAGGTCTTCAACCCGTCCTTTGACGTCACCCCGTCAAAATTAATAACGGCAATCATCACGGAAAAAGGCGCGATCTTCCCGCCGTATGTGGATAATATCGCAAAACTGCTGGGATGATTATCATACCATGCCGACAGGAACCGTCCAATTCTTCAACGACATAAGCGGTACCGGTACGATTAAGGCCGACGACGGCACCGTCGTCAAAGTATCCCACAAATCCCTGCAGGGCGACGGCTACAAGATTCTGGACGAGGGCCAGCGGGTGAAATTCGAGTCTGTGCGGTGCAAATCCGGCTTCGAGGCGCGGGATGTGGAGATGCTGACGTAGCGGCGGGCAAAAATTTTTGGCGCGGCTCTTGACATCCCCTGCGCCATAATGTAGTTTAATGGTAGGGAAGGACAGTTACGAAGACTGCGCCTTTGGATGGGGCTGTTGACATATTTCGAGAGAATGGATTATATTATGATATTTGTAATAATGACAATAACGCTTTTGACCGCATACGCCATTGTGACAACAACGGCCCGTGCTGAAACACGCCATACTTACTTGACAAAAGAGAACTTGCTTGACAAAGGGGAATTTACCCCCCCCCC
>WQRV01000097.1 GCA_009786575.1 Chitinispirillia bacterium | reverse complement strand
CTGCGCTTGTCATGTTAAGAGATCCTCGTAAGGAAAGAGAGCGATTTTTCGGTATGGAATGAAATCTGTTGGCTCAGGTCCCTGTACCGCAGGGCGTCCAGAAGTCCGGCGGGGGATAGCCGTCCGTCTACGTAGAGTTCTATTGTAAGTCTGATATCGTCATTAGCTACCGGGCCTGTCACGACATCGTATTTATTGTCTCTGTTGCAGTTGGGGTCTGATATAGTGTTAAATTTCCGGTTACGGTTATTTACGACAAAGGTAGCCCACTCTATGTTCGGTTCCGCGAATGTTTTTATGCGTATTTTCTCGTTGGAAAAAATGCTTTCATCCAGCGAAAATTCGCTAAGTACTGGATTACCGCCAAACAGCCTCGCGGTTCGTTTGGCCATTGTCAGCGCATGTTCTTTGATTTCGGTGGTATAAAATCCCTGCCCGAAGTCTTTAAACGGCTTGCATTTATCCAAGTCGGCCGCGTCTACGGCGCAGTTGGACCCGTGGTACAGTATCATTGCAGGTCGCCTCCGTTTTGTTTGCAGACGATTGTAAGCGCCTCTACCGTATCTGCCGGTGAGAGGGTGTGTTCGATGTCATAGTAGTCTTGCAGGTAGTCTAAGCCCTTGTGTTCGTTAAGGTAATTGAACGATTCCTTGACCGCGAGGTGTTTCTCTCTGGCAAAGTCGTTCACGCACATTACCATAAATTCCGCTATTTTTTTGTTCATGGGCGGCCTCTTTATATCAATATTCGTATTCGATTTTAGTCATTTATTATCACCGTAGACGTTGGCCCGTTCCAAGCTATATTCCACGCAGACATCACGTCCCGTCCGATCAGCAATCCAAAATTACCGGGATCGTTCAATGGTTTGTTAAGGTCAAACCCCAAATCGCAGGAACTGATCGGCAGGTCTATATGCGGGGACAGCGTGGAATTAGGAAATTGCAGGTCAACGGTAAACGCGGAGTATTTTGCCGGCCCGGCAGCGGTTCTCATTTTGGATGTCCCAACCGGTATGAGTCCCATGTGATGCGCCAGCTTTATGTCTATAGATGTCAATGTTGCGCCGGTGTCAAGATGTGCCAGCAGCGCAGGCGAAGAACAGGGGACTGCGTTTGGCGTTTTGAGGTATGTGCTGCTGGCAGAAACAATAACAGGAATATTCATTCCAACGCGAAACAAAGGCATTGATGAAAAATACCACCCGGTTTGTGGATTGCAGGCGTGTAACTCGATATTCGGGCTGCGAAGTATTCCCACAATGGCCTTCCTATAACAACGCCGGATAGACGAAATTCACATATTCGTCTTCAGGGATGAGTTCTTGGATAATGAAGTCTATTTGTGGGTACTTTATGAATGCCTCTTTTGCGGCTGCTTGGAACGTGTCAAAGATACCGACCAGCGCATTTTCACGAATTATGGCAAATTTATACTTGAATAAAGGGTCTTTGACCCATTCGTCCAAATGTTCCTCGAAATACTCCAAGGCTTCGTTCTGTTTGGCGTTGAGCTCTGCGACCATAAATTTGTCCTCCATTACTATAAATATACGTCATTGTGGAGTGAAAAATCAAAAAAAATTTCTATCAGCCCCTTGTGGGACGGTGCCTTTGTTTTGATCGTGGCTGCAGTCTTTAATTCCTGCATAAAGTTAACTCATTGTATTACATAGAGTTATAGATGCAATATGCAAAATTGGCAGTTGACAGCCAATTTTGCATATTGCGCGTAACCGCGTTTAATCTTTCACGCACCGCACGGACAACACGTGGTTAGCGGGATATCCCAGGCGGAAGACGTCGTTGAAGTTGCAGATGTTGCTGCCGGCCCAGCACATGCTCCAATTGTGTACCCATGTGCCCTCTATGTTCATGGCGCGTGTGTCCTGCTGTGTGGCGCTCCACCAGTTGCCGAAGGTGCCCTCGTTGCCGTAGCTGCCGTCCGCTCCGCTGCCGCCCGGCAGGGCCGCGAAGCCGAGTTCGTCGGTGCCGTTGTTGCTCTTTGGCAGGCGGGATTTTGATTTGAGCTTTTGGCCAGCGTTGCTGCCTGCCGCCGAGATCATGTTGTTCCAGTCGGCATCATTAGGCAGGCGCCAGCCGCTGCCGAGCCCTTGGCAGGCGCTCTTCGCGGATTCCCAGTTATACAGCCTGCCGTATGTCTTGCAGGTGGAGGCGTCGCCGCCGTAGCAGAAGCTGCCGGTTGCTGTTTGGTGGTTAAGGTTCTGGGCCATCCACGTCAGCTTGCCTATTTTTACCGTACGGTAGGTTTGATTGTCGCGCGGGTCTGCGAGGGTGTTCGGCGCCGCGGTTTGGGGCTTGGCGTCGGGGGCCGGTGCCGGAGCGTGCGCGGCGGCGGCCGGAGCCGGGGCGGGCGTATTGCCTAAAGCGGCGTCCATGCGCTCGAACATCGCGTCTTTGTCTTTGCGCAGCGTTGCCTCGGCGCTGGGGGGAGGTGCGGGCGCCGGTGCCGGGGCGGCAACAGGCGCTGTGGCCGGCGCGGCACCGGGGGCTGGCGTAGCGACGGGAGCGGCAGCGGCCGGCGCGGGAGCTGGCGCAGGAGCGGGTTTTGCGACTGGGGCGGCTGGGGCCGGGGTGGGTGCAGGCGCCGTTGACGGCGCGTGGGCTGCCTCCAGCGCGTAGAAGTAGTCATCATCATAATCATCATCGTCATGGCCTGCCACGCCGACGCCTTTGCCTTGGCGCGGTTGGGACCCGGTGACTGCTCTGCCCTGGCGCTGGGGTGCTGCTGTGGGCGCGACGCCGACGGCCGCGCGGCCCTGCGAGGACGATTTTACCGCCGACAGCGCGTAAGCGCCCTCACGGGTCAGGCTGACCGATGTGGCGTTTGGGCCGGTTGTTTTGAATAAAACGCGCTGATCCTGCGCGTGGAACCGCACTTCGCGGGACGTAGCGCCTCTGCGCGCGGTGCTCTGTACGCTTATGTTGTTACTGCCGTTGGGCACCACGATAGCCTCCGTGCAGCGGGCATTCACGGTACCGGCGGGCCGGCCGTTGATGAATACCCTTACCGGCACCGTCAGCGTGTTTTCTATAACTGCCTCCGACTGCTCCCGTCCGGCGACGACATCGATGTGGGCTGCGCCCCTGTCTACCTTGACCTGCACGGCTGTACCGCTTTTGGTGCTGCTCTTCACGGTAACGCTTTGGGCCTCGGAGATGCCTGCGGTCATAAGCACTGCCAGAAGAGATAAAGCCACCCCGGTGATAACGGTCATGCGTTTCATACTCAAAAGCTCCTATAGTTATGGTTAATATGCGCCTGCCTTATCCGGCAGTATCTATAATAATATACATAAAATCATCGGGCCAGAATTGCCGATATGTGAAAAAAAAAGATATATACTACAGATTAGGCATTTCGGGGAGCCGGGATGTTACAGATAAATTACCATTTTCCGCCAAAAAACAAAAATTCACCGCACTTTTTGCGTGGAATAATGTATATTAACCGTATAATGTGCGGAGAACTTGAATGAAATATATTCATGAGCGTGAAAATTGGACCGATTTTTCGTGGGATTGGAGGCAAATTTCGCCGGTCCTTGAGCAGGTACGCTTTAAAGAGGGCGTCCTGACCGGCAAGTTGGCGATTGCCGACGATTCGGCGCGGCAGGACCTGATGCTGAACGCCATTTCGGACGAGTTGCAGAAGTCATACGAGATTGAGGGCGAGGCGCTGGATATCGCGAAAGTCCGGTCGTCGTTCGCCAACCGCCTCAACATTTCCATAAGGGACAAGGTTTACAGCGGTAAGGATATCGACAATTTTACCGATGTTTTGATGGACGCCGTCAGGAATTGCTCGGATGAGTTTACTGAGGAGCGGCTTTTCGGCTGGCACAGGAAGATGTTTGGCAGCGGGCTTTACAAAATGGTTGTTGGCGGGTACCGGCAAAACGAGATGCAGGTTATATCAGGGCGCTACGGACGGCAGCAAGTCCACTTTCATGCGCCGGAGCCTTCCGTTATTGAAGGCGAGGTGCAAAAATTTCTAAACTTTGTCAATAACGGCAATGGTGACGCGTCGGGTTCGATGATAAAGGCGGTTGTTGCCCATCTGTGGTTTGTGACCATCCACCCGTTCGACGATGGCAACGGGCGGCTTGCGCGTATAATCACCGAGATGCTCCTCGCGCGTGGCGGCGCGCCGTACAGGTACTATTCCGTATCGTCGCAGATCATGAAGGAGCGCAACGCCTACTACGGCATTCTCGAATCCACGCAAAAGGGGGACGGGGAGATTACGGAATGGATCGTGTGGTTCCTGCGGTGTGTGGAAAAGAGTATCGCTGTCGCCGGGGATTGCGCCGACAGGGTGCTCAAAAAGGCCTTGTTCTGGCAAAAGAACGCGTCGCGGCCCTTCAACGCCCGCCAGCGCGAGATGCTGAACAGGCTCTTGGACGGCTCGTTTGAGGGGAAACTGACATCGGCTAAGTGGGCGAAGATTGGTAAATGCTCCGTTGATACGGCTTTGCGGGATATAAACGGCCTGATCGCCGCCGGGATTCTGGCACAGGATGCGGGCGGCAGCAAGAATGTCAGGTACCTTTTCGTTTGGGGTATCGACAGAGGCTGAAAACGCGCTTTTCGCGCCTGAGAGGCGGCATTTATCTTGAATAATCATATTCGCTTGCATTGTGGGCGGTTATAATTTATATTGTATCGTGGTACCGGCACGGGCAGCACCGGCAATATCATACCGTAACAAGGGGAGTTTATAGGCATGGCGACCGCGCGTAACATCCTTACAGATAAGGCACCTAAGCCCATCGGGCCATACAGCCAGGCCGTGGATACGGGGAGTTTCCTCTTCGCCTCCGGGCAGATTCCGCTCGACCCGGCGACCGGGCAGGTTGTGGGGGAAGATATTGAGGGGCAGGCGGCGGCGGCGCTCACAAACCTCCGGGAGGTGCTGGCCGCGGCGGGGCTTACGTTCGAAAATCTGGTCAAGACGACCGTCTTTATCTGCAATATGGGCGATTTCGCGCGTTTCAACAAGGTTTACGAGGGTATGCTTGGCGGCGCCGCACCGGCCCGCAGCGTGGTGGAGGTGTCGGCGCTGCCCCGGGGCGTGCTCGTGGAAATCGAGGCCGTCGCGTGGCGCTGACCATGAGGCAGCGGGAGTACGAAGTCCGGCTCGACCTCTTTGAGGGGCCGCTTGACCTGCTGCTCTATCTGGTCAGCAAGGCCGAGGTCAATATTGTAGACATCAAGGTCTCGGAGATCGCCGTGCAGTACATCTCGTATCTCGATGTCATGCGCGACCTTAATATAGATGTGGCGGGAGAGTACCTGAACATGGCCGCGACGCTCGTCCGCCTCAAGGCGCGCGAGCTTCTGCCCGACTCCCCGCCGGAGGATCTCGGCGGCGAGGACGGCGGCATCTTCGACAAGGAGCAATTGATCGCCGCGCTCCTCGAGTACAAGAAGTTCAAGGAGGCCGCCGGGACGCTTCGGGATTTTGAGGCGCGCACGTTCGGCGCCTACCCGCGGGGCCAGGCGGAGGACGCCGACCACCTCACGGCGCCGGAGGGCGGCGAGGTGCTTCTGGGCGACGTCTCGATATTCGACCTTATTACCGCGTTCCAGAGCATACTGGGGCGGGCGGCGTCGGCGGATGAGGTTAACCACGTCGTAGAGGTCGATGGCTGCCGGATAGATGACAGGATAGACCACATAATTACCGTGCTGAGCGACATCGGGCGCGAGGTGCGGTTCGAGGAGCTGTTTGCGGATGACAGGAGGAAAATCGCGCTTGTCGTTACTTTCATGGCCTTGTTGGAGCTCGTTAAGATGAGGCAGATCAAGTTTCGGCAGGAGGCGGTGTTCGGGAGTATTTTTGTGACAAGGAGTGATGGCTGTGGCAGAGATTAATGAAAATGATGATATTATCGACGACGTGGCTGAACCGGCGGACGTAGTTGACGATTCCCGGCCTGCCGACGCGCTGCGTATTCTGGAAGCGCTGCTGTTTGCGTCCGACGAGGTGCTGTCGGCGCCCCGTCTCAAGGCTCTGATACCATACGCGCCCGACGCGCGGCGCCTGCGCAAGATGGCCGGCGAGCTCAACGAGCAGTTCGCCCGCGAGGGCCACCCGTTCGAGATCGTGGAGGCCGGGGGCGGGTACCAGTTCAGGACGGTGCCGTACTACCACACTTGGGTAAGGAAGCTCTACAAGGAGCGCGCGGCAAAAAAGCTGTCGCTGCAGGCGCTCGAGTGCCTGGCGATAATTGCCTACCGTCAACCGATATCGAAAGCCGAGGTAGAGGCGGTCCGCGGCGTGTTGTCGGATGGCGCGATGAAGACGCTTCTTGAGAAGAAGCTGGTCGATATCTGCGGCAGGAGCGAGAAGCCGGGGCGCCCGCTGCTGTACGGGACCACGAACGACTTTTTGCGGTACTTCGGTATCAACAGGATAAGCGACCTGCCTAAGATGGAGGAGTTTGAGGCGCTGGCGCGGGCCAAGATGGAGGAGCTCGCCGCGGAGGAGCTCTTTGACCAGCAAAATGAGATTAATGGAGATGGAGATAACGGTAATGCAGGCGATAATAATGCTGATGGCGGCAATGATGGTGGTAATGATGGTGATGCGGTAACGGAATGATACCGTAGGGGCGCGATTTATCGCGCCCATGCGAAATGCTGCCGGCAACATGTTTTACCGTGTAATCTATAATAAACATTCATTTGGCGTTAACGGTGATGGGGATTGACAAATGAAACATGATCCTATGCAGATGTCGTTCTTCCCGGACGCGGCGGAATCAACGCCGGAACACGCCGCTTCCCCGTCATCCCCCAAAAAGCCGGCGGCCTCCGCCAAAAAGCCGGATGCCGCCGAAAAACTTTCCCCGCTTATGAAGCAGTACCGGGATATCAAGTCTAAAAATCAGGATACTTTGTTATTATACAGGATGGGCGACTTCTACGAATTTTTCGACGAAGACGCCCGCATCGCCGCGAAAATCCTCGGCATAACGCTCACATCCCGCTATCAGGGCGGCGCGGGCGATACGCAGCTTGCCGGGTTCCCCTACCACGCCCTCGACAGATACGCCAATAAATTGGTACGGGCCGGGCACAAGATCGCGATATGCGAGCAGATAGAGGACCCCAAGCAGGCCAAGGGGATCGTCAAGCGTGATGTTGTGGAGGTCATCACCGCGGGGACCGCTACCGAAGACAGCTTTATCGAGGAGCGCGTCAACAACTTCATCGCCGCTGTTTATTATGCCGCATCCTCGAATATGTGCGGGCTGGCGGTTTGCGACCTGTCAACCGGTTTCTTTCAGGTCGAGGAGATGGAAACCGAGGCGGCTGAGCACGAATTGGTCAGGGTTGACCCGGGGGAAATCCTCGTATCCGCCGATCAAGCAGAGAGCCTTCAGAAATACGTGCGGTCTACATACCGTCAAATATACGTCTCCAAATACGACGGCTGGAAGTTTGACGTTGATACCGCGACGGAGGCTATCACAAAGCATTTCGGCATCGCGTCTGTCCAGAGTTTGGGGTTGGAGGGGCTTAACGACGGGGTGAGAGCGGCGGGCGCTCTGATCCGTTACCTCAAGGAGCAAAAAAAGAACGACCTCCGCCACATTACCTCCATAGCCCCGCGCCTCGGCAAGCAGTTCGCGGAGCTCGACCCGTCCACAATAAGAAACCTCGAACTGTTCCAGCCCATGCAGTCCGACGATACCGAAGGCGCGCTGATATCGGTGCTTGACAATACGGGCACGTCTCTGGGCGCGAGGCTGCTGCGCAGATGGCTCGCCCACCCGCTCCGCTCCGTAAGGGACATAAACGAGCGGCTCGACTGCGTGGAGTGGTTTAAGGGCGATACGTTTGTCAGGGGAGAGACCGAATTATTCCTTAAATCCATAGCCGACCTTGAAAGACTTATCTCCAGAGTGACGTTTGAGCGGGCGAACGGGCGGGACATCAACGCCCTCAAGCGATCGTTCGAGACGTTCCCCAATTTACAGAAGGTAACAGGGAAGTGCGATATCCCGCTCATCCGCAATATCGGCAAAGACCTCTCAGGATTTGAGAATCTTGCGGCCCGCATCGCGTCTACTTTAAGAGACGACCCGCCGCTGTCTATCAAGGAAGGCGGCCTCATCCGCGACGGCGTAGACGCGAAGCTCGACAAGATACGCAACGCGTCCGTCAACGGCAAGCAGTGGATAGCGAAGCTGCAGGAGACCGAGAGGGAGAGGACCGGCATATCATCGCTGAAAGTAGGCTACAACAAGGTATTCGGGTACTATATAGAGATCTCCAGCGCGAAGGCGCACGCCCCAGTCCCCAAAGACTACATCCGCAAGCAAACACTCTCCACGGGCGAGCGCTACATCACGCCAGAGCTGAAGGAGATGGAAGAGGAGGTTCTTGGCGCGGAGGAAAAACTGTGCGTTATTGAGCACGATATCTTCATCGCCTTGCGCAAAGAGATATCGACGCACTGCGAGCGCATCCAGAAAGCAGCCGCGGCCATCAGCACGCTCGACGTTTTCGTCTCACTCTCCCGCATAGCCGCCGAAAACTCCTACTGCCGCCCGAAGCTCGACGAGAGCGCCGACATAATCATCAAGGAGGGCCGCCACCCCGTAGTGGAAAAACTGTGCGAGGGCGAGCAGTTCGTCCCCAACGATACGGAACTAATCTCAAACGAATCTCAAATCGCGCTTATCACCGGCCCCAACATGGCTGGTAAATCAACATATCTGAGGCAGACGGCATTAATCGCGATCATGGCGCAAATGGGCTCGTTCGTACCGGCCGCATCCGCGCAGATCGGCGTAGTAGACAAGTTTTTCACCCGCGTGGGCGCGTCCGACAGGCTCGCCCGCGGGCAGAGTACGTTTCTGGTCGAGATGATAGAGGTCGCCAACATCCTCAACAACGCGACGGATAAATCCTTCGTGCTGCTCGACGAGGTAGGCCGCGGCACATCGACCTTCGACGGAATATCAATAGCCTGGGCCGTAGCCGAGTTCCTGCACGAAACAAAGGGCCGCGCCGCGCGCACCCTGTTCGCGACCCACTACCACGAGCTTACCGAGATGCCGCTCATCTACACGCGCATAAGGAACCTGCACGTAAAAGTGAAGGAGTGGAACGACAAGATCATCTTCCTGCGCAAGATAGACACCGGCTCCTGCGACCACTCCTACGGCATCCAGGTAGCCCGCCTCGCCGGCGTCCCGGCGAGCGTCATAGTACGCGCCAAGGAGATACTGAACAATCTGGAGAACATGGAGCTCACGCCCGACCACAAGCCGGTCCTCGCCCAAAAGAAAGACGGCGGCTTCGCCGCGCCCTCGTCGCCGGCAGACCGCCACGAAGGCGTGCAGCTTAACGCGATAGACGAGTACGCGCAGTCGATAATCACCACCCTAAAAACGCTAGACGTCAACACCCTGACCCCCATAGACGCGCTTAACGTACTCTACGAGCTGCGGAAGAAGGCGATGGGCTAACGAGGGTTTTCCAAACCGTTTTCAATTAATCGTTAAAAATCAGTTCAAGGCCATACTTCTTATACATGGGGAATTTCGTGTCGCTGCTAACGAGTAAAATTTTTTCGGTGATCGCCTGCGCGATTATCATCCGGTCGCTGGGATCCTTGTGGTCGTTATATTGGCATCAATCAGATAACGCATTATTTCAGCACCGCTTTAAGGTCATGGATCTCTATGACACCATCCGGATGCGCCCTCATCCATTCACCTACCTTAGACAACCTTTTAGGTTCCCCCGGCTTCTTTTCCGGCTTCCCGGCCGCTTTTTGGGCGGATGTCGCTTTTTTAGCCATAATCCACTCCTTTCGTCTGCAATGGTAAAGAGTCCAAATTCTTCACTAAAAATAACAAATCCACCAAAAAAAGTCAATACCGAAGTTCATTTTTACAAAAACTGGGATTTTCCTGTTTTTTAGCCGAAAATGTTCCAAATTACTCCACAATCTACCCAAAAACCGCAGGCAAGAAAAAACTTGTTTGTTGACAGGGAATGTATTATATTATCGTAAATCAGTCCCCAAACCAGGGGACTGTGGCAGCACGGCCGCACAACCTCCAGGACTATAGGGTGTGCAACTCCGGTCATTAACCTGATAGGTTGATGACGAATCTCTCGGTTTAAACGGGTCCCGCGACCCGGCCATCAAGGCGAATTTGTGTTGATGGCGAATCTCATGGTTTACCTTTCTCGCTTTCCGGGGATACTTCCCCGGCACTAATCTATTTTTTTCACGCCCCAACAAGGGGCGCAAGGAGCTATTTATGAATATTGATGCGGAATACGCAGATTTAGAAGTGGTTAACTGCCGATTTAACAATGAGTTGCAGAGGCAGATCGATGGTGTGCTGCAGCCGGGGCACGTGTACCAGCTTGGCCGCCCGGGCAGGGTATTGCGAACTGCCGGGGTAAGAGACTTGCCTATGGAGTTGAGCGCCAGAAGGCTTGCTTACAAGGCAAGTGCCAATTATCACCATCCATTCGACATCGCTTGTCTTAAGAATTTGCCTCTGGCGATAAATCATCCTGTTGCCGTATTTGATAACATAACGGGAGATGTAAGTAAGATAATCCTTACAGAGCTAAAGGATGCCAAGGGGAACAATTTTGTGGTAGCTGTAAGAGTTCACGTATACGCCGGCAGCAGAGAGATTTTGGTAGAGGTAAACGAAACAAAAACGATTTATCCCAAAGACAGGGTTTTGGGAATTATCGAATGGATTAACAGTAAAAGAAACGCTCTTATATGGGTAGACAAAGAAAAAGCCCTGAACTTCATTTCAACCCAGCCGTCCAATTCGGCTGCAGGCGGAAACTCTATTCAGGGCGTAGATCCCAAGCTTATCAGCTTGGCAATACAGAAGATACAGCACTTCCAAAATCCGGCGTAACTATACAAGTACCGGACATATCAGCCAACCCCGGACACCCCGGGGACGTGGTCAGCAGCCCGACGCTAATATTAATATAAGCAATCCCCCCAAAAAAGTCAATACCGAACCGCGTTTTTTACAAAAAAAGCGAAAAATTGCAATCCTACCAAAAAGGTAAACACCAACCCCCGCCCGCCATATCATAAAAAACTTGCTTTTTTGATGTGCCATATATTATATTAGAGGTGAATAGAAGAATAGCCCCCGAGCGGGTTCGCGAGGGGGGTGGTAACATTGCAGGGCGCACAGGGAACAATTATATCTCGGATGCGTAGTGATCGCTTGGGAGTTGAGGACTATGGCAGGGCTGGCAGTGGTCGACAACGGTGCTAAATACATACACAACGCGTATGGAAACATACAGCGGCAAGTTGCTTTGCTACCCCCCCCCCCCCCCCCC
>WQRV01000096.1 GCA_009786575.1 Chitinispirillia bacterium | reverse complement strand
CGTCCTTCATCAATATAATGAATCTTCATCTGTTGATATCTGTAATTGGCGGATGATGCCCGGATATAGGCTTTGTTCCAGTACGCCGTAGGGCGCGTCAGTCTGTCGACCTCGTGGAAGCAGCTGTGGTCAAGCCCTGTCTGGAAGAATATTTTGTTGCGGCGGTATTCAAAAAACGGTATTATCGAGTAGCCAACTTCTTGCGGGTCAAACAGTATCGCCTCGTTTTGCCGCCCCATCCCCAGTCCACTAATATACAGCAGCCCGAAGTGCAAAAAATCATCGTATGATATGAGCATCGTTTGAAACATCGTCTGGGCCGACATTAAGTATTTATCGCGGAAGCCGTTATTCTTGTGGTTAGAGAATGTTTGCAGGTCTTGTTCAAAATAGTATTCCGTCAGAAAATCAACACGTCCCCAAAAACTATCGGTATTGATCTCATTGGGGTAGGATAAAGAGGCGCAAACGGTTGTGATTATTACGCAGGTTAATTTTATTGTTTTCATCCGAACAGGTCCTGCTGCCCCGATATGAGTTTATCAAAATTCTTCCCGGTCCACCACAGTATCGAATCGGCGACCGGGCCGAGCTGGCTGTCTATGTAGTGCTGGTAGTCTAACGGGGCCGACAGTTTTTCTACCGGCTGAGGCCCGTCTTTTGTGATATAGTATCTGACGAGGCGCACCGGTGTGCCCAACAGTTTAGCGGCCTGGACGTGCGGCGGGACGTTTACCGTGTATGAGTCCATGCTCTTGCGCATCCTTTTTTTGTAGATGAGCTTGTCATCATAATCCCCGCGCTGCAAATGTTCGGTTGTTGCGATGATGTACTCTTCGAGCGGCTGGCCGGAGAATAATTTTATGAATAGCTCGTGCTGGAACTCTTTGGCCAGATCGGTCCAGTCGTTGCGCGCCGATTCCATCCCACGAAACGTCAGTTCCATCTTCCCGTTACTGTCTACTGCCGCACCGCAGTAGTGTTTTTTGGTGCCCTGACCGTCTGTGCCGCCGTGGCGCAGTGGCGGGATGAAGAAGCGGCGGAAGTGGCATTCGTATTTCAGTTCCAGCGCGGAATTCGCGTCGTATTTTTCTTTGAGGTGTTCGCGCAGCCATGCGCCCGTTTCTTTTGAGATTGATTTACCGAGTTCCGCGGCTTTGTCCTCCATATCTTTACCAAGATCTAAAAAGATGGAATCGGTGTCTCCGTAGATAACTTTTTTCCCGCTTACTTTTTCTATGTGCTCGATGGATATTTTCAGTATATGCTGGCCCGTTTTCGTTATCGACCCCGACAGGTGTTCCGAGAAGAACCTGCACCCTGTAGACCCAAGCACGCCGGCGAAGCTGTTCATCAGCAGTTTGATAGCGGTTGAGAGGTATGGATTTTTCTGCTCGGTGGCCGCCGCGCGCCCCGCCATCAGCTCGCGGATTATTTCTGGCAGTATGGAGTTGGTTCTTGAGAACGACGTGCCGATGGGCGTTGTGATTTTGTCATCGTCGCCGTTTATTACTTTGAACCCCAGCGGGTCGATCATAAAGCTCATCACTATAGATGGGTAGAGGCTCTTGAAGTCGAAGACTAAGACGTTGTCGTAGAGGCCGGGCGTTGGTTCGAGGACGTATCCGCCGGCTAACGGTTGTGAGGGCATGGTGATGTCGGCCGTGTCGTTGGCTACGAAACCGGCGCGGTGCAGGCGGGGGAGGTAGAGGTGCTCGAACGAGGCCACGCTGCCGCCCACGCTTTCCAGAGTTTGGCCTGTCCGCCGCGACCGTTCGATTGCGTTGGGCAGGACTTCTGCGTCGTTGAAGATTTTCAGAATGTCTTTCGCGCAGGCCTCGCTGTCGGTGAAGTCGAGGCGGCAGTCGTCTGCCGGGTGGTTGTAGGTCCGCAGCATGGAGGGGAGGTCCATCACCACGCGGCCCGGGATTTTTGCGCTCCATACCGTCCTTGTTATCGTTTCCGTGCGCCACGAGCGGCTGCGCTCGGAGCTGGCCACGCGGCTCCCTTTTTCGCGGCCCAGTTCGAAGGGGATGTCGTTTTTCTCGCACCGTTCGCGGATTATCCGGAGGGTGAAGCCGGCCGCTTTCCATCCGATTAAGATGTCGGGGTCCTGTTTCATGAGGCACGTCATGAAATCGGAGAGGATCCGGCGTTCGCTGCCGCCGGTGATTTTGTGCACCGCCCCCTCTTCGGCGCAGGAGATGGCTTGTATCGATTCGTCTTCATTGGTGTCGATGCATACGGCCATGGCCCGGAAGTTAGGGACGAACGTCCCTCCGCGGAGGTGCGGGTTGACCACCGCCGTAAAGTTCCCCCATCTCCTCGGATTGCCGGTTACCCGCATCGACCCGCTGACCATCCGCTCCATGAGGTAGCGCGCCAGTGGGTTGATATCCGATTCGAAGACCGGGTATCCGTTGTCCCTGAGGTGCCTGGCGGTTTGCTGCATCGCCGCGTAGGTGTTGAAGTAGAGGCAGTCGGCGTCGCCGGAGCTCAGTGAGCGCATGGGGAGGGGTTTGCGCTCGGCTGCGGCTGCGGTTTCGGCGGCGGGGACGGTTCTGGGGCAGAAGAAGACGGGGCGGAAGTCCGTGACGGTAATGCGCGCCCGGGCGCCCGGTTCCCCGGCGGCCCAGAGGGTTATTTCGCACCGGGGACCGTTGTCCCGGCAGTTCGCTGTTAATAAAAAACACTCAAAGGTTGAATCGGCCATGTACATATTATATATTGTAGTATGGGCCGGATAGTTGAAAAAAGTGAAAAATTCGGATTTTGGCGTTGGTAAGCGGGTTTGTCATCAATTATTAATCTTTAATAGGAGGTGTGTTATGGACATGGACAACATGTGGGAGAAGATCAAGAAGGGGCTGAAGGACGGCGCGGTCATGTCGGTCGAGAAGATCGAGGAACTGACCAAGATCGGCAAGCTGAAGGTCGATGAATTGGCCGCGAAGCGCAAGATCGAGCGCAATTTCCTCGACATCGGCGAGCGTTTCTACGATCTGGCGCAGGACGCGCGTGAGGCATCGGCTCCCTCCGACCTGGTCATCGCCAAGGCGATAGAGAACGTGCGTTCGCTCTACGCCGAGGTTGCCGAGATCGGAGAGAAGATCAGGGAGATCCAGAAAGCCGCCAAGAAGGGCGACGCCGACGACTCGTACGCCGACGATAGCGGGGTATAGCCGCGCTATGGGGAAAAGGTCGATATTTTTTGTTCCGTCGCGGGGCACGCGGGTTAAGACGCTGCGCGTGCCGCTTTGGTTCGTGATTATATTGGTGGTCATGGCTGCCGCCGGTATCGCCGGGTATTTTGTGCCGCTCGACCGGCTTATCATGACGGATCAGGAGCAGGCTCAGGTGCAGAGCCTTACCGAGCAGAACGAGCGGCTGCACAGCAACATAGGCGCTACGCTGCGTATGCTGAGCGGCCTCAAGGAGCGCACCGAGCGGATATCAACCCGGAAGGAGCAGTACAAGGATGTGATCGGCCTGCCGTACGAGCCGGCCCCCGCCAAGCCGCAGTCGAAGCAGGCTGCCCCGGCGCTCTCGTCGTCGGCGATTCTGCGCCATATAGACGTGAGCGAACAGCTAATCGGTAAGTTTGCCGGCGCTCTGGGCGACGGGAAGCGCACCGTGTTCGACACGGTTCCGGTGGCCAGGCCGGTTTCGCCGTGGAAATCGATAGTGTCCAAGCAGTTCGGGATGGGGCTCGACCCCTTTACCGGCCACCAGAAGATGCACTATGGGACCGATTTCGCGGCGCAGATAGGCGAGCCGGTGGTCGCGACCGCCAACGGCATTGTGACTATGGTGGAGAACGACGCGGTGTGGGGACGCAGGTTAGTGATCACCCACGGGCGGGGCTTCCGCACCGTCTACGCGCACCTCGGAACGGTAAAGGTTGCGCAGGGGCGGTTAGTCAAGCGCGGGGAAGAGATAGGGACGGTGGGGGTGTCGGGGCTTACTACCGGGCCGCACCTGCACTACGAGCTCTGGCTGAAAGACAAGCAGCTGAACCCCGAGGACTATCTTTTCCCTGAGTGGATAGTAATGTCGCTGGATTGATCATATACTATATAGTAATGGGGGGTATAGTATGAGGCATCTCTCTTGTTTGACGCTTGTGTTGTCTGTTGCCGGTTTTGTTTTGCCGCTCCCGGCTGCGGCGCAGGACGCCGGGAAGGTTATCACCGTACCCGGTATGTACCGGGCCATACAGGCGGCGATTGACAAGGCCGAGCCGGGAGATACGGTGTTTGTCCGGGAGGGCGTGTATAAGGAGACCATCACGCTGCGGGACGACATCGCGCTGATCGGTGCGTCGGCCGAGCGGACGGTTTTGCGGGGTGACGCGCGCAAGCCGGTGGTCCGCGGGGCGCAGGGGGCCGCCATAAGTCACTTCACGATAGAGGGCGGGCTCACCGGAATACTCTGCGCCAACGCTTTTATGACGATTGAGAGTTGCATTATCCGGGGAAACCGCCAGGCGGGGGTCCACGCCGTCATCGCGCTGCCGGCGATAAAAAACAATATCATCTTCCGCAACGGCAGCAGCGCCATATTCTGCGAGACCACGCGCTCGCACCGCGGATACATCTCCAACAACCTCCTCGCCGAGAACACGTATAGCGGGATAATGCTGGCCGGGCAGAGCGAGGTCCTCGCCGAGAACAACGTAATTTACTTCAACAAGCAGTACGGCGTTTTCGCGTCGGACGGTGCGCGCCGGTCGCGGGTTATCCACAACTTGTTCTACGGAAACCGCCACCCGGGCAACGTGGTCGCTATGATCGACCGGTCGAATATATTCGATGATCCCGGCTATACGGTTTTCGCGGCGGCATTGCATTCGCTTTGGAATGTGTCGCCGGGCGTGCTGAGGGGGAGCGGGCGGGACGGGGGGAACATCGGCCCGGTGAGGCGCTCGTTCTTCAAGCCCGCGGCGCCGGTATCTGAAAAGGCCGTTGCCGATACCGCCGGGACGGTCAACACGGGTAGTATAGAACATGCGGCTGCCGGTGCTGTAAAGACCGCCGGGACGGGGAAGGCAGTTGTCGATACTGTTGGGGCGGTTAACGAAATTAGCATAGAAAATGCAGCTGTTGATACCGTTAAGGCGGCGGCAGCGCCGGCCGGCAGCGCCGAAACGGCAGATGCGGAGAAAAAATAAAAAATATTTCTTGACAACCGTCAACCCGTATTGTAAATTTATAGTATTATGAGATCAAAAGCAGCCATAGCCAGCCTCGTTCTAGCAATAATCGCTTCCATTGCCGCGGTAGCCGGCATTGTAGTGGGCATTGTAATTCTCGTGAAGAAGAGGAGCGCGGGCTGATATTCTAATTATCAGAAAATAGCAAAGGCCCGCTCTCCAAAGAGACGCGGGCCTTTTTTATTGCGGGTATATCAATATAAATTTGATTATGGGTGTGGCTATTATATATATTTATAAATTAATTTTTATTTAACGTAAAGACGGAGGGGGTTTTGAAGAAGACAGGTGCGCAGATTGTTGTTGACGCTTTGGTCCAGGAGGGCGTCAAGGTTGTGTTCGGGTATCCGGGCGGGACCGTTATCCCCATCTTTGACGTGCTCTACGATACTAAGGAGTTTACGTTCATCCTCACGCGGCACGAGCAGGGTGCGGCGCACGCGGCCGACGGCTATGCCAGGGCCACCGGCGAGGCCGGCGTCTGCCTCGCTACATCGGGCCCCGGCGCTATGAACATCATGACCGGCGTGGCCACGGCGTATCTCGACTCGATCCCCATGGTGGCTATCACCGGGCAGGTCGCCTCGCCGCTTTTGGGGACAGACGCGTTTCAGGAGGCCGACATCGTGGGCGTCAGCCGCTCCATTACAAAGCACAACTTTCTGGTTAAGAATATTGCGGACTTGCCCACGGTAATGAAGCAGGCGTTCCACATTGCGCGGACCGGCAGGCCCGGCCCGGTGCTGGTGGATGTGCCCATAGACATTTCGCGCGCCGTGCTCGAAAATTACGAGTACCCGGACAGCGTGTCTATCCGCGGCTACAAGCCGACCGTGGAGGGGCACCCCAAGCAGATTGAGAAGGTCGCGGCGATGATTGAGGCGGCGAAGAGGCCGCTTTTATTCGCCGGCGGCGGAGTCATCGCGGCGGGCGCGCACGCGGAGCTCAAGGAACTGGCCGAGAAGACCAACATGCCGGTAACGCTCTCGTTTATGGGGTTGGGCGCATTCCCCGGGAACCACCCGCTCTTTATAGGTATGCCGGGAATGCACGGCGGGAAGTGCGCCAACCGCGTATTCCAGGAGTGTGACCTAATAGTCTCGGTCGGCGCGCGCTTCGACGACCGCGTTACCGGCTTCGTTGCCCGATTCGCGCCCAACGCCAAAATTGTCCATTTGGACGTTGACCCGGCGTCGGTGTCGAAAATCGTCAAGGTCGATGTGCCGGTAGTCGGCGACGCTAAGCGGATACTCATCGCCCTGAACAAGATCGTCAAGCCGCGCGGGGCCGACAAGTGGACCGAGTCGGTTATGGAGTGGAAGGGGGAGAAGCTGTTCTCTTACCAGCCGTCCGATACTGAGATCAAGCCGCAGTCGGTTATCGAAAAGCTCTACCAGATCACCGGCGGCAACGCGATCGTCTGCACGGAGGTCGGCCAGCACCAGATGTGGACGGCGCAGTACTACAAGTTCGACAAGCCGCGCACGCTGGTGAGTTCCGGCGGCCTCGGGACAATGGGCTTTGGGCTGCCCGCCGCGATGGGCGTGGCGCTTTCCGATCCCGGTTGCCCGGTCTTCAACATCGCCGGTGACGGGTCGATACAGATGAATATTCAGGAACTGGCCACGATCTCGATCAACCAGATCCCGGTCAAGCTGATCATCCTGAACAACGCGTACCTCGGTATGGTGCGCCAGTGGCAGGACCTGTTTTACGGCAAGCGCTACAGTTCGACCTGTCTGCGCAAGGGGCGCGACTGCGCCGGCTGCTCGGATCCGTCGCAGTGCAAGAAGCTTTACACGCCAAACTTCGTAGACCTCGCGAGGGCCTACGGCATAGAGGCGTTCCGCGCCGAGAGCCCGGCAGATGTGGAGAAGACGCTGCGCGCCGGCATGGCTGTGGACGGGCCGGCGGTAATGGAGTTTATCGTCGCGCAGGAGGAAAATGTTTACCCGATGGTTCCGGCGGGGAAATCACTTGACGAGATTTTGGAGGGATAAGGAAATGGGAGCGACACAAACGCACACAATAAGCATATTGACGGAAAACCGCAGCGGTTCGCTGTCGAGGATATCGGGGCTTTTTTCGAGCAGGGGCTACAACATCACGTCGCTCTCTGTGGCGGAGACCGAAGACCCCGCTACCTCGCGGATGACGATAGTCGTCACCGGCGACGCGAGCATTCTGGAGCAGATCGTCAAGCAGCTCAACAAGCTGGTGGATGTTATCAAGGTGGTTGACTTCATTGATGAGCCGATCATAGAGCGCGAGCTGCTGCTGATACGCGTAGACGCGTCTAAGAGCAACCGCCACGAGATAGTGGAAACGGCGAACTTGTTTGGCGCGGGCGTCGCGGCGGTGTCGGTGGGCGCGGTTACGCTTGAGCTTATAGGCACTACGCAGAAGATCGACGATTTCGTGATGATGCTCAAGCCGTACGGTATCAAGGAGACGGTGCGGTCGGGCGCGGTGGCGATCGCGAAGCCGAAGAAATAATTTTTGATACGGAAATAACGCAGTTTTTTATATTAACCTTTATGTAAGGAGCAAGACGCTATGGCAGTGAAGAAGAGGAAGGGCGGTCGTCCCAGGAAAGTGGTTGATGTTGAGGCGGCGCCTGTCGCTAAGAAAAAGGGCGGCAGGCCCAGGAAGACGGCTGTTGCTGAGGAGATGCCTGTGCCTATCGCGAAGAAGAGGGGCGGTCGTCCCAGGAAGAACGCCATCGCGGCCGATATGCCTGTGCCCATCGCGAAGAAGAGGGGCGGCCGTCCCAAAAAGTCTGCCGGCGGCAGGGCTGCCAAGGCGGTGGTTTCCTTTAAGAAGCCCCCCAAAATCGAGTTGGGCGATATCTACACCAAGATGAACTTCGGCGGCAAGAACGAGGAGATCGTAACGCGCAAGAAGTTCTCTGTTGTCAAGGCCCGCGAGATACTGCGTGATGAAGTCATCGCCGTTATCGGTTACGGCGTGCAGGGCCCCGCACAGGCGCTTAACCTGCGCGACAACGGCTTCAAAAACGTCATCATCGGCCAGTCGAAGCAGTTCAAGAGGGACTGGGACCGCGCTGTCAAAGACGGCTGGGTTCCCGGCGTTACGCTGTTCGACATCGAGGAAGCTTGCGAGAAGGGCACGATCATCCAGATGCTCGTCTCCGACGCTGCCGCGCGCAAGGTCTGGCCGGTGGTTAAGAAGCGCCTCACGCCGGGCAAGGCTCTCTACTTCTCGCACGGTTTCTCCATCGTCTACAACAAGCAGACGAAGGTGATCCCGCCTGAGTATGTGGACGTGATCATGGTCGCCCCCAAGGGCAGCGGCACGTCTGTTCGCCGCAACTTCCTTGACGGTGTGGGCATCAACTCGAGCTACGCGGTTCACCAGAACGCGACGCGCAACGCCACCGCGCGCTGCCTCGCGCTCGGCATAGGCCTCGGCTCGGGCTACCTGTTCCCGACCACGTTCGAGAAGGAAGTGTACAGCGACCTGACAGGCGAGCGCGGCGTTCTTATGGGCGCTCTGGCCGGCATCATGGAAGCGCAGTACGACGTTCTCCGCAAGAACGGCCACAGCCCGAGCGAAGCGTTCAACGAAACGGTCGAGGAGCTCACGCAGAGCCTTATCCGTTTGGTTGACGAGAACGGCATGGACTGGATGTACTCCAACTGCTCCGCGACCGCCCAGCACGGCGCGCTCAAGTGGAGGCCCAAGTTCAAGAAGGCGACCCTGCCGGTCTTCAACGCGCTTTACAAGTCTGTAAAGGCCGGTCAGGAGACCAAGGAAGTGCTGCGTGACTGCGGCAAGCCCAACTATCAGGACCTGCTCGGCGCGAAGCTCGCCGAACTGGGCAATTCTGAAATGTGGCAGGCAGGCAAGGCCGTCCGTGAGCTCCGTCCGAGCGATAAGGTGCGGGAGATCACGAAAGATACCAAGGGTATCTCCGGGCGGTCCAAGAATTAATGTTGTAACGGATTGACAGGCAGGAGGGATGACGGTGATGATTTATCGCCGTCATTCCCGAATGTCAACAGATATTTAATCGTGGGATATGTAAATGGAAAGTTTGGAGTGCGGGGTGTGGAGTTAACGTCAGGAATTCCAAACTCAGCACCGCAAACTTACCTGTTAACGGACGGATATATGTCAATAAAAAAAGATAAAGTCATAGTATTCGACACGACGCTCCGCGACGGCGAACAGGCGGCTCCCGCCAGTTTGTCGGTAGACCAGAAACTCCGCATAGCGCGTCAATTGGCCAGGCTTGGCGTAGACGTCATTGAGGCCGGTTTCCCGATCTCTTCGCCCGGCGATTTCGATTCGGTATCGACTATCGCCCGCGAGATCAAGGACGGGCCGGTTATATGCGGGCTCGCGCGCCTCGTCGCGAAAGATATTGAGACGTGCGCCAAGGCCGTAAAGCCCGCGCAGCGCCCGCGCATACATACGTTTATAGGGACGTCCGCGATACATACCGAGAAAAAGCTCCGCAAATCGGAGGATGAGGTGCTGGCGTTAATCACCGACAGCGTCAAATTGGCGCGCCGTTTATGTGATGATGTCCAGTTTTCGGCGGAGGACGCCGGCAGGACCGCAGGGGACTACCTGTGCCGCGTCGTAGAGGCCGCCATCAAGGCCGGCGCGTCTACTATCAACATACCTGATACTGTGGGCTACACCGCGCCGGAGCAGTTTGGGGCGATAATAAGCATGCTGTTTGACCGCGTGCCCAATATTGACAAGGCGAGAATCGCCGTCCATTGCCATAACGATTTGGGGATGGCGACCGCGAATTCGCTCACGGCGGTCGCGCACGGCGCAAGGCAGGTAGAGTGTACGATAAACGGTATAGGGGAGCGCGCGGGCAACGCGTCGCTCGAAGAGATCGTCATGGCCATAAAGCTGCGCCCCGATTTCTTCAAGGCCCATACAGACATAAACACCCGCGAGATCATGCACACGAGCAAGCTTGTCCGCGAGATCTGCAATATGCCGGTGCAGCCCAACAAGGCGATCGTAGGCGCGAACGCTTTCGCGCATTCGTCGGGCATCCATCAAGACGGTGTCCTCAAGGCGAAGAAGACTTATGAGATAATGTCGCCTCAGTCAATCGGGCTGAAGGATAACAGAATGAACCTGACAAGCCGCTCCGGCAGCCACATGGTTAAGACACGTTTGGCTGATTTGGGATATTTGGAGACCGAGTACGACATGCGGTCTGTCTACGCGAAGTTCAAGGCGCTGGCGGATAAAAAGGGTACTGTGTATGATGATGACCTCGTAACGCTGATGGAGACGTCCGGCGGCGATATTCAGGATACGTTTACGCTTGAGTACCTCACGGTATCATGCGGCAAGGGCGCGATCCCCACGGCTACGGCGAAGATCACCGCCGACGGGAAGACGCACCGCGCGTCGGCAATAGGCGACGGCGCGGTAGACGCGGCTACTAAGGCTATTGACGAAATAGTCGGCTACAAGATAAAGATCGACAACCTTAGCCTCGCCTCCGTAACGGAAGGCCGCGAAGCGCAGGCGAAAGTGTCGCTCATCGCGTCGTCGGCCGAGGGGTCGTTTGTAGGGAACGGCGTAAGCACCGATATTGTGGAGGCGTCGGCAAACGCGTACATGGACATCATCAACAAGATCGCGCGGATGAAGAAGTTCAAACGCAAGATCCCCAAGATGGCGGATATGTGCTGATGTATGCGCAAGGGGTTGTCGGAATATAATTGTTGATTAGAGAAATTAACGGTATTTTTTATCAATACAAATAATAACGAAAGGGTGATGATATTATGAAATCGTATAACATTGCGTTGATGGGCGGCGACGGTACGGGTCCCGAGGTATTGCGCGAAGGCGTCAAGGTGCTTGACGCGGCGGCATCGAAGTTCAACATCAAGCTGAACTACACCGACTACGACTTCGGCGGCGACCGCTACATGAAAACCGGCGAGACGCTCTCGCAGTCCAACATCGACGAGCTGGCAAAGCACAACGCCATATTCCTCGGCGCCATCGGCCACCCCGATGTCAAGCCGGGCATCCTCGAGGTGGGCATCCTGCTCAAGCTGCGTTTCGCGCTGGATCAGTACATCAACCTGCGCCCCGTAAAGCTCTACCCCAACGTAGAGACTCCGCTCAAGGACAAGGGCCCGGAGCACATCGACTTCGTGGTGATCCGCGAGAACAGCGGCGGCATCTACACCGGCATGGGCGGCGC
>WQRV01000095.1 GCA_009786575.1 Chitinispirillia bacterium | reverse complement strand
CGCCAGCGCCTTTTCCGGGGCAGAACCGTTATTATTAATATAATATATCCCGGGTTCTTTTTGCAATACCCTGTAATCTAAATCTTTTTCAAGGGTTTCGAGCAACTTTTTCGGTTTTTTGTAACAAACGATGGTCGCGCTCATGTCGGTCAGACTGACCTGTTCCTGCGAGGCGTAGAGGCCGGCGTAGCCGTGCACCACCTTGTCGAAGACCTCCATTGTTGGCGGGTTATCGACAGGGCTTTTGTATTCCAGAATGTTGTGGCCCCGAAAGATACGTGCCCAACAACGGTCTATTTTGAGGCCCGGTTTCTTTTTGATGATGAGTATGTCTATCCGCAGCGATTGCTTGGACAGGTGCTGTTCCTCCTTGAGCGTAACCTCTTGGTACTCCCGCAGGTAGTGCCCAAAGGCGATGAACGCTGCCGGGTGGAACGGCGTGGGTGGCTTGCGCTTTGGCTTTTGGGCCTTGACGGTATTAACGGCTTTTTTGGGCATGGCGGCTGCACTTTCCGCGATAATGCTATCGCACGGTCGTATTGTGACATTTTGGTACAACGGAAAAGTGTAGAGATTCGCCGTCAACGGTTATTGCCAACCGTGATGGCCGGAGTTGCTCCCCGCAAATTTGGGGGCCGCCGTTTTCAACCGTGAGATTCGCCGTCATTTTTTCAGACAGCCGGAGTTGCGCACCCGATAATCCTTTAGGCGCACTACCGTGCTACAGATACAAAATAATAATTTACGGGGCTAAAGTCAAAATCAAAATAAAAATAAAAATCAAAAGACTATGGGATTATGTTTTGTCGCCTCATTGTGCCAATGCCATCCCATGATACAGGGGAAAAGAGGCCCCTTGCGGCGCGGGCGGGAGCATGCAATCACTTGCATTAAAAGCTCGGCCGCCGAAGAATTCGCTTACGATTGCAGAACCCGGTTCGTATAGCGAAGTTTGGAACAGTCGGTACGCGACACGGCCCACGCCCTTAGGGCATGGTGTTTTGACTCACCCGCATACCGTAGAAGCAGACTTCTTTCATGCCGGGCGGCGAGTAATCTTATAGATGCGGATGCTTCGGCGGCCGAGCTGTGACAGCCGGTGATTGCATGCTCCCGCCGGTGCCGCACCGTTCCAATGCGCGGGGACACAGCTCGGCGAGGGCACAGTGAGGCGACAAAACATAATCCCATAGTATTTTGACTTTATAATTATTAGATTTTCTTTATCGACTTGACGTCAATCTCAATCCCCCGCCGCTCAAGGTCGATCTCCCCTACTATTTCGACTTTGTCCTTGTCCCCCACAGAAATGCCCCGCCAGACCTTTTTATCGATCTCAACGACGATCTCCCCAGTAGAGTCGCGGAAAGAGTACTTTTCGTTGCCTAAGGCGTTGATTATGCTGCCCTGCAGCGATACCAGCGCGTCGTCCGGCAGTTTCTTCGCCGCCTCTACCGTTACCGCGTGGATTTTCCCGAAGTCGAAGTCTGATACGGACTTAGCCCCGCCCTGCTGCCCCGGGCCGGTGAAGCCGCCCTGCGCGAATGCCACTGCAACCCCTGCCAAAAGAATGCCGCCCAAAAGCAGCGTGACGATTTGTTTTTTCACAACATTCCCCCTTGTAAAAAGTTAAATTTTATCCCTTATAGAGCAAGATAATGATTAATTGGCGAAAAATCAACCCCGTTTTACAAAAATTTAACATTTTCTTTACACCGATTTAACACTATCTTTTCAAAAGATGTGGTCCCGGCGATCTAAATCACTCCCCCAAACTTGCAAAATTTGCTGTTTTTAATCTATATTATATATATCATGGCCACTTATTCCGATAAAAAATACAAACACGTCTACGGCCCCATATACTCGCGCAGGCTCGGGGTGTCGCTTGGGGTAGATATGGTGCCGCACAAGACCTGCTCGCTTGACTGCGTTTACTGCGAGTGCGGGGCTACTACCCTGCTAACTACTGAGCGGATGGAGTATATTCCGGCCGGTGATATTATCGCGGAAGTTGATGATTATCTTGGAGACAGCAAAAATCCTGTTCCGGATTACGTTACTTTTGGAGGGAGCGGTGAGCCTACTTTGCACAGCGGGCTGGGGCGGATCATAGGGCATCTCAAGGAGCGGTTTCCGTCCCAAAAACTGGCCCTGCTGACGAACAGCACACTTCTTAACGATGATCAACTGAGGCGTGATATCTTGTTGTGCGACTTGATATTACCGTCTTTAGACGCGGTGACGGACGAGGTGTTCCGCAAGGTCAACGCGCCGGAGCCTTCCATTAACTGCGAGGGGATCATACGCGGGTTGGCAGCGTTGTCGTCCGAATACAAAGGGCAGCTCTGGTTAGAGGTTTTTATCTCGCCGGGGATCAACGACGGGGACGCGGAAGTTGCGTTGTTTAAGGATGTTATCACGGGGATCAACCCCACGCGGGTTCAATTGAACAGCCTCGACAGGCCGGGGACGGACAGGGCGCTCGCCGCGGCATCCGGGCCGTCCCTTGAGGAGATCGCAAAGCGGTTCGCGCCGCTGCCGGTGGAGATTATCGCCAGGCAGCGTTGACGGGCGCATCTTTTAAGGGCACAAAATCAATTCCGCTAATGATATTTTTGCCAGGTGCCGATGTATCCATTATGTATATTGTATTATTGAAGATACGATTAAATACCGCACAGAACAGGCGCAATATTTAACCGTTGAATCCATCAATACGTTAATACGCGGGATTTTATGATCATAGCCAATCAACACAAAAGCTCCGTAGTCCGCATATCAGCCGCGCTATTGGCCCTTACCGCGCTGATACCGCCGTTCCACGCCCGCGCCGGGGCCGATTCGCTCTTCTCCATGCCTGTTTCCGCCGCGCACCTCGGCCGCGGGACGGTGTCGTCTTCAGGGTCTATGGATGCGTCTGACGTTTACCGCTATACCGCCAACACCGCTCTCGCCGGGGGCGGGCAGTTTGCCTTTGGCCTGTCGGGGCGGCCGGACGGGGACGGGGCCTGGTACGGGGCGGCCGCGCTGCCGCTTTTCTACACCGGCGCGGCCGGAATCTTCGTCAAATCCGGAACCGCCGCATCCGGCGCCTTAGGGTTCTCTCTCGCCAACTACTACGAAGACTACCGCTTCGGCATCGGCGGACACCTCGCCCTTTTAAAGAGCGGTATAAGCCGCAGCGGGACCAACTACTTCTGGGCCCCGGGGGTAGATCTCCGCGTTGACCCTTACGACGCATTCTCGGCGCGGGCCTACTACACAAGCGCCGGGCTCCCGCTTACCGCGCGCAACTCGCCCATACTGAGCCGCCTGCCCGACCAGTACGGCGTCATAGCGAACTTCCGCCCACTCTCCGGCGCTCAGACTTTCTGGGGGGCAGACATGGGCATAGGCGCGCAAAAAACAGGGTACGACCCGCTCCTCCTCGGCGTAAGCGCGGAAATCGGCCTCGGCCGCACCCTATTCGCGCGGGCCGGATACGAGACCCCCGTCAACGCCCCTGCCGGCCTCGGCGGCATCAGCGCAGGAGCGGGGCTCCTCATCCGCAACGCCGGGGCGAACTTCGGCTACCGCTTCGGCGAGACCCTTGAGGGCGGCGGAACCTGGGCCTTCGACGCAAAAATCCAGATCGAGGCCATCAAAAAACGCAATGTGGACGACAACCTCGCGCTGGCGTGGGACCGCTACGGCCAGAATCGCCTTAAGATGGCCTCGCTCTACTCAAGCCGCGTGCTGGCCGGCGACAGCGCGCACTGGAACGCGCAGGCGCTGCGCGCAAAGGCCGAGGCCGGGTACCGGCGCGACAAGGGGCGCGACGTAGCCATCATATACGGCGGGAACTCGCGCGGGGGGGTAATCCCCNACCCGCCCGATCCGGACGCGCTCGGCGGGATAAGCCGCCACGCGGCGGTGGTCGCCGAACTGCGCAAGGCGTGGCCCAGGCACTTCGCCATAGACGTAGGGAACATGATGAGCGAGCACAACCACGAGCTCAAGGTCGAGCTCGTCGCGTCATACTACGACATGGTCAACTTCGACGCCATAGCGCCCGGCGAGGGCGAGCTCGCCATGGGGCCGTGGAAGTTCATGGAGGCCCAAAAACGCGAGCTGCCTATAGTCATCACCAACCTGCACGACAACGACCAGAATAAGACCGGCATCTGGAGCAGCCTCCTCATGTCAAGCCACGGCTACAGCGTCTACATGCTGAACCTCCTCTGCGGATCGGTCTTAAGCGACAGCGCCACCTTCGACTTCGGGCTCAACATCCCCGCCATGCGGCAGCTTCTCGCCACCGACCGCGGCGCGAACGCCGACATGCGCATCGCGGTAGTGCACGGAAGCCTCGACGAGATACGGAAGGTCGCCGCTGTCCTGCCGGAAATAGACGTAATCATTGCCGGCAGCTTAGAAGAGCGCTTCGACACGCCGCTATTGCTCGGCAACACCTACGTGCTGTCCGCCGGCTCCGAAAACCGGTTCGCCGGGTGCTTCACCATGCGCACCGGCCGCGCCGGCCTCAGAGAAAACGCCGCCAGAGGCGGGCCGCGCGTAACCGTAACAAACAAACTCTACCCCATCTACCAAAGCATCTCCCCAGACCCGGGCGTAGAGGAGATAACCAAACTCGTAAGCGTGGCCGTCCCGCCGCCGGACACAAGCCTGCGCGGGCTGCGGGTAACGGGCGTCATCCCACACCTCGCGCAGCGTACAGGGGGGCGAACCGATGCGTTCATCAAAATCGCAGAGGCCATGAAAGAACACCCCCTCGGCCCCGGCCTGCCAAATCTGCGCCGCCCCGCGTTCTCGCCGGCAAACAACCGCGCAGCCGTCATCTACGGCAATCAAAACGCCGGCGCCCTCGGACTCATAGACCTCCACACGATGAGCGGCATCACCGCGGCAAAGGGCAGAAACGTCACCGAAGCCGCCTTCTCCCCGGCAGACGGCTTCCTCTACTACATAGAGGCCGACAGCGGTAAAACGGCCGGCGCTATCTACAAAACCAAACGGTACATGTACGAGGCCATCACCGTCATACCGTCCGACAGCGCCGAACGCCGCGACCTCCACATATCCGAAGACGGCGCGTCTATCCTGTACTGCGCAAAAGACGAAAACGGCAGATGGCACATCTACGCCTCCGACTCAAGCGCCGCCGCGCCGCCGGTACAGTTGACTCACGGCAACGCCGGCCACCGCCTCCCCCGCCTCAGCAGAAACGGCAAACGCGCCGCTTACCTCTCCGACCGCACCAGCTTCGGCGGACAAATGGACCTGTGGACCTTCCAGCGCGACGGCACTCCGCACAAACAACTCACCTTCAACGCAAACGTAAGAGACTTCACATGGGCTGACGACGATCAAACCATCTACTTCTCGTCGGGCGCGAACATGACCGAAATATGCGGCATAAGCGTTGACGGAACCGCCGCCGAAAAACTCGTTGAGCCGCCCAAAAACGCGCCAAAATCATGGAGCGAACACACACCCCGGTTTATACGCTACAAAAACGAGCCCATGATAGTTTACACAAGAGAATCGGCGGACGGGTCAAAACGCATCCACTGGTACAATATCAACAGCAAAAAAGACGAAAAACTCCACAAATTCGAAGGCACCAACGAGTGGCTCGGCGAGGGGTGGTAGCCCTTTATTACGGCCCCGCAGCCAAAAGCCCCGCAAGCGCGGCGAGCAGCGCTGGAACCGCCACGCACGCGCCGTACGCCACAAATTTAGCGAAGCCGAAGTTTATGCCCTGGTTACGCAATATCCCCAGCCACATAACGCCAGCCAGCGCGCCTATGGGCGTGATGTACGCGCCGATGTTAGAGCCTATGACCGAGGCGTACACCGCTGGCAGATCGTCCCCGCCACCCATCAAAAGCGACGAAAAGAGGACACTCATCGGGATGTTGTTAATAAGGTTCGCCGCCAGCGCAGAGGCAATCCCGTATGTAAATAGCGTATTGCCGGAATTCAGCAGCCCGGCTATAACCGCCGTCGCCCCCGACGCCTCCAGGGCCAGCACGAGAATGAACATCGAAATGACAAGCGGGACAACCTCCCACGGGCCGCGGCGGAAAGTTCGCAAGAGCTCTCCCGGCCTGCGGCATTTAAGGAGAGATATTAGAAATACGCCAATCAGCAGCGTTAAAAGACCCGCAACCGAAATAAGCCACATAGGGACGTCTATGAAACCGGATACAGCCAGCGCCAGCGTGCATACCGAAAGCACCGCCAGGCCGAAAACGAGCAGCGTTTTTTGTTCTATCACCACATTTTCGGGCGCAGCGGAGACCGGAGCCTTTAAGCGTTTGTAAAAGAGCGCCAGCAGCACGGCAAAAGCGGTGACTGTGGCACAAACAGCCGGCAGCGCCATAACCTTTACGTACGGGAAAAAATCTATCCCCGCCATCGTACCCAGATATATATTGGTGGGATTGCCTATAATAAGAAGCATGCTGGCCGTGTTGGCCGCAACAAACTCCGAGACTAAATACGGTACCGGGTCTACGCGGGCGTTTTTGGAAAAATAGCAGATAAACGGCGTGAAGGTGAGGATGACCACGTCGTTGGACGTAAACACCGTGAGCGCCGACACCATGCAGTAAAATATAATAAACAACCTGACCTGGCTCCCGCCGCACTTACGAACCGCCAGGCTGGCGAGGTACCTGAAGAAGCCCGTCTCGTCCAAAAATACCGAGAGGAGCGTCATCGAAAGGAAGAGCGCGAGGATCTTTAACGGATTGATGTCAGTATCCGCCGTCAAACCGTTCACCGCGGCGGACCAGTCCAACAGACCCGAAAAAACCAGTATCAGCGCCCCCAAAAGGGCAGGGACGTAAAATACGCTCAGCTCGTAACCTTTTACCCTGATCTGTGGCTTAACCAGCGCAAACACAACGGTGCCCGCGCAGGCAAGCGCGAAAATAATAGTAGTTGCCATTTTTCTGTGCAAGCCGGGCGAACAGCCTGCTAACTCCCCCTCACTTTCCTTGCTATGATCCCAACGGTAAAAAACAGCTGGGAAAAAGTGTGTTTGACGATCTCGCCGGCGGCGCCCACATCCGTATCTACATCCATACTTCCACCCTCCCCTCACGGAAACGCTCATCCACTACCGCGTTTTATCCCGCCGCCTCTGAAATTCACAAACCATGCCTATAAACACAGCACATTTTTACATAGTTCCGATACCCTGATAATATACTAAAATCCCCTACGAAAATGCAAAAAAATACAAATATCGCCCCGCCCCGGCCCAAACGCGGCCGCGTAATTTTTTATTTTTTTTTGGCAAAAACGTTGACACATGCGCTATATTGACATAAGAGGAAAGTTTCCGGCCGCGGGCCAAGCGCCGGGGGTTTATACACGAATATTTAATCGTGTAATCTATAATCAAGCCTGCTATAAGTTCAGGCGTTGGGGGCGCTCAAAATATGTCTGTATTAACCGCACTCATTAAAAGGCTGCAGGCGGCCGCGCTCGCGCTGCAGGTAACGTTCGTGGCGCTGGCATTTGCCGCAATGGCCCTTTCCGGCTACTTTTTCGGCGTGTACTTCCACAACGCAAGGGGGCTTAAGCTGCTGCCTATCACCCTCGGCATACTGTTTACCGTTATACTCAGCTACATTCTGATAAGCCTGAACAGGGCGAAGCAGCGGGAAGAGCGGGCCGCCCGCGACACAATCAGGGAGGCCGACGAGCGCGCGATCATGATGCTCGACGCCGCGCCGGTCGGCATCACCCTGTGGGACAGGAACTTCAACCTCATAGACTTCAACTACGAAGCGGCGCGGGTCGTAGGCATAAACAGCAAGCGGGAGTACCGGGAGCGCTTCATGGAAACAGCGCCCGAATACCAGCCCGACGGCCAAAAAACCTTAGATAAAGTCATGGAAGTCATAAGCACAGCCTTTGAAAAAGGCCACGCCCGGACCGTATGGAACCACAACCACGTAAACGGCGAAACGATACCCTTCGACGCAACGGCCATCCCGCTCAAGTACAAAGGCGAAGACGTCATAATGGTATGCTGCCGCGACATACGCGAGTCTCTGGCAATAATGGAGGAGATGCACAGGGCCGAGGTAGCCGAGGCAAGCAGCGAAGCCAAAAGCAGGTTCCTGGCGGCAATGAGCCACGAAATACGCACCCCAATGAACGTCATCCTCGGCGTCACGGAGATCCAGCTGATGGACAAGGACCTCGAACCGCACCTCAGAGAGGCGTTTATGCAGATATACAGCTCAAGCGACCTCCTGCTGGGCATCATAAACGACATCCTCGACCTCTCCAAAATAGACGCGGGCAAGATGGAGTTCACGCCCGCCAAATACGAGCTCGCGAGCCTGATAAACGACACGGTGCACCTCAACATTATGCGCAACAGCAAGCCTATAGAGTTCAAATTAGAGGTAGACGAAAACGCCCGCGCAAGCCTCTGCGGCGACGAACTTCGCATAAAGCAGATAATGAACAACCTCCTCTCCAACGCGTTCAAATTCACCGACAAGGGCACGATCCGGCTAACCGTCTCAACAGAAGAGAACGGCGGCGCCGAGAACGATGTAACGCTCGCCTTCACAGTCAGCGACACCGGCCAGGGCATGACGGCCGAGCAGCTGGAAAAGCTCTTCACCGAATTCACGCGCTTTAACCTTAACATCAACCGCACTATCCAGGGCACCGGCCTGGGCATGAACATTACTCAGCGCCTTGTCAACATGATGGGCGGAGACATAAAAGTTGACAGCGTGGCCGGCACAGGCACCACGGTCAGCGTGCGCCTGCCGCAAAAAAGCGCTGGCAGCGAACGCATAGGCAGCGTTCTTGCCGAAAACCTGCGGATGTTCCGCCTGAACAGCAACCGCAACATGAACGAAAACTCCTTCACGCGCGAATACATGCCCTACGGCAAAATATTGCTCGTTGACGACGTAGAATCAAACCTCTACGTGGCCAAGGGGCTCATGGCGCCATACGGACTGACGATAGACACCGCCGCCAGCGGCGAGAGCGCAATAAGCAAAATTCAGTCGGGCAAAACATACGACATTATCTTCATGGACCACATGATGCCGGGGATGGACGGCATAGAAGCCGCAAACGCCATCCGCAAAAACGGCTACGCCCACCCTATAGTGGCCCTAACCGCAAACGCCGTGGTCGGGCAGGCGGAAATATTCCTCAACCGCGGATTCAACGACTTTATATCCAAACCTATAGACATAAGGCAGCTCAACGCCACGCTCAACAAGTTTATACGCGACAAACAGCCGCCCGAAGCCATAGAAAAGGCGCGGAAAGAGAGGGACAGCCAAAAAAACGCGCGCACACCCGCCGCGGCCGCGCCCGAACTGCTCGCAATCTTCACGCTCGACGCAAAAAAAGCGCTCCCCGCGCTTGAATCAATCTCGGCAAACGCGGCAAACGCCGGCGACAACGACATTAACCTGTTCACACTGAACGCCCACGCCATGAAAAGCGCACTCGCCAACATCGGCGAAACAAAAACCTCTCAGGCTGCCCTCGCCCTCGAAAACGCCGGCAGGGCCGGCGACAGAGCCGCAATAGCCGCAAATACGCAAGGCTTCCTGCATGCACTGCGCAAAATAATCGCGCAAGCGGAGGCGGCAAGCATCAGCGGAAATGGCACACTCCGAGACGAAGACACCAAAACCCTGCGCGAACAGCTGGCAATCATCGCCAAAGCGTGCAACGACTACAATAACGAGGCAATCGACAGCGCGCTCGACCGCCTGAAAAAAATGACATGGTCGAAAGAAACAAGCGGCACGCTGGAAGCAATCTCACTGCGCCTGCTCCGCTGCGAGTTCGGGGAGGCGGCAAAAACCGCGGAGGAATATCTGGCCAAACTCTAACGCCGCATAAAGAGCAACATATTACCGATTTACACCCCCCAAGGCAATCTCACCACCAAGGGGCGACACTTCGGAATAACAGTTACAGACGTAAAATATCGTCTACCGTGAGGCCGGTCATTTCCTCAATTTCCTCGACGGACTTACCCTTGGCCTTCATCCTTCTCGCGATTTCCCGCTTCTCTTCCATCCTGCCCTCCTCCTCCCGGACTTCCAACGCCGTTTCCATATTCCATTCTGATACCAACATATTGACCAATTCTCCTTCGTGTTTAAGTAAAAACGCTTTTAGCACGTTTTGGCCTATACAGTCCACGACCGCCTGTTTGATGGCCTGTTCCAAAGGCATCGCCCTCCGGTACTCGTGCACCATACCTATAAATATACTGTAATGACGCAGGGTTTCGCAACTTTTTAGCTTATCAACGTTTCGCCCCCGGTTGATATTGTACATTTTTACGGTCAATTCGAGGTCAACCGACCCGTCGTCAGCCCCCGCGCCGGCGGGGCCATAAGGGGCGAACATGTCGGAGAGGCGCAGGGTCAGCACATCCTCCTTCATCTCCTTGTCGCCGCTGTAAAAAACGATAAACTTCGGGCGTTGCAAGGTGAACATCTTTTCCCGGTACTCGTCCCGTGTCGCGTGGAGCTTCTTATACGTCTCCGCGATGTATTGCAGCATCCGGTAGGGCATGTTCTCATTGAGAGTCGATTGGGCCTCGACGAGAACTATCAGCCTGTTGTCCAATATAAAGGCTAAGTCATTGATTCTGCCCTTGGTAAAGACATTTTGGAGCGTCTTAAAAACGACCTCCGTGCCTTCGGGATAGTTCGTCCCGGAAAAGGAATTCGCTATCAGGCGGGCGGATTCGGTGTCTCCATTAAGTAAGAGCGAGAAGACGGTATCCTTGAACTCGCGGTTCACGTCGAGGCCGGTTTCGAGATTTGTGCCCATTTTATGAGGTTCCTGTTTATTGGCGGTATGGCTACAATACATTATAATATACTAAATCCCCGCCGGAAAAGCAAAATTTAGCCAAAAATAGTCCCGCCAGCCCCGGATTCAGCCGCCTCTTCCCACGGTTGATATTATATATCTTTACCGTGAGTTAGTGGTCAATCACCCTACCGTCTGCCTCCACAGGGGGTAGGGCTATTGGCACCGCCAGGCTCTGAACAATATATCTCTTCGCATACTGATTGTCTTTCGGCGCTTGTTGCCGAGCTCTTCGTTGGGGATAAAGCCGTTTTTCCGGTAGAATCCAATGACCCTCTCGTTGTGCTCGATGTCGGCGTCAACGGTGATGAAGCGGAAGGCGAAGTACCGCTCATTGCACGATTCGGCAATTTGTACCGCCATGTCTACCATGAGCGAGCCGATACCACGGTACCTCTCCTTAAAGGGGCTGGAGACGGTCAGTTTTGCTATTTTCATGGCCGGGACGGTTTTGAAAGGGTATTTGAGCAGATGGATCTCTTTTTCCGTAGCCGATAGTTTGATGGCATCGGCAATCAGCGACATATACGCCGCGATGGATTTGGTGGAACGCTCGCACAAGAGCCAAGTAAGCGCCATACGGTCTGCCTGCGACCTGACCGCCTCGTGGAACAAATAGGCGTTGTACTCCTCTATCTGGCAGGAAAAACTATCCAACCGTGTATTTTC
>WQRV01000094.1 GCA_009786575.1 Chitinispirillia bacterium | reverse complement strand
CGGTATACGTCAAATCAAACGCAATATCGCAATTCCGGCGCGGGCGATCGGGGACGATCGCCCCTACAAAATCGTTTTGTTTCCGATGAATGTGTCGGGTAAATTACCATTTACCAAATAGAATGGGAGTAGAGCCAGTTTTTTAGCGGTTACTCTCTTGGGTGAAAACGGGGCTACGGTTCCGGCGGCCTGAAAGATGGTTGCAAATCACTCGGTTTACCTTTCTTGGATGACTTATTCCCGTAGTTTGTTCTTGTTTGAAGTAGTATGCTTTATATTCTATTAATTGTCAACCATTTAACCGGAGAAAACGTGTATTATGAGCAAAAATAAGAAAGTTGGCGGTGCGCACAAGCCCACGCGCAAGGAGTCCGCGAACCCTTGGAGTTGTTTAAGGCCTTGAGGGAGGAATTTAACTACAGGGTGTTGCGCAGAGATAGGGGAGTGTATTATAGTCAAGGGTTGTCCTCCGGGAAAGGCGTTGGCTATACAGGTAGTCGTCACTTCCGAGTTGGATGACAGTGAGTTGCTTCTGAAGGCGCTGAGGCCGGGTATCAACAGGGCAATGTTCCAACTGGCCTCAGAGTTCCCGGAGGAAGACGAAGAGTATCAGGTATCTCTGGCTACGTGGTTTATGGTGGTTATGGCGGAAAACGAACACATACTAAAAAAGGAGGGGGTTGTGAAAAGACACGACGATTACGCAGATGTTGTAGAGCTTTTAGCGGAGAACGGTTTATTGACAAAATATGAAGAAAAGTACAAGCAGGAAGGCTGGCGGGAAGGCGTGGCGCAAAGCATGAATAACGCAGCCAGGGCCATGAAATCCGAAAGCATAGCCCCTGATACCATCTCTAAAATCACCGGGCTAACGGTGGACGAGATCCGGCGGCTGTAACAATATTGTTGCCGGTGCCTAAACCTCGCTGCCCAGAACAGGAACGAGTTCCACGCGCTCCGCAGTTTGAACCCGCTGGGGCAGAAGCGGGCCCTTGAGTACATAACGAGTTTGGCCGACGCTCCCAAATTTACAGAAAAAGAGTCGCCTCCCGATCCGGGGTTATTAGGCCCTGTCCGCTGAGGATTATCTATAAAAACATTGAAAACCGTCTCCGGCGCGACTTATTTTTATCTCTATGGACTTCACGAAAATAGACGCGCTCAGAGACGATCTGGGGGCCCTGCGGCCGCTTAGCGAGGCGGAGGTGCGGCGGCTGCGCGGCGAGTTTGTGGTCGAGAGCACCTACAACTCAAACGCGATCGAGGGCAGCAGCCTCACCCTGCGGGAGACCGCGCTCATTTTGCAGGAGGGCGTCACCATCGCCGAAAAGCCTTTGCGGGAGCATTTGGAGGCAATCGGCCACAGGGACGCGTTCGAGTACATCGCCTCAATCGCTGGCGCGGGCGCCGGGCTGACCGAGTTGGATATCAAGGGTATCCACTCGCTCGTCCTCATGAACGATGCGGCCAACAAGGGGGTGTACAGGCGCCTCCCGGTTGCCATAATGGGCGCGTCCCACACCCCGCCGCAGCCATACCTCGTCCCCGTCCAAATGGAGGAGCTCATAGCGGGCTACCCTGATATGAAGGGCCGGATGCACATCATTGAGGCCGTCGCGGAGTTCCACCTGCGTTTCGAGGGGATACACCCTTTCATAGACGGCAACGGCAGGGTGGGGCGGCTCATCATTAATTTAGAGCTTATGAGGGCGGGGTTGCTGCCGATAGACATAAAATTCGCCGGCCGTGGTAAGTACTACGATTGCTTCGGCAGCTACTACGGCAGCGGACAATCGGCCGGGCCGATGGTACGGCTTATCGCGGAGTACGAGACCGAGCGGTTAGAGCGGTATATCGGGATGGTGTCAAAAATATAAAAAAATTGCATTTTGGGCGTACCATAACGTATATTATGTATCAGTTGAGATTTCGGAGTGTAGCGCAGTCCGGTTAGCGCGCTTGGTTCGGGACCAAGAGGCCGGAGGTTCAAATCCTCTCACTCCGATTTTTTTACCCCATAAAAATCAATCACTTACACGTTTTTTTGCTTTACAACTCCATAGATTAAAATCTGATTGGTGCTACAGGGTGCGCAACCGTTGCCGGCGGTTCCCTCATCTCTGTGGCGGCGATCGCAGTCTATGGTTTTGAGGGGGCTGCCGCTGCCTCAAAATAAGATTTTGTTGCTTTTTTTGTTGAAAAAAACTATATTATTGCTATGGAGACCGAAAATACCCTAGCCACCCTGCCTAAAGGTAAGTCATTCTTCGACCAGCTAATCGAAGGCGGGTCATACTATGTCGATAAGACCTTATTTGTCAAGGATATTTTGGACGGAGATTCCGCCGTTACCCTGTGTACTCGCCCGCGCCGCTTCGGAAAGACGCTGAACCAGACTATGCTGAAGTGCTTTTTTGAGGATACGGCGCCAATCGGCGGCAAGGATACGCGGGCGCTGTTCCGGGGGCTGAAGATTGAATCTGCCGGAGAGCGGTATATGGGGCATCAGGGAAAGTATCCGGTGATATTTTTGAGCCTCAAAGAGGTGAAACGGGATACTTTTGAGCGTTCGTATACGCAGTTGAAGAATTTTATGGCTGAAGAGTTCAGCCGGCATGAATATGTCATGGAAAAAATTACCAAAGAGACAGACCGCCTGTTGTTTCAAAAATTGGCTGATCGCAACGGTTCTCTTGACGATTATTCCACGTCGCTCCTGTTTCTTTGCAAATGTTTGGCTGGCTGCCACGGTCAAAAAGTCATAGTTTTGATAGACGAATACGATGTCCCATTGGAAAATTCATGGGTGCGCGGTTTTTACGAGGAGATGGTAGACTTCATTCGCCCATTCCTGAGCAGCGGGCTTAAAGATAACCCGTATTTACAGCTTGCTGTTATGACCGGGTGCCTGCGTGTCTCTAAAGAGAGCATTTTTACAGGTCTGAACAACCTCAGCATAATATCGGTACTAAGCAACGATTATTCAGAATACTTTGGTTTCACGCAGGACGAGATAGATATTATACTGAAATATTACGGCTTGGAGGAGAAGCGGGGAACACTCAGGGATTGGTATAATGGCTATTTATTCGGGGATACGGTGGTATATAACCCGTGGAGTTGCGTAAACGCGTTGAGCGGTTGGCGTACACACATAAACAGGCCCCCCGAACCGTACTGGGCAAACACCAGCGGTAACGATATAGTCCGTAAAATGATAGATATGGTTGATGGTGAGGCAAAGGAGGAACTGGAAACGCTGATGGCCGGCGGGACTATTGCGAAAACGGTACATGAGGATATAACCTATGGCGACATATATAAAGACCCCGACAATGTCTGGAATTTTCTGTTTTTTACCGGTTATCTGAAAAAGGTTAGTGAACATTATATGGATGTAGAGAAAGTGTTGGAGTTGTGTATCCCTAACTTGGAGTTGAAGTATATATACATAACCAAAATAAAAGAATGGTTTAACGAACGAATACAGCAAAAAGATTTTAGCAAACTCCACGAGGCGGTTCTTAGTGGCAACGCCGCCGTTGTGCAGGAAGAGTTAGGAGAATTTCTTTTATCGACTATAAGTTATATGGACGGCAAGGAGGATTTTTATCACGGGGTAATGCTCGGCGTCCTTGCCGGGATACGCGATTATGACCTGAAATCAAACCGTGAAACCGGACTCGGCAGATGCGACATAGTCATGACGCACCGTAGTGGCCGCGGCAAGGCTGTGGTATTAGAACTTAAGTGGACAGCCGACATGAGAGAGATCCAAAAGAAACGCGACGAGGCGCTAAAACAGATAATAGACGGTAAATACGCCAAAGCGCTGGAAAACAAATGCTACAACGATATCATTAAATTCGGAATAGCATTTTGTCAAAAGAGCTGCGAGGTTGGAAGACTGGATTAGGCCGTAACTATTTGTATCGATATAAATGTGTAATCGAATTTTAGGTGAGGCTCGGATGGCCGTAACGGATGTGGCGCCGGGTCTGGCGGGATTAATTTAAGGCAGAAGAAAATATTTTGCGCCGGGTATGCGCAATAACTATATTTATGATGACGGCGGCGGGAAAAAGGGGTGGACGCTCCCCGCCGAAAAGGTTAAAAAAGTGCTGCAAAAAGTGCTATAGTGCTGCAAAATAGCTATTTTTTGGAGCGTTATTTAGCTGATAGTCCGGCCAAAAGGCCTTAAATAATGCGGTTTGGGGGGATTGTAGCTTGGTTCGGGACCAAGAGGCCGGAGGTTCAAATCCTCTCACTCCGATTTACCCCCAATAAATAACAACAATCAACAATACGCCTGTTTTTATGGATAATATAGACGAAAATATTTACGATATTGAGCGGTTGACTCACGAGGAGGTCCGCCGGCGCATCGGTGAGGTTCCGGCGGTGATATTCCCGCTGGGCGGCTGTGAGCCGTTTGGCGCGGTGGGGGAGGTGGGTGCCGAGTCGGCCTGCGCCCTCGAGATCGCCCGGGAGTTGTCCCGCGTGTCCGGGATCCTGATTGCCCCGCTGCTCCCGTTTAGCTGTTCGGGGCCGTTCATCTCGTTTGCCGGTGCCGCCGCGGTCAAGCCCCATACGTTCGTCAACATGCTGTGCGATATCCTGCACTCGTACGTATTCCAGGGTATAAACAGGATATTTTTGGTAAACGCGGCGCCGTTCAACTGGGGGCCGGCCGACGAGGTCATGCGGAGGATGACGCTCAAGTATCCGGGCCTGAAAATGGCTTTCTTCGACATAAATACCGTGCTAAACGGCGACAAAGCCTCCGATTTAGACCGCGACGACGGCCTTATACTCTCGCTCCTGTCGTACATCCGCCTGAAACCTTTTGAAGGGATCGACGCTAAGCCTCTCGATAAAGAGGAGTACAAGGTGTGGAAAAGGCGTGGCCGCGACCCCCAGAAATTCCAGGCGATCTGCCCGGACGGCCTCATGCTGCCGCCGGACAGCGGTTCGATCACCCCCGCCGGCGGCAAAGAGCTTTTCGAACGTATCGTCAGCGCCGTCCATGAGAAGATCAAGGCTGCGTAGATGGAAAAAACGGTGGTGATCCTCAGTATCGGCAGCAACATTGAGGACCGCGAGTTCTACATCAACTCAATGGAGCAGATGCTGCTTGGGGTGCTGGGCGGGCGGATGCGGGTGTCGGGGCTGATGGCCACGGAGGCGGTGGGCGTAAGCGAGCCGCAGTTGCCCTACCTTAACAAGGTCGTCGCCGGGTACTATGCCGGCGCGCCGTACCAGCTCCTCGACGACTGCCAGATGATAGAGTCCCGCCTGGGGCGCGTGCGCACCGTCCCCAAGGGGCCGCGCACCGCCGACATCGACATCCTCGTCTTTGGCGGCCTGCAAATCAGCGACGTCTCCGCGCCGCCCAGAACGCTTGTGATCCCGCACCCGGAGCTGCTGAACCGCCGTTTCTGCCTTGAGGGTATGGTGATGATATCGCCGGATATCAAAGTCCCGCTTGCCGGCGGCTCCCGGACGGCTGGAGAATTATATGAGGATATGGATGCGCTGGTGGCCGCTCAGAATGTATTTTTTCTTGCAGACGGGTACGAGGTCGAGGACGGCGGCGGGGTGCCGGCGCCGTTTAGCGACGGATAGCATGAACGCGAACTATACAGACACGGGGGCCGTGAAATGATAATGGATCTGAAATTTCCGCCGCACATAAATTTCCTGTGCGTGGAGGGTGTGCTCGGCGTGGGCAAAACATCTCTCTGCGACCTGCTCGGCCGGCAGCTCGGCACGCGCCTGATCCGCGAGGACGTGGAGGGCAACCCATTTTTGTCCAAGTTCTACGCCGACCGGCGGGCCGCCGCGTTCCAGACCCAGCTATGGTTCCTCCTCTCGCGCCACCGCCAGCTCACGCAGGTCGTCGCCCAGCAGGACCTCTTCCACAGCGTAACCGTGAGCGACTACATGTTCGCCAAAGACCGGATTTTCGCGTCCATCAACTTGCAGGACGACGAACTGGCGCTTTACAGTTCTATCGCGCAAACGCTCGAAACTTCCGTGCCGGCCCCCGACCTCGTGGTCTATCTCCAGGCGTCAACCGGGACGCTGCTACGGCGCATAGAGAAACGCGGGCGGCCATACGAAAACGGCATGGACGAGGGGTATATCAGTGACTTGAACGAGGCTTACAACCACTTCTTTTTCCATTATACCGCGTCACCGTTGCTGGTTATCAATACCAACGAGCTGGACTTTGTAGACGACGCGCGGGATTTCCGCGAGGTCATTGAGCAGATAGTGACCGCGAAGCCGGGGATCAACATCTACAACCCACTTAGCCAGAAGGACAAGACGGCAATATACGACCAGGGGGGGAATTAACGCCCCTGCGCACGGCAACGGAGCTTTTCGCAGGCCTCTTCGCCGACTTGCCCATCACATCAAGCATTTGTAATAATCATACAACATCTTGTGGTGTTCATCATTTATGGCCACAATTTAGCCGTTTTATCCCGCTCCAATTGCCATTTGTTAACATTCTCATAAAGCCATTTTGGATTCATCAAAAAAAAAAAAAAAAAATCTTGCATACTGGTGAACCAAATAAACATATTAACTATATGATCGTTGCACACGGTTGCGGTATGGCCGTGAGGGGACGCTTGGGGAGCAGTACAAGACGGACGGTTAAAAAAACTTGAAACACGGGGGACACGGGCACTATGGGCGCCAATAAGCTGAATATCAGCCGGAGCCGCCGCATTTATATTTGCGGTCGCGCCGTTGCCATGCCGGCCGTTTCAGACGGCGGCAAAACGGCGGCTTATAAAAGTAGCGCCAAGACGTCCATGCCCGCGGGCAACACCTTAGACCGGGGGGAGCGCCGCGGAACGCGCCGCCAAAAATCGGCCGCGCAATACCCTTATACTTACGGCAGCGCGGCAGCCGTACCTAACATGACGGTAAAAACAGACAGGCCAAGAAAAGGTTTGGCGTTGCTCTATTATAAAAGTATAAATGCCGTAAATAAGTTCTTTGCCGAACTCGGCTCGCTGTTTTAGAATTTAGCAGTACTTAGGGGGGATAGAGGTGCAAGTTATCGTACCTTTATTTTTTGCAGTTTGCAGTAAATGCTTAGGAAAGGGTGGGTCCGCAAGGGCCCGCCTCTTTTTTATGCCCCCCGGCAAAGTATAACCCCGTATTGTTTTTTTTGCTCCCAAGACTTATATTTATACAAAATTTCCTTACCTGTCAACCAGGAAGTGTCTATAACGATGAAAATCATCACAACATGTTCCGAAATGGCGGCTTATTCGCTGGAATCCTGCACACGCGGGGCATCAATAGGCCTGGTTCCCACTATGGGTGCGCTGCACTGCGGGCATCTGTCGCTGCTGGAGATAGCGGCTAATCACTGTGATCATACAGTAGTGAGCATCTTTGTCAACCCCGCACAGTTCGGCCCGCTGGAGGATTTTGACAGGTATCCCAGGCAGCTGGAGCGGGACTGCGAACTTGCGGCGGGTGCGGGGTGCGATGTGGTTTTCGCTCCGCCGTACAAGGAGATATATCCCGATAATTACAGTACTTACGTTACTGTGGAGGAGATCACGGCCTCGCTCTGCGGGGCGAGCCGTCCGGGGCATTTTCGGGGTGTGGCGACGGTTGTCCTCAAGCTGTTTAATATAGTGTGGCCCCGGGTTGCGGTTTTCGGGGCAAAGGACGCGCAGCAGGTCGTTGTCGTGAAGCGGATGGTTGAGGACTTGAATTTGCCGGTGCGGGTGGTAGTGGCCCCAACGGTACGGGAACCCGGCGGTTTGGCTATGAGTTCCCGTAACGCGTATTTGTCGGCGCCGGAGCGGGCTGACGCGGTGTTGATAAATAGGGCTTTGGAGTCGGCCAGGGGGCTCTATAATGGCGGGGAGCGGGATGGCCGGGTAATAAAGGGGTGTATTGGGTCGGTTCTTGGCGGGGGGCGGCTGATTAGCGCCGAGTATATTGAAGTTGTTGATACGGTGTGCCTGAAACCCCTGGAAGAGATCAATCGCACGGCTTTAGTTGCTGTAGCCTGCCGGATGGCCGGGACGGGGACGCGGCTGATTGATAATATTGTTTTGGGCGGCGATTTGTAGAAACACATACCCGCGAATTATATTAAGGGTTTGTACCTAACCATAAAAAGGAACATATAAGGCCATGTCAGACCATCCCACCGTCCCCGGCAGCAAGCCTGCAGACGCCCCGGCCCTCGCCGCAGCGGAGGTTAAGAAGCCGTTCCGGCACGGCGACCTGATCTGCGTAGCCGCTTTTTTCGTTATTGTTACGATCATCTTCTCACAGTTCATCTTCTCCGGCGACATGCTGACCGCGTCCGACCAGATGTCGGCTGTGGGTGTCAGGCAATATTTGAGCGTCAGCCTTACCAAGTACGGCCAGATGCCGATGTGGGAGGCGGGGCGCCTGGGCGGAATGCCAACGGTTGATGCGGTGTACGGCGACGCGTTCTACCCGGTTACCGGGGTTTTGCGGCCGTTCCTGCCGGCATACCGCTTCTTCGGTTTTACTATGATACTGCACATCTTTCTGGCGGGCGTATTTTTCTTCTTTATGTTGCGCCGTTCGTTCGGCGCGGCCCGTATCACTGCCTTTGCCGGCGCACTTTTTTACATGTTGAGTCCCCAGTTTGTGAGCCTCGTGAGCCCGGGGCACGACGGTAAGATGTTTGTGATTGCATGGCTGCCGTTTGTGATCTGGCGGCTGCGGTCGCTTATGGCTGTCCCTGTGCTGCGCAACGCGGGGCTTCTGGCCGTAGGCGTCGCCGCGATGGTCCTCACGTCGCACATGCAGCTGACCTACTTCGTCTGCATGGGGATCTTCCTCTACTGGGCGGCGGATCTGGTTAAGGGGATCGCTGCGAAGGAGGATAAGAAGCGGGTTGCGTTTAAGGCCGCCTACTTCTGGGCCGGCGTCTTTACAGGCATTGGGGTTGCCTGCGTGATGATATACCCGTCGTACATGTTCTTGCGGGACGCGTTTTCGGTGCGCGGCGTAGACCGGGGTTTCGAGTTCGCGGCGTCGTGGTCGATGAACTGGGCGGAGTTCTTCTCGCTGTGGGTGTACGAGTTCGGAAACAGCCTGCAGTACTACTGGGGCAAGAATTTCTTCAAACTGAACACCGAGTATGCCGGGGCGATACCGCTTTTGCTCGCGTTTTTGGCGGTAGCGAGCAAGCCTAAGAGTTTTTGGCGCATCTTCTGGGCGGGCATCGCGGTGTTGGCCGTGCTTTACGCGCTGGGCGCCAACACGCCGTTCTTTACCGCCGCGTACCATATTATACCTGGTGTCAAGCGGTTCCGCGCGCCGAGCATGATCATGTTCTGGTTCTCGTTTGCTACCGCGCTCATGGCGGCGTTCTTTATTAAGGATCTGCTGTCGAAGCGCTTCGAGATATTCGGGCGGCAGCAGCAGAGGTGGACGGCGGGGCTTTGGGCCGCTCTCGGCGGCGTGACGCTGCTTACCATACTCTTCTCGGTAGAGTCGGTGGCCGCAAGTTTCGCTGCCCCCATGATGGGCGGCGGCGACGCCGACAGGGTTTTCGCGGCCAACTTTAAGCAGAAATTCATTCCCGCGCTATGGCTCTGGTGGCTCTTCGTGGTTGTGACGCTCGGCATGCTGATCGCGGTTGTCAACGGGAAGGTCAGGGGCAGTACGCTCGTTTACGCGCTGATAATAATGGGTACGATAGACATGGTAAAGGTCAACGGCCAGTTCATCAAGGTAGAGAGCCCGTGGAAATACTACTACCGCGACGACGCTGCGCTGCGGGAGCTGAAGGCCGGGCACGAGAAGGTTCCGTTCCGCGTGTTCTCCCTGCCGCGCACATTCGCGACCGAGAACCAGGAAGCCTTCTACGGCCTCGAGGGTGTAGGCGGCTTTCATGATAATGAGCTCAACTGTTACAGGGCGTTTAGGGGCGACCAGCGCGACTTGCAGTATTTGGCTGATATCGCGGAGATCTCGCGGGACGGAAATATGCGTTTGAGCAGGGAGAGGATAGAGGGCAACACGCCGTTTTTGGACCTGGCCGGTGTCAATTATATATTGATGGCGTCCGGATCGGGGGGGATCAGCAAAATAAAGAACCCCACATCGCTCGGGCGCTTGTCGTACGCGGCTGATTATGTGGTGATGGAGGAGGACAACATAATATCGGCGCTACGGAGGGAGGAGTATAACTACAGGACTACGGCGGCGCTTCTTGAGGAGCCGGAACTGCCGTTTACACGGGGTGAATCAGTTCCCGCGCCTGTAGCAGGTGTTGATGATAACGCCGGCGGTATTGATAATGACAGTGCCGGTGTCGATACAAATGTCAATACAAATGATATTGCCGCTGGTGAAAAACACCTCAAGGTAGAATGGAAAAAATACACTCCGAACAAAAGGGTTGCCTCCGTCACAATGCCCGCCGACGGCTTCCTGAGGATATCGGAGGTCTACTACCCCGGCTGGCGTATAGAGGTCGATGGCGCCCCCGTGAAATATTACCGCGCCGACATGGCCTGGATGGCGGTGCCGCTGAAGGCGGGCAGCTACGAGGTGGTGATGATGCCTAAATCGCTCTACCTTGGCGGTGCGATGAAGATATCGGCAATATTTACAGTTATCCTGGCGCTGATGCTGTTCGTTGGGCTTGTGCGGGGGAAACGGGTGGCCGGCGGCAAAAACGCGGAAAGGGCTGGAGCGTAATGTTCAGGCGTATTGTCAGGATGTTAATCGTCAAGCCGCTTTTATTTCTAGGCTACAGGTGGCAGTTCCTCAGGGACAATTTTCTCTGGAGGAGCATCAAGCCATACTACCACTGCTATGTAGACCATGCCCGCGACTTCAGCCTCGTGTCGCGGGGAGATGCGGTCGCATTCTACAGCCAAAATACCGCGAGGGTGGAGGCGGTGGCTGCCGCGCTAGCCGACAGGCTCAGCAAAGAATTATACTTGGGCATGATAAAATTCAGGCAGACCCGCGACAAGAGGGACTATCCGTGCCGCCGTTTCAGGGAAGAACAGTATTTTCCAAAAGAGTTGAAGCTTGGCGGCGGCGAAGTTTTTATAGATTGCGGGGCGTTTACCGGAGACACTATAAACCCATTTATGAGGCGCTGCAAAAAATACGAACGCATCATCGCTTTCGAGCCTGGTTCCGGCAGTTTTGAAAAATTGAAGAGGAAGTACGGGGCAAACCCCAAAATAACGCTGATCAACGCCGGCGTCTATGACCGTGATGGCGAGGTAATGTTTTTTTATGACGAAAAGGACAAGTGTTTCAAAATAACGGAAGACGGCAGCCGCGAAGCCGCGGTTGGCCTGCAGGTCAGAACGATAGACAGTCTGGGGCTCAAAAGGGTATCTTTCATAAAGATGGACGTGGAGGGCGCGGAGCTAAGCGCCCTCAAAGGTGCCGAGAAGACGATACTGCGGGATAAGCCGAAACTGGCAATCTGCATTTACCACAGCGATGAAGACATGGTTAATATACCGGAATACATTCGCAATATAGTGCCGGAATACAAACTTTATGTAAGACACTACGGTTTCGTTACGGAAACGGTGCTGTATGCTACCCCCCCCCCCCCC
>WQRV01000093.1 GCA_009786575.1 Chitinispirillia bacterium | reverse complement strand
AATGTCGTCCCCTCGGATTTGTTCAGCGCTACCATCAACTCCAAAATTTCTTTGCCGATAGTCGAGTCCAAATTCGCGGTGGGTTCATCGGCCAGGATGATTGCCGGTTTTTTGACGAGGGCGCGGGCGATTGCTACGCGCTGCTGCTGCCCGCCGGACATCTCTTTGGGGCGGCGTTTGGCCATATCCGCTAACCCAACGTCTTTAAGCACCTTGGCTGTGCGCTCCCTGATCTCTTTTTTATCGACCCCAAGAAGCGTTAGCGGGAAGGATATGTTCTCTTCTACGGAGAGCACGGGGATCAGGTTGTAGGCCTGGAAGATGAAGCCGATGCTGTTGCGCCTAAGCAGCGCCAGCTGCTGCGTTGTCATCTTGCCGGCGTCGGTCCCGTTGATGACCATCGCCCCACCGGTGATGGAGTCGAGGCATCCGGCGAGGTGGAGGAAGGTCGACTTCCCGCTGCCGGACGGCCCGGCGATGGCGGAGAACTCCCCGCCGCCGAATTCGAGGCTTACCCCGCGCAGGGCGTGTACGACATGGCCTTCCAATGAGTAGTCTTTTACCACATTTTCCGCTTTGATTACCGCCATTTGAGCGTCCCTCAGTAAAATTAGGTGAATTTGGGCACAATCGCCTTTTATACTACATAATATAGTATTCCGGTTACGTATAAATCCACAAAAAAAATCGACAACCCTCCGCCCTACCGCCTGAGCGCCTCTACCGGCTCCACAAAAGCGCTCTTGAGCGACGGCATAAGCGTGAAGACCGAGGCCACCGCCACGCCCATGGCCCACGCCTGAAACAACTTCCACGCGTCCAGTTCAAAGAATATCGCGTTGCCCAGCGGCATCTCGCTGAACGTGTTGCCGTAGAGGTCCCCTATGCGGAAGGGGTAGTAGGAGCCTATGGCCACCACTATCCCGCCCAAAAGTACCCCGGCCAGCGCCCCGAACGCCGCCATGAATAGCGACTCGAAGAAGAAGACTGTCACGATCTCGCGCCTTGTCATGCCGAGGCACCCCATCATGCCTATTTCCTTGATGCGTTCGTGGATTATCATCACGACCGTGTTGATGATGAGGAAGCTCGCCACAATCAGGAATACCAGGAATATTATTGTGTACATCGGCGTGGCCGCCGTCATTACCGCGACCCAGTAGTTTTCGCGCCACTGGGTGGACACGTTCCCCTTGCCTACGACCTTCTGCACCTCGGCGGAGATGGCGGCGCTCTGCGTGTTGTCATCGCCGAATATCACCAACTGCTGCGTCCCTTCTCCCATGACAAGCAGACGCTGTAACCGCTCAAAATCTACGATGATGAAGCCCTCGTCGAACTTTATGTAGTCGAAATTGAATATGCCGGTGATAACCGGACTCCACATCTTGTCGGAGAACTGCGCCGACACGGTTTTGAGCGGCACGCGGTCGCCGATTTTGAGGCCGGCTTTCTCCGCGAAAACCTTGCCGACTGCGCACTCGTTCGCCCCGGGCGCGGGGTAGCGGCCATCAGCCATCCCGTTGGTTCTGTCTGTAAAGTTGAAGATGTTCGCCGCCATCTCCTCCTCAATATTCAGCCCCCACAGGACGGCGTGCTTGATAGTGCTCTCCTGCAGCGTAGCCATTGTGTTGATGCGCGGGAATACGTGGCGTACGCCGGGGATATTTTTTATCTCGGCGGCCAAAACCTTCCAGTCCTTACCGTCAGCTACCGGATACTGCACGGGCATATATTCGTTTTCGGCCTCATACTGGTTCGACACTACGCGGACGTGGCCGAGGTCGAAGACCTGCACGAGGTCGTTTATGCTCTTGGTCATCCCGTCGATCATCGCGGAGTAGACCGCGATGAAGAAGACGGCGATGCCCACCGCGGCGAAGCAGAAGGCGGTGCGGCGCTTGTTGCGCCAGATGTTGCGGTAGGCGATGCGCACGAGCATGCCGGTACCGCCCTGTTTGTATGGTGCTGACATTAAACCGTCTCCCTTGTTAATTGTCTGAACCTTGATTCGCTTGATTAAAGGATTAACATGATTAAAAATCAAAGTCAACACCCCCAAAATGTGTTGATTTTAATGTTTTGACGTTTAATCAAGAAAATCCTTTAATCAGGCAAATCAAGGTTCAGATATCATTCAAACCTCAAACTGTCGGTAATAGACATTTTTACCGCCCGCCTCGTCGGGAAATAGGCCATACACGCCGACAGCAGCGTCGCCACTATCCCGGAGCCTATGATAAGCGGTATGTTCCACACGCTGCGCATCATCGCGGTTACCCTGTACCCTATGCCGCCGCCGAGCGTGTCGGACATCGCGCCTATGTCGAATCCGTACTTGACGGCGGGGTAATTGACCGCGCATCCTAATATAATTCCCAGAACCGAACCGATAAGGCCCAAAAATCCCGCCTCAAACATGTACGCCATTATCATCTGCCCGTCGGTCATCCCCATCGCCCGCATCATGCCCGTCTCTTTTGTCCTCTCGAGTATCGCCAGCAGTATCGTGTTGGAGATGCCGAGGAATGAGAGGAGGAGCAGAAGCCCCGCCAGCACGTGCGACATTGAGCTCTCCGTCGCCTCGTAGGAGAGGTAGTTTTTCATGTATTCCATCCAGAAGAAGACCGCAAGCTCGTTTGGCAGCTTTTCGCCAAGCTCCCGTTCCAGCGCGGCGGTTATGGCGGCGGCGCGCTCGTTTCCGCCCGGCAGCTGCGTGTACTCCGCGTCTTTCGCGCGTATTAAAATTTCGGTTACCGCGCCCTCGAGCATCATGCCGGCCTCGTCCTGCAGCACGTCCATCGGGATGTAGGCGGTGTAGCCGTTGGGGACGGGGTCGGGGCTGTTGATTACCCCCACTACCACCGCGTCTACTAACTGGTTGATGTGGCGGACGGCGCCGCGGTAGCCGGCACGGATCATCGCGGTCAGCACTTCGTTCTGTTTTTGCTCGTCCTCCTCAATAAGCATATAGGCATCCATGAACTCTTCGTACCGGTACGCCGCCTTGACAAGCGCTATATCCTCCGCCCGCAGTTCGGGCATGAGCTCGCCGTCCCATTTGTCGGGGCGGATTGCCTCCGGCACTGCCTTGATGTCTATTACCGTGTTGATCCTCACCTCGTTGCGCTTAGTGGCGGCGATCATGTCCCACAGCCGCGTCAGGTCTTCGCGGGACGCCCCGCGCCTGAGGATCATCCGCTCGTTGCCCTCTATGATTTTCTCCGGCGCGGAGAAAATGTTGTTGCCGAGCGGTTTCATTTCGTCGTAGAGCGACCGTATGAAATCCTCATCAACTTTGTTTGTTGCCGCCTGCTCGACCAGCTCATCGAGCTCGAGCTTGCGCGGGCGCGTGGGGATGCCTACTTTGAGTTTCTCGGCCGCCATAGTCCCCACCGCGATTTCAAACTTGCCGTTTTGGGGGTAGCGCCCGAAGTCAATCCAGCCGGTATAGTGCAGGACCTGCGCCTCGGCCGCGGAGTCGAGGACCGCGTTTATGGTCATGGGCGTGGAGGCGGAGTTCGAGAAGATCATCCCCGAAAAGGCGAAGCGCGGCGCGGTGTTGTACCCGGCGCGGCCGAGCGCTCCGCGGTACCGCTCCCACTCCTTAAAATTCTCGTAAGCCGGCTTCTCGTCCTTGCGCTCGAAGTACATTTTGGTCTGCAGCTTGGCCGCGGCCATGTCGTAGTTGACGATGTTGCGCCGCGACTCGATGGACATGCCGCCGATGAAGCTGCTTATGAAGATGTATACCGCCACGCTGATGGTGATGGCGGCAGCGGTAAGCGCCGTCTTGACCTTGTGCCGCGCGAGGTTCCGCAGGGCGATTTTTTGGAGTTCCAGAATGCCGGACAAATTCATGCGGTTTCGCCTTGGACAGAATTTTTACGTTTTTGGGGCAACAGAGGGTCGCAGGACCATTTCACCTTCTATACATTAGTATAGCACTATTTTTTCTAAAAATCAACTCTTTTCTATAAAAATTTTTATTTTGTGGATAAAAATGTGAATTAGGGGCTACAAAATTGACTCGGAGTCGGAGATAGAAAGGGCTGTTTGTGGATAAGGCGGCGGAATATTTGCCCCTACAACCTGTTTTTCCGCCTCAACTCCGCCTCGGAGCGGCTCAGGCGGCATCCGCAGTAATTCTGGCGGTAAAGGCCCAATTGTTGGCTTAGTACGATGCTTTTCCTGAAACCGTCTTGCTTCTTAAAATCGAACGAGATATAATCAACACCGTATAGGGATGCCGCCTTGATCCCTGCTTCGTTGAGCATGGGGACCTTTTTGTGGGGGGAGACGCTCATAACCGTCCCGAAGGATGGCCAGCCCATCGACGCGCAGACTTCCGCCGTCCGGGTTAGCCGTAACAGAAAGCACTCGCGGCACCGGCCGCCGCTCTCCGGCGTATCCGTAAGCCCCTCTACCGCCGTTGACCATTGTTCGGGATGATACTCGTCCCATGTAAACGGCACGCCGTAGATGCGCGACACCTTTTTCCCTTCGGAGAGGCGCAATTCGTACTCTTCGGGCGGAAATATATTTGGATTGCAGAAGAAGCAGTGCAATTCGTACACGTCCTTCAACTGGTCAACGGCGTAGGCCTCATCCGGCGCGCAGCAGATGTGCAATAGCAGCCGTGGTTTCACGCGTCAGCCCCTTACGTCCGGCGGCTGATTTGTCTTGATTGCCAGCTTTCGCAGGAGCACAGACTCGATAATTTTCATTACCGCTACTGACACGGAGTAAACGGACGCGACGATCCACAGCCCTACCCAGCCGAGCAGCACGGTGGCGGGGAAGAGAAACGCGGCCATTATCAGGGTGTAGTAGATGAATCCGTATCTGTAGAGATAGTAATTAAAAATGTACTTCCTGAATTCCATGGGCCGCTGCCCGGTGAACCGTAAAAAACGCATTCCCTCCTGGGTGGCGCGGTCGCGGAACTGGTAGTTCTTTGAAAAGTTGTTGATGGCCTCGCTCCACCCGCTCTTGCGCACGTAGTCGGCGAGGATTGGGAGGCTGTATTTTGTGTGCCCTTGCTCTACGAGAATCTCCATCATAGGCGGCAGGAGCTCTTTCTCTGCCGGCATGCAGTTGTAAGCCAGGCGCAGATACCGGAACGCCTTGATATTCTGCTTTTTCTCGCGGTAGTAGTCGGCGAGATACCAGTAGTCTTCCGCGCAGTGCGGATGTTCGAGCTTTATCACCTCGTCTATAGTGTCGAGCATCCGTTTGTATTTCCCCGCGAGGCGCAGGTGCTGGTAGTAGTCGCGCAGAATGTCGGAGTTTTCCGGGTCAAGCGAGTGCGCTTTTTCGAAGAGTGTTTCGGCGTCGCGGTAGTCACCGCGGTCGGAGTAGGCGATCGCCTTTATGCGGTATCCTTCCGCGTCTACCGGCGCTACCGATATCGCTTTTTCGGCGATTTCGGCGGCAGCGCCGGGGCATCCCGTATTGAGGTGGACGTACGCAAGGTCGATGTAGCCCAGAGGTGAGTTGGGGTATTTCTCGATGGAGCGTTTCGCCAGTTCTTCCGCCTTGGTGAAGTCGCCCTTTTGCGAGAGGCAGTATATTAGTTTAGACATGTGGCGGATGTTTTCAGGCGATTCGGCGAGCGCCACCTCGTAGAGCTTTACGGCCTCGATTGTGCGCCCGGTAAAGATCAGGTGGTCGGCGTACATATCGCGCGCCTCGTCGCAGTTCGGGCTGATGCGCAGCGCCATTTTGTAGCACTCCTCCGCCTCCTCGAACTTCCCAAGGCGGTCAAACGCGACGGCCCCGTTTCTGTAGGTATCAACATTGTTGGAGTTGAGCCGCTTTGCCTGGTCAAAACAGATTATGGCCGTCTCCAGATCGTTGAGCTCGGTGTAGTACCAGACCAGCGCCGACATCACCATATCATTGTCGGGGTAGAGCTCCCCGGCCCGCAAAAGAAACCTGCCGCCGTGCCGTATCCGGTTCATCATCGCGTAGGCGTAGAAGAGGCCGATAAGGCAGTCTACGTTGTCGCGCTCGAGCCGCAGTCCGGTAATCAGGCACTTAACGGCCTCGCGCGGACGGTTCTGTTCCGCGTAGATCCGCGAGTAGACGAAGTGATACTCCCAGCAGTCCGAGAAAGTAGACTGGTACTTGTCAAGCAGCGCCCGCGCGTCGTCCGCGAAACCGAGGTCCAAAAGCTCCTGAACCTTGTCGAGCAGGTCGGGCAGGTCGAACCATTCTTCGTTCAGGTTCATCGCGGCTGCTCCGTGGCTGTAATTACTGGCGGATACCATTTCTTAAATAAGGTATCGAGGATGGCCAGGATTATGATGCCGGTAACGAACGCCGCGCCGATAGTCAAAAGCGCCGGCAACGATTCCGCCCGCTCCGGCGCGTATCTCAGCCAGAGGAAGATAACCGCCATGATCAGCACAAGCGGAATCCCGAAAACCAGCGCGCTCACTACGTTGGGTTCGGGGACATAGCGGTTAAAAGCGACGCGGTCGCCGGCCTTGAATGAATCGCTGTTTGGTACGGAAACGTGAAAGCGCCCGGTGTAGGCATCCGGCAGGGGAGCGCACCCGCCGCAGTGGCCGCACCCGGCCTTGCCGCCGCAGGAACTTTTGGGCGCGGCGGCACCGGAATCTCCGGCTAATGACGCAACAAGAACCCGCCCCTTGCCGGAGGCGTAGACGACGCCCTCGCCGGAATCTTTTCGTATCAGCCTAAACATACGTATAATCTAAAATATGACCCCGGGGTCATGGTGAATTATTTTTCCGTTTCGCGTATAGAACCGGTCTATCGCAGTCCCAAGATTGCATATAACCTCGTACCCGATGGTCTTCCCGATGAGCGCGACATCGTCGGGCGTGATCGTCTCGCCGCCCTGAGAACCTATCGCAACAGCCTCATCGCCAACCGCTATAAGTGGATCGGCCCCGGCATCCACCATTATATAATCCATCGTAACATTGCCGGCAATGCGGTAACGCCTGCCGCCTATCAGCACCTCGCCCTTGCTGCTCAAAAAACGCGGCAACCCGTGCGCGTAGCCAAGATGGATGGTGGCGATCCACGTCTCCGAAGACGTAACGTAATTCCCGCCGTACGACACCGCCGTCCCCGCGCCGACTTTTTTCATCTTGACAACATGCGACTTTAACGAAACGACAGGCCTCAAATCTATACCGAAATCCTGCGCCGGGTCGGGCTTGCACCCGTAAAGCGCGATGCCGGGGCGCGCGTGAGTGCACCCCTCAAGAGGAAACCGTATTGTAGCAGGCGTGTTACCGTAGTGGATGTGCGGCGGGTTGATGCCGGATTGACGGATGGCGGCGACGCTATCCATAAACTTTTCGCGCTGGAGGCCGACGGTAGACGTGTTTGGCTCGTCCGCGCAGGCCATGTGGGTGAAGATACCGTCCAAGCAAATACCGGGGGATGATTTCAACGCATTGATCAGCATATCAAGCTCACACGGCAGCAGCCCGTCCCGCGTCATACCCGTATCAACATTAAGATGAAAGCGGACATTAATACCGTACGATTTCCATCTGTCAATATCGGCCATGTCGTTAAGCGCGAAGACGACGTTGTTGCCGGCCCCAAACCTAAGCTCCTCCTCCGTGGCGTATCCGAGTACGAGCACGGTGCCCCTGATGCCGGATTTCCTGAGCGCCGCGGCCTCGCTTGTCCGCGCGACCGCGAAGAAATTTACTCCGCCCTCGCGCTCGAGCGTCTGCGCTGTCATAATGCTCCCGCATCCGTAAGAGCAATCCTTAACAACAGCGATGATGCCAATGCCGTCCGGCACCCTTGAGCGGATCTGCGCCAGATTGTGCAGGAGGTTATCGAGAGATACCTCCACGCAGGGCGAATATTGCGGGCGTGCGCCGTCCATATCGCTATTCCGCCTTTTCCCTGACGATTTTCCACTCTCCATTTATATTCTGCCTGAAGAAGCATGAGAAGTAGTTTTCGTGGCAGGCCGCGCCCGACTGGTCGATCTTGAAGAGCAGGGCGTCGCCGTCGCAGTCTATATACACCTCGCGCACTCTCTGGGTGTGCCCCGACGTCTCGCCCTTCTTCCAGCGCTTTTGGCGGCTGCGGCTCCAGTAGACCATGTCGCCCGTCGAAAGCGTCTCTGCGAGCGTCTCGCGGTTCATGTACGCGAGCATAAGCACCTCACCCGTTGCGAAATCCTGGGCTATGGCCGATACCAGCCCCCTGTCGTCGAACTTTACGCTGTCCGTCAAACCCATAATCCGTACCCTTCCGGCTTGTTATAAGTGTGTTCCATCAAAGTTACAATATACATGATGCGCCCGTGAAAATCAAAAAAACTTGATTTTAAGAGTTCAGCCGTCCCTCCCCCCGAAAAAATCCCGGCGCCACTCCTTATAGATCAGAATCCAGGTCTTTTGCGGCAAGCGGGAAGGTGAACGGGTAGACGACCTCTGTTATGTCGCCGGTATCCTCACCGGAGATGGCGGGCGTAAATTTTTCAAAGTTCCACCTCTTTACGGTTTCCGCAACAGTTGCCTCAAATTCAGGATCATCCATAGCGGACTCCGCGGTTTGAGCGATAATCACGCTGCCCGACTGGTTGATGGTAAACCTGACGGTGATTTTGCCGCTAAGGTCCGGTTTGTCGCGCAGGCGGGCGTCGTAGGCAATGCGAAGGTCATCCGTATTATGATCGATTATGCGGCGGATCTCCTCGCGGCCGCGGCTGCCGGCTTTGCTCGCGCCAGCGGGTGTGCCGAAATCCTCGCTGTAACACCAGTAGTATGCCGCGGCAATGGCTATATCGTGGCCGTAGCCGGAGGAGCCCATATTGCGGCTCCCGCAATAATTGCCGCTGCCTGCGCCGAACCATTGGCGGCGCACGGAAAAAGGGGCGTACGGGTTGCTGACGAAGTAGCGGCCCGGAATAGAATCGATATTGGCTTCAAGTATGCCGGCCGTGTCACTGCCGCTGAGCGTACCGCCCACAAGGAGGCAGTTGTCCAGTCTAAGATTGTAGCCGTACCGCCCCGCCAGGCGGCCGGCATGGCGGCGCCCGCTTACGTTTGCGCCGTAAAGCCTCAGGTTCTTTAAACCGCTCCTCAAATAGCCGAACAGCCCCTGGCAGTCCGCGCCGGGGCGATTGATCGTGAGGTTGCTTATGGTACGTCCGGCACCGTCGAATGCGCCGAAGAACGCGCTGCTGCTGTCGGCGGAGAAGTCTCCGATCGGCACCCAGTTGTCATACCGGGACAGGTCTATGTCTTTGGCGAGCCTGACGGTATCGCCGTAAAAGTCGTCCCTCTCCGGCGTCCCGCCCCAGGTTCCGTTGACAATCTGCGCAAGCCCCGCAAGCTCATCGGCGGTGGAGATGGAGAAGCGCGTTGCATTCGGATTAGCGGAGTACCAGCGCGTATCAGGCTGAGGGGTGATGATTTCCGCCGTTTCTGCGGCCGTTGCGCCTTTACCGGCGGTTGACGTCAATTTCCCGGCGCATCCGGCCACAAAAGCCGGCAGGAGCGCCAAGAGGACGATTTTTATGGATGCCGGCATTTTCGTCATGGTATAAATATACATTATGGTCCGGGGCGGGTGGGGAGATTATGAGATGGGCGGGGATTTCGGGGGCGGGATAAAAGGGGGCGCGCCCTGTGCCGCAAAAGGCGGCGGCTCGCAATTGCTGCGCTATTGCGGGGCCGCAAAGTCCCGAACACAACGCACGCTATACAGGAATGTCTTGTAGTTGTTGAACCTGAGCACGTAGTCGTAGTAGTAGCTCATGAACCGGTACCAGGCGTTGCTCGCATCGTTCTCCGTGGCGCTCCACCAGGCGCTGTAGTAGCCGGCACAGCAGAAATCGCCGCCGGAAGTGCCGCCCCCGCCGGGCAGGGCCGAAAAGCCAAATTCGTCAGTACCGTTGCCTGATACCAAGTTACCATCGTCATCCTCCCTGTCTTTCCAACCAGTTGTTGATTTAAGCTTTTTACCCGCAAACTTCCAATCATAACCACCATATCCATCTTCCTCACGCTGACCACCAACCGCCAGAGTCAAATTGTCCCAATCTTCATCACTCGGTACCCGCCACGGGGCCGGACAGGCTTTCATCGCGTCATCCCAATTATAGAGCCGACCGTATTTTGTACAGTTGGAATCTGCATTATCGTAACAAGCAGAACTATCCGTTACGAAGTTAAGATTTTCAGCCATCCACGTCTGATTGCCTATCTTCACGGTACGGTACACCCTGCCATCCCTCGCATCGGTAAAGGAAGCGATGGACGGCGCCGGTATCATCTTCTCCATCTTCAACAGAAAGTCTACGTTTTTGCGCTCGAACTCGTTGAAGCTCTTCTCCGAAAATTTCGGGTTCACCTCGTACTTTTTGCCGTTGCCGAGGGACTTGAGGTTTTGGAAATAGTCTTTGTAGTATGCGTTTTTGAAATCGTAGCCGTGCATGGCGAAGAAGTGGTTTATGAACAGCCTGACCTGAGCTTTGGTGAACATCCTTATGTCGGACGGGCCGCTGTATAGCAGCGCCTTGTCCCAGTGCCAACTGCCATAATTTTGACAATCATCGAGAGTACAGGCAAAAAAACCACCGTCTGTGCAGCCGAAATTTATGTCGCGGCCGCCGTATTCCGGCGCGTCGAAGCCCTGTACCGGTATTTCCAGAATGGCGTCCTTGTTTTGCGGCGCCACGTCTTTAAATACGTACCTGTACCTCCCGCTTGCCTCCCACGCAACGGTGTCGGGTTTCGGATTGTAAGAGCCGGCGGCCGAATACAGCCTGCTTGCGAGCCGCCCGGCCATTATGTCGTCGCCGTGGTTTACTATGACCGACATTTTGCCGATGGGGCCGTTCCAGCTGCGCCCTGTGCCATAGATGTATGTGGCGAGCTTAAGGCCGCCATATTGGCTGTAGGGNACACTGTAGACCACTCTGGATTCGGTATAGCTCTNGCTCTTGAATACCNCCTCCCGCACGATCCACCGCTTGTACGAGAGGATCGCCGACCCGCCCTCCGTTCTCNCGTACTCCTCCCTGATCTCTTGGTCGTAGAGTGTTTTGCCGTTGGTGTACGACAGCGCAGACCACGATTTGACTCTCTCGACCTCACTGTCGTCGAAAAGGCCCCTCATTTCGATTGGAGAGCCTACGGTATGCGTCTCGTCCCGCGGGCCGCTGTTGTAGAACAAAAGCGACACGTCCACCTCGAAGTGGTCCCTGCGCAGCGTTATCTCGATCTCTTCCTCGCGCATGGAGACGTTCGTCTTCCCGCCTTCGATCAGCTGAACCGTGCCGCCGGCGGTAACCCGCGCGTCGTTGGCAAAAGCCCCCGGCGCGGCGGCTATTACCGCGAGGGCCGCGAGGGCGAGGTGCGTTGCTGTGCGGTGGATTTTGGGGGTTGTGGTCATAGAAGTGAATATATATTATGCTTGGGGGATAAATGATTATTTGTTGCGATAATAACGTTGTAGGGGCGTTGCGCGCAACGCCCCTACGGTTGGATGGCTCTGCCCGGTATCATCCGCCGCCCTTGTCCTGCGGTACGTTCAGGCTGCAGCCGAATACGTCCAATCCTACGGTATAGTGCCCGCCGGAAAACGGCGTCCAGTGATACTCGCTCACTATAACGGCTATCCTGCCTGAGCATGGGCTGCCGTAGTACCCCAGAAT
>WQRV01000092.1 GCA_009786575.1 Chitinispirillia bacterium | reverse complement strand
ATTCTGGAAACCGAAATCTCGTATATGGAGGAGAGGCACTTAAGCGGAGTCAAGATATTCGACTATTTGGGGAACGCGGGCCCGGCGTTTGGCATGTTGGGCACGCTTTTCGGCTTAGTCGCCATGTTAGGCAACCTGAGCGACCTCGACTCTCTGGGCCCCGCCATGGCTACGACGCTTATTACTACGCTCTACGGTTCGCTTATGATGAACATGTTCTGCGCACCCGTTGCGGAAAAGCTGAAGCTGTACTCCGCGCAGGAAATTTTGCGCAAGACGCTCATGCTTGAGGGGATAATGTCGCTGCAGTCGGGCGACAACCCGCGCATCGTAGAGCAGAAACTGTCCGTGTTCCTTGAGCCGTCTTTGCGTGCGGCGGTGTCGAAAGAGAAGAAGTAACGGGCTATGGGGCGCAAGAAGAAAATAGTTATGCCCAAGCCGGCGCCGGCTTGGATGGCCACGTTTACGGATTTGATGAGCCTTCTTATGTGCTTCTTCATCCTGATAATGTCGATGATGACCATCGACCCGGCCAAGTTCAATACGGTGGCGGCCTCCTTTCAAAATGCGTTCAGCGGGGTACTGGAGGCGTTCCCGCAGGTGCTCATCACGCAGGATGTGTTCATCCCCAAGATGGGCGGCGACCAGCAGAACAAGCGCATGGCGATAGACGCCGCCCAAAAGGTGAAAGAGGTGGTGAAGAAGGAAGACATGGGCGAGGCGATAAAGGTCCACGTCACCGAGAGCGGCATCGCCATAAAGCTGGCCGACCCGGTGGCGTTCGAATCGGGCAGCGCCGATGTCAGCCCGAAGCTTTTCGGGGTGCTGGCCGACATAGCCAAGATCATAAACGAGGCGCCCACGAGCCAGATACGGGTAGAGGGGCACACCGACAACGTGCCAATAAGAAACACGCGTTTCCCGTCTAACTGGGAGCTGTCGTCGGCGCGGGCGCTCAACATCGTGCGGCACATGTCGCAGGCCGGCGGGGTAAACCCGGGCAGGATGAGCGCGATAGGATACGGCGAGTACCGGCCCATAGTGCCGAACAACACGCCCGAAAACAGGAAGCAGAACCGGCGCATAGAGATATATGTCGATTATGTGGAGAAGAAGGGGCAGGAAACGGGCGCGTTCAAATTGGAGACGGATTAACAACAATACCGTGAACATTAATTGTTCTATGTATACCTTAAAAATGGAGGCGAAGTATGGCAGACAAGAAGGAAGAGACTGCCGCCCCTGAGGCGGAAGGCGAAGAAGGTGCAGAAAAGAAGGGCGGTAACCTGGGGCTGGTTATCGGTATCATAGTGGGCATCGTCCTGATTCAGGGGGCCCTGGCGTACCTTCTCATACCCAAGCCCGTAGACGAGGCGGCCATCAGGCAGAAGGCCGAGGAGGACTCTATCAAGGCCGCCATAGAGGCGGAGACCAGAATGGGTGCTGTCACGGAGCCTATCGAGGCCGTCGTGAACGTCGCCGCCGGCACCGAGAACGAGCGGATACTCAAGGCCGTGATCATCCTTGAGTTCGAAGAGAACAAAAAGGGGACGTTCGGCCCGGAGCTCCTGAACAGGTCGCCGCGCTACAAGGACATGCTTATCAAGCACCTGTCATCGCTGTCGGCGAAGGAGATAACGGACCCGATGGCCAAAGACAATATAAGCAAAGAGATGCTGCGCCAGATAAACGCGTCGCTGCCGCCGGGGCATGGAGAGGTGAGTAACGTGCTGTTTACGACGTATATCATCCAGTAGCAAGTATGTGGATGGGTATCTTAGTATCTATAAAACGGCGGATGAACGATTTTCACCCGTCAAATAATAAAGGGAGCAAACGGTTGTGAGCGACATTCTGTCACAGGAAGAAGTAGACGCCCTTCTTAGCGCGGTCTCCTCCGGAGACCTTGCCGAGACGTCGTTTGCCGCAGAAGAGGAAGAGGAGCCGGAAGAAGAGATTCCGTTGTCCCTCTACGACTTCCGCCGGCCCGACAGGGTGTCTAAAGACCAGATGCGCACCCTGCAGAACCTGCACGAGGGCTATGCGCGCCAGTTCTCCACTACGCTCACAAACTTCCTGCGCACCTTCGTGGAAACGGAACTCGTAAGCGTAGACCAGCTCACATACTCGGAGTTCGTGATGTCCATCTCCAACCCGAGCTGCATATACGTTTTCAAGATGGAGCCGCTCGAGGGCTCGGCGATCTTTGAGATAAACCCGTCGCTCGTGTTCTACATCATCGACCGCCTGTTCGGCGGCCTTGGCCGGCCGTTTGAGGTAAACCGCGAGCTCACTATGATCGAGCAGAACGTCATCAACAAAATAGTGCAGCGCGGCCTCCTCGACCTGCGCACGGTGTGGGAGCACATAGGCTCGTTCACGCCCAAAATCGAAACTTACGAAACGAACCCGCAGTTCGTGCAGATCGCGCCGCCCAGCGAAACCGTCATCCTCATCTCGCTTGAGGTGCGCATGCAGAACGCGTCGGGGCTTATGAGCATCTGCTTCCCGTACATGGTGCTCGAGAGCGTCATAACGAACCTGTCGGTCGAGAACTGGATGTCTTCGCAGGGCCAGGCGACGCCGGAAACGCGCGAGATCATGGAGCAGGAGATCGCCGACGTGTGCCTCGACGTCTCTACGGTTATAGGAAAAACCACGCTCACCATAAGAGACCTTCTGCAGCTGCAGCGCGGCGATGTGATATGCCTCGACAAGCCGCAGGACAGCGACCTTATAGTGCAGATAGGCGGCAAGACGAAGCTGGCCGGGCGCGCCGGCATTATAGGGCGCAAAAAAGCGGTGAGAATAACAAGTATACTCGAGCAGGAGGTACCGGGCTGTGAGTGATTTTCTGTCTCAGGATGACATTGACGCCCTGCTCAACAATTTGAGCGACGGCGGCGGCGACGGCGGAGGGGGCGGAGGCGACGACAAGCGCTACAAGACCCTTGCGCCGGTACTCGAGCTCTTCTGCAAGCAGGCGTCGAGCGTACTCAGCACCGCGGTGTTCAAAACCACCGACGTGGTCCAGGCATCGTGCGCGAAGGCCGACTACGCCCCCGTAAAGGAGAAGCTCGGCGGCGACATCCTCATGCTGACCCTCTCGCTCGCTTCGGGCCTCAAGGGCGACATGTACATGCTCCTCCGCAAGAGCGACGCGGCCGTCATGGCCGACCTGATGATGGGCGCCGACGGCAGCGCCCCGTACTCCGGCGACACCCCGGACGCCCTCTCCGAACTCTTCAACCAAGTGATGGGCGCATACGCCACGGCGCTCGGCGGCGACCTCGGCGAGTCCGTGTCCGCCGGCAACGTAACCGTAGCCCCGTTCGACATGGCCAACCCGCCCTTCAAGGCAGATACGGCCGACATGGTGCTCGCGGCCCTCAAGGTAGAGGGTATGTTCGAATCGCACACCGTTGTGCTCATACCGAACGCCTTCGGCGACGAAATCATAGACAAAAAAACGCCCAAGGCGTCATCCGGCGGAATGGAAATGTCGGTCGGGATCAGCCAGGACGAGATGGACGCGCTCACGCAGATGACCGCCTCCAGCTTCGGCTCGGCGGGCGGCAGCAGCAGTTCTTTCGGCGCGCCGTCGTCGTACGCCCCGCCCCCGCCCCCTCCGCACAGGTCGAGCTACGACGGGCCCAAAGAGAATATCGATTTGCTGCTCGACGTAGAGCTCGAGGTCATCATCGAGCTCGGAAAGTCCGAGCTGTCAATCAAGAAGATTCTGGAACTCGCGCCCGGGTCGATAGTGGAGCTTGACAGAATGGCGGGCGAACCGGTAGACCTGATCGTCAACAACAAAATCGTGGCCAGAGGCGAGGTAGTGGTGGTGGATGAGAATTTCGGCATCCGCGTGGTATCATTAGTATCGGCGGAGGACCGGATAAAAAGCTTGAAATAAACATTTATTAGGAGATATATAGTGAAAATTTTTAGAACGCTATTTAGCGCAGCCCTGATATCCGCCGCGGTATCGGGGCCGGTCGTGTTATCCCCGGTTTACGGCCAGGAACCAAGCCCCGGTATCGGCAGCTTTGACCTCGAAAAGGTCAACGACGACGTCGCATCCGGCGCCGATACCGCCCTCGCCGGCGCCGCCTCCGTGGCCGGGTACACCGGCCGGACCGAGAACTACGCCATCGTCCTGCTGCGCATCACCGGATCGCTCGTCATCATCACCGCCGTCATCCTCTGCATCGCCTGGGCCGTGCGCAAAATCGGGGTCGCGGGCGTCTCAAAAGTAGGCGGCGGCAGCAACATGGACGTAATAGAAACGCTCTACCTCGGCCAAAACCGCGGCGCGGCGCTGATGAGGGTGGGCGATACCGTCTACCTTGTGGGGCATACGCCCGAAAACATCGTCCTGCTGGAAAAAATAGAGGGCGATAAGGCCATCGGGCTCATCGCCTCGTCTAAAAGCGGCGGGACTGCGGGCTTTAAGGACGTGCTCAATAATTTTATGGGGAAGATGAAAAAATCGTGATGAGAGAAAAAATTAAAAGGTATCTGGCGGCATTAGCGCAGCGCCGCCGCCGTGACGGTATGGAGCAGGGCGCGGTTCGTATTGACGGGAGCCGGCCGGTATCTTTACCGCCGGAGATACCGGACGGCCGTATCCCCGCCTTATCGTTATCGGATATCCAAAGCGGAAACTTGAGTATGGGCAGGCGGGCGGTAAAGATATTCACCCCGCTGCGCGCCGCGATGTTCACCATGTCAATACTCGTGGTTGGGCTCTTTGCGTACCTCTCGGCGCAAAACATCCCAAGCGTAACGCTCTCGCTCGCAAACGCGAATAACCCCGGCGAAGTAAGCACCGCGCTCCAGGTCCTGTTTCTGATAACCGTCCTCGCGCTCGCGCCGTCCATATTGATAATGACCACCTCCTTCATCCGCATAATAATAGTCCTCTCATTCCTGCGCCGCGCTCTCGGCACGCAAACGCTGCCGCCGGACCAGCTGATGGTGGGGCTCGCGCTCTTCATGACGCTATTCGTGATGATGCCGGTGATAACCGAGATAAACGACAAGGCGCTGCAGCCGTATCTGGCCGAGGAAATAAAATTCAACGTGGCGGTCGAGGCCGCCGTGCGCCCGGTGCGCAACTTCATGCTGCGCCAGGTATCCGAGAAAGACGTCGCCCTCTTTGTGCGCATAAGCCGCATGCCGCCGCCGCGCACCGTAGATGACCTGCCGTTAGAGGTCGTCATCCCGGCCTTCATAACGAGCGAGCTTAAAACCGGGTTCATAATAGGGTTCATACTGTTTATACCGTTTTTGGTGATTGACATGGTGGTAGCGAGCGTCCTTCTGTCGATGGGTATGATGATGCTCCCGCCCACGATGATCGCGATGCCGTTCAAGATAATACTGTTTGTACTGGTAGACGGCTGGCACCTGCTCGTCCGCCAGCTGATAGTGTCGTTTAGGTAAGGGAAACCGTATAACTAAACAGGGGATTGGCGATGGAACCTGCTGTTGTTGTGGATATGGGGCGCGAGGCGCTGCTCATAACGCTCATGATGTCGGGGCCGATGCTCGGCGTCGGCCTGGCGCTGGGCCTCATGGTCGGTATCTTCCAGGCCGTCACCCAAATCCACGAGGCCACGCTCACGTTCATCCCCAAGTTTCTGGGGATCGCTCTGGTGCTCATGTTCCTCATGCCGTGGATGATAATCAAACTCATGGATTACACGTTCGCGCTCTTCGACATGATAGCAAAGGTGGGACTGTCGCCATGACCGCGCGCCGCACACAGCAGCACGGAGCGCCGGCGCCATGAACGACCTCGCCGGGCTCATGATCTCGCTCGACCAAATCCAGTACTACCTGCTCATGTTCGTCAGGGTAATAACCATGCTCGCCCTCTTGCCGATATTCGGCGCGAGCTTCGTACCCGTACAGATCAAAGCCGCCCTGGGACTCCTGCTCACGTCCGTGCTCTTCTCTGTCCAGCTGTCGATCGGCCTGCCGGTATTCCCCGGCGAATTTACGATGGGCCTGTTCACCCTCCTCGTCATCAAGGAAGCGATGGTCGGCCTCATAATAGGCTTCGCGTCTACCTTCCTCTTCTCCGCAGTGCAGTTCGCGGGGCGCATGGTAGACACCGAAATGGGCTTCGGCTTCGTGGAACTCACAGACCCCACCACCGGCGAGCCGGTGACCGTCCTCGGACAGCTCCAGGTCATACTCTTCACTATCCTCTTCCTCCTCTTCAACGGGCACTACTTCATGCTGATTACTATCCAGCGCAGTTTCGAGGTCGTCCCCATGTTCACCGCCGTCTTCCCGGGGGGGCCCATGACCAGCCACATAACCAAAATGGTTACCGACATCTTCATCCTCGGCATAAAACTCGCCGCGCCCATCTTCGTAACCCTCTTCCTCACCCAGGTAGCCCTGGGCATCGTCGCGCGCACAGTACCGCAAATGAACATATTCTTCGTGGGCCTGCCGCTCAAAATTTTGGTAGGCATAGGCACCATGATGATCGTTTTGCCCATGCTCGTGTCGCTGTTCAGAAGAATGACGGAGGGGATCATCACCGACATCTGGAAACTGCTGTACATGATGAGCGGGTGAAGGCAAAATGGAAATTTAACATTCAATCACAGGAGGGATACGATGTTTATAACCTACAAAATTGTCAAAAAGCTGCTGCTTCCGGCGGTACTGGTCATCGCCGCTGTCCTCGCGGTACAGTTCCTGCCGCTGCGGCAGCTGTTCGGCGGAGCCGCCCCGGTACAGGAGATAAACGTAAGCACCCTCGCCCGGCAGATCCTGCCCGCCGCCGAGTTCGTATCCCTGCACTACAAATACTCGGAGCTCTTCGAAGACAGAGCCGAAAACCTACGGAACATCTGGAACCTGCCCATCCCGCAAACCGGCCGGGAAATATGGGTCATCGCCGACGGCACCGTAAAGTTCGGCATCAACTGCCGCAACATCAAAATAGACACCGCGAGCTACTACGAAGACTCAACACGCTACGAATCCCTGATCGTAACCTTCCCGCCAATCCAAATCATATCGCACGAGTTCGACATCCGCCGGATCCGCGATATGAGCGGCGTTTTCAGGAAACCAAAGCCCGAAGAGTACCCGGAAATGCTCAAAAGATACAAGGCCGAGGCCGAACTCAAGGCAAGAAGAGACCGCGAACTTTACTCCCAGGCTCGAATGACAACCCAGGCCTTCTTCGAACAGCTCTTCAACGCAATCCCCGCACTCTCCAATACAAAGATCGAGTTCCGCTGGGGCGTCACGGTGCCGGTCGAGGAGAAGAGGGGGTAGGCCGGGGGAGGAACGGGATTATGCCGGTTGAGCGGGAAAGGGCCATTGCTGACTTTTTTTTACACTCGCCGCAGTCCCACCTAACTCCGTCAAAATCAAGGCGTTAACCCCAATGCGCCCCACTGGCCCCAAAAAATATTTCTTGACACATTTCTACGCTTGATTTAAATTACGTTATATCGCGGAGGATATATTATAGATTCCACGGATAAATAAGTAAATACCGCGCGGGGCCGTCCGCTGCGCCGGGATTTTGATTACTAAGCAATACTAACAATATACAATTAATGTCAGGAGCAGTCAGTGAAAAACGTCAAAAACGCGCTCGCCGGGACCCTCAGCCCCACATCTCTCCCCTGGGCCCTCTGGACCTGGAACGGGAACATCTCCGAAGACGAGGTTGACGCCCAGGCCGAAGCCCTCTTCGCAGCCGGATTCGGCGGCATCGCCGTGCGGCCGGGACGCGACATGCGGCCCGCATACATGTCCGAAGAGTTCCTGGCATGCCTCGGCCGCGTACTCGAGGCCGCCCGCAAACACAAGGCCGGCGTGCGCCTCGCCGACGACTTCTCGGTCGCCTGGAGCGGATGCATCGACGACATCATCGGCGAAAGCGGGAAACTTCGCGCCGAGTACCTCTCCCTCGACCGCGAAATGGCCCCGGCGCCCAGCGAGCTCGAAATCGAGGTCCTCCTCGACCCCGCGCTCAAATACATCGCCCAGGCCGTCCGCCGCATCAACAAAACAATCCATCTCAGCGACGTCCGCGATGTCCTGGTCCCCGCAGGCAAAACGTCGTTCCGCTGGAAGGCCCCGGGACCCGAATGGCGCCTCCTACTCTACAAACTCGAACCCGCCGCCGGACCTTCAGGCGTGGGCGTCATGAACGTCCTCAACCAAAAGGCTGTCCAGTCGTACATCCAGAATAAACTCGAAGTCATAAAGTCCGCCTTCTCAAAGTACGTGCCCGCAACCTTCGAGGGCTTCATCACCGAATTGCCCGCGCTAAGGCCGGGCGGCGGCGCGATATACTGGGACAGCGACATCGCCGTCAAGTACAAGTCGCGCTACAAAAGAGAGTTCATGAACCAGCTGCCGGCCATGTTCCTCGAAGCCCCGGCCGCCGAGCGCATCCGCTCGCAGGCATACAGCTTCATCGCTAACCTCATAATCGAACGCTTCTCTATGGTGCTCGACACCTGGGCCAAAAAATTCCGCATCTCACAGTGGCTCCTGTGGCCCGAATCCGCCATCTACAGAACCGAGGGCGCGCTCATAGACGCGTTCGTCCCCACAGAGGGCGTGCTCCCGGCCCTCGGGCTCCAAAACCTCGACGGGTCCATCGAAAACTACCCGCTCCTGCGCGCCGCCGCGGACGTCAACACTAACCAGTTCCGCCGCGAAACCGTCACCGTCGTCGGGCGCAGCCGCAGCGGCTTCGGCGCAAGCCTCCAAGACATAAAACGCGAAATCGACGCCAGCCTCCTCGCCGGGCCGTCGCGCATACTCATAGACGGCTTCTACTTCAATACCGACCGCCGAAACACGTACAAGGCCCCATACAACACATGGCGCCTCTCACCGGAGTGGCAGTACGCCCCGCTCCTCTGCGCCTACAGCGCCCGCGCACAGGAGATGATCGCCAACATGCACTCCTCGCGCGAAATCGCCGTACTCAGCCCGTCTACCGCAATAATGGGCGACTACACGCCAGCCGCGCCGGCCGCCGCAAACGCCGGCATCGCCCGCTTCCGCACCGCCGTCAACGCCCTCGGATGCCTCGGAAAGGGCTTCGACGTCGTCACCGAAGAGCTCCTCCTGAGCTGCACCGTGCGCCAGACCGGCGAGTTCGCTACCGCCGACCGCATACGAAAGGGCAACTACCAGGCCCTCGTCGTGCCGTACGCGCCCCTCGTAACAAGAAGCCTCCTCGTCTTCCTGGAAAAAATCGCCACCAAGGGCACTACACTCGTCTTCATAGATGAAGCGCCCAAGGGCACCTGCGAAGACGGCATTACCGTAAACGTCACACAGCGCATCGCCAGGCTCATCGCACCGCGGCGCGAAAACGTATACGTCATGCCTGCCTCCGACCTCGAAATCGCACTCGCAAACATCAAACCAGAGGCAACGCTCGTGCGCGAAAGCGGCGAAAGCCCCGACACCGCAATGCAGGTCTACCACGGCGAAGGCGGACGCCTGTACGTGCTGCACAACGTCCACGACACCGCCGAACAAACGCTCATTGCCGAGATCCAGCCCGACAAATTCTACGCCGCCGTAGACCCCATAACCGGCGAAATCACCGAAATCGAACCCGTAGAGATCGAGAGAAGCGCCGTGCGCCTCCGCATAACGCTCTCCCCCCTGCAAACGGCTTTCATACTCGCCGCGTCTGCCAAAATTACCGGCAACCCAAAACCGCCCGAACGCGAAGAGTTCAACCCGTTCACGCTGCCGCCGCGCTCGTACCGCATCATATTCAAGGAACAGTGGGAGTTCGAACCCCTGAGCCTCAACGTCCTCCCGCTCACCGCCTGGAGCACCAAAATGGGCATGAGCCGCCTCAGCGGACAGATAACCCACCTCTACGAAACCGTCTTCGAGGCCAAGGAACCCATACCAAAGTGCGTCTTCGTCCTCGACGGCCTGAGCAAAAGCAGCGCGCCGCAGCAGGGCCTCGAAGTCATGTTCAACGGCGTCCGCATAGACGACATACTAAGAAAAAACCCCGCCGAAACCGCCTTCGGGCCCGACTGCCTCCCAATCAAAATATTCGGCCCCCGCGCGCTCACATTCGACATCAGCGGACGCGTAATGCGCGGGCTCAACCGGATATCCGTCCGCACCACAGGAAGCGCCATAGACCCGCAAACCCTCATATACCCGCCAATCATAATCGGCGACTTCGCTGTCGCAAAGGGCGGACACGGACTCGCCGCCGACAAACACCCGCTCATGGCCGGACACGACTCTTGGACACTGCACGGATACCCGTTCATGACAGGACGCGCAAAGTACTGCCAAACCTTCGAAGTGCCGAACGAATACGACAAACTCGTCCTGCGCTTCTCCAAGGTCTCAGGCACCGTATACGCAAAAATAAACGACGTAGACGTAGGCGTCCTCCACTGGCCGCCAATGGAACTCGACGTCACCAAATACTGCAACGTCCAGAGAAACCGCCTCGAGGTAGAGGTCGTAAACAATATAGACAATGTCCTCAACCTCAACGGAAAGCTGTCGGGACTCACCGGAGAGGTCTATATTGATGTTTATAAGGGGTAAGACGGTTTATATTGATATATGATCACTATCAAAAACAATAATCTCTCCGCGGAGATACGCAACCCCGGCGAAGACCTCGAACAGCTGGGGACAAGGTACTGCCACGGCGGGTACATCTGGCAGATTTACGACAGGGAAGGGCGGCCGCTGATGTCCGGCCCCCACTACCCCGACCCCTGCCCAATACCGTTTGACGGGCAGGGGATGCCGGAAGCGTTCAAATCGCCGGAATTAGTACAGCCCTGCCACTGGGATATTGACAAAGGGGATGATTATGCGGCAATGTCAACGCAGCAACAGTCAATAAAACTGCGGCGCGAGGTGCGGATCGCCGGCAACAGAATCGAATCAGCCACCTCCGTTGAAAATATCTCCGGCGATGACGTACCAATACTCTGGTTCTCGCACCCCTTCTTCCCGCTCAACCCCAACTTAACATGCGGCAAAATAAGCCCCCCGGTCATAAACCTGCCCCAAAACGCCGGGTATGATATTGATGACAGCGGGATGATAAGGATGAAACCGGAATACCCCTGGCCCAAGGGCCTGTTTCAGCTGATCGGCGTCTGCGAAGATAAACTAACATTCGAAATCCCGCACCCCACAGCCGGGCAACTCATCCTCGCAACGGACTACCCCGTGGCCAAATGCCCCGTCTGGGCCAACAAAAACACCTTCTCCTTCGAACCCTTCATAGAACGCACCCTCCACCCATCCCAAAAAACCGCCTGGACAATCACCCTAACAGCAGGCAATAACAGGATTGCGCGGTAAATGGTAATTTATCGTTGTGTTGATGATTGTAATGTTTCGCGAAATTACACGCACGATTTTGTAGGGGCGACCGTCCCCGGTCGCCCGCCAACGCACGGATTACAATATCCCGCAAAATACACCAACAATCCCACGTAGAGGCGTTGCGTGCAACGCCCCGCGATGCCGGGATTGCGTTATACGTTGAAATCAAACGCAATATCGTAATTCCGGCGGGCGATCGCCCCTACAGGTATTATCGTTGGAAATTGCCATTTGTACCACCCACCGTGGCTTCGACTCCGCTCAGCCACCGGGACCGTTGCCTGAGCGGAGTCGAAG
>WQRV01000091.1 GCA_009786575.1 Chitinispirillia bacterium | reverse complement strand
GGGGGGGGGGGGGGGGTATGACCTGCCGAACCGTCCGGCACTTGTCAGGCTGCCGTTAAGGCAATTCGCCGCAGGGCGTGACGTATATGTGGCGGTCAACGCGAGTATAATCAAAGCGCCCAACACCGCAAGTACCATCATCACCCTTCACCCCATGTCTGCAGACCGGCAGGGCCAAACGTCCGCCCCGCCAAATTACCTATATCCTAATATACATTCCCGGCATTACGCATGTCAAATTTTTTTTAGAGTAAATCACGGCAATTTCGGCCATTGGCCTCATAATAGCATGATTTTAAAGGAGTTAGCGGGGATTGGGATGGGATTTGGGGGGACGGGTGGAGGAAAAATGGGAGGGGGTATTGACTTTTTTGGGGGAATGTGTTATTTTAATAATGTTGAATTCCGTAATCGGAATAGTGCACCCCTCGTCATGAGGGTAGCCTATTAAGCCAGAAGTACGTTCAACTATTTTTGACATTATTCAACAGTTCTTGCATTTTGGTATTGAACTCCGTAATCGGAACGAACAGGCTCTCATATCGGGAGCCCAATGTTAAGCGCCCTGCGGAGTTCAATTTTTTGTCTATATAGTTGGACTCCGCAATCGGAACTTGCCGGTTGGTAGCGCAAATTATGTGTTGCCGGTCGCCAGTTGACTGCCCTGCGGAGTCCGTTTTTTCTTGAAATTCAAGTACTTCAGCACTATAGATTCTATTTCCTCTGTTATTGTCAAGGACTTTTACCGTAAGTTTTATCGGAAATAAGGCGTTCGTTTTTTCATCAAGTATCAATGCCCCTAGGCGATATATCTCTCCATTACCTCCAGTACTAGGGTGTTTGATTTGAAATTTAGCATTTTCAAAAAGAATATCAACATTTGCTACCGCTTTTGCATGAAGTCGCGGAGATACCGACTTTTTTGCCGCCTTCTCGCTGCCTAATTTTTTAATAGACCTGTTCGACAAGACCGCAGTTATCCCAAGTTTGGCGTTTGTTATGGGAATATCTACCAGCAGCCTTATGAGCTCCTGTGCCTCAGATATGCTATTGGCGCTGCGCGGCATTATATATTTTTCGTACAAAATTGCCTACCTTTCCAATGGAAAGTTGTGGTTGTGAACATTGTTTTTGGGTAAAATCCGCTATTTGCTGCCCGTTGGAGTTGCGGCAGCCGGGGGCGTGTCCCCGTAGAGAAAGAGAGATTCGCCATCGGCGCAATTCTGCCCAATGGCCGGGCCGCAGGGCCCGTTTTAAACCGAGAGATTCGTTTTCAAGGTGATAGTCTTGAAAACCGGAGATGCGCCACCACCATAAGGAGACGCTGCCGTTAATGCTGATTAGTTAAATATACATCATGGACGATATAAAAACTCTGTTCCGCATAATATAATAAATTCCCCGCAAAAACAATACAAATCCGCTACGGCTTGTACTCAAAGCACGGCATCAGCTGCAGCTTGTGCAGGTTCTGTTTGTGCAGTGTGTCGATCTTTTCTTTGACAACGGGGTCGCCGCAGGCGCCTTCCCTTATGTAGCGGTCGAGGACCGCGTAGGTGAATCCGAGATTTTCCTCGTCCGACAGGCCGGACAGCCCGTCCTCCGGGACTTTATCTACTATTTTTGGCGGTAACCCTAACTCCCTGCCTATCGCCCTTACTTCTGTGACTGTCAGGTTGGCCAGCGGGCTGAGGTCGCCGGCGCTGTCGCCGAATTTTGTGGAGTAGCCCACCCAGTCCTCGCTCATGTTGCACGTGTTGACGACGCGGCCGTTGACGATTGCGGATACGGCGTAGAGGGTGGCCATCCTGATCCTCGCGGGGGTGTTGACCTCGGCCTGCCTTGTCATTGTCAACCCCGTTGCGTTGATGGACGAGAGGAGTGCGTCCGCGCACTCTTTTATGTTGACTACGCAGTGTTTGATCCCGAGGATAGACACCAGTTCGCGGGAGATGTCTATATCGTACTGCTCCCCGCGCGGCATCAGCACGCCGAAGACCCTGTCTTTACCGAGCGCCTCTGCGCAGAGGGCGGCGGTAACGGAGCTGTCTTTGCCGCCGCTTATGCCCACCACGGCGCAGCAGCCTATCCCCTTTTGGCCGAAATATTCGCGTATCCACGATACCGCGCCGTCCTTGATTCTCATTGCGTCAAACATGTTACGCCTCCTGTTATATATTTATCCGGTTTAGTGTGGATTACCGCACACTAAATTGGTGTTTGGCGGTGTTATTGTCATCCATTACATCGATAAATTATCAATTCATCATCATCAGATAGATCATCAGCGCGAACACCGGCACCGCCATGGCGGCCTGCATTAGCAGGTCGTTGTAGAACAGTTTGAGGCGCACGGTGTGGGCTCTTTTTGCCGCCAGCCTGATGTTGCGCGCCAGTTCTTCCGGGCAGATGGGCGCTATGAGCGAGCCCTTGAAGCGCAGGCGGTATAGCGCGGTCACCACCGGTATGAGGAGGTAAACCGCCACCCACGGCATGTACGATATATCAGCCAGCATGACACAGACGGCGCCGCCCACAATAGTGGTGGTGAGTATGCCGATGAGGACGCAGGTTTCGAGGTGCGAGAAGCCGTGGAAGAGGAACCGGTGGTGCAGGTGGGAGCTGTCGGCGGTTACGATGTGCCGCAGCGTCCGCCCGACCCCCATGTCGTTTGCGCTGAAGTAGCGGCGCAGTATGGTAACGAAGACCTCGAGGATGGGGATGCCGGCGAGGAGCGGCATGACGATGGGCACCTTGCCGCTCCCCTCCATGAGGAAGGCGGCGCGGATCGTTAAGAGGGCGATCATGTAGCCCAGGAAGCAGGATCCGGTGTCGCCCATGAAGACCCGGGCCGGCGGGGCGTTGTGGACCAAAAAGCCTATGGCCGCGCCCACGGCGAAGAGGCAGAGCACAGAGGTGACGAAGCAGCCGGCAAGCAGGGAGACCGCCGCGACGCCGAGGAGCGAGAGGATGGAGATCGTCCCGGCGAACCCGTCGAGGCCGTCCACTAAGTTGTAGGCGTTAATGAGCCCCACTATCCACAGCACGGCGATGGCCTTGCTCACGGCCTCCGGGATGACGAACAGGCCGAAGACCGAGATGGAACCGGGGTGGACGCCGAAGACGTAAACCGTTATGAGCGAGAGCGCAACAACCACCGTAAGTTTATGCCGCACACGGATATTGACGAACTTTGAGTCGTCCAAAAAACCGAGCGCCCCAAGCGTAGTCGCGGCGGCGATGATGGACCAGAAGAGGCCGGAGGGGATAGGCAAAAAACCGCTTTTCGCGGAGAGCGCGTACCAGGCCAACGTCACCGCGAGCATGGCGACAATCATGGCGATACCGCCCACCCGCGGTATGGGGGTAGTGTGGACCTTGCGGTGGTCGGGGGTGTCGGCAAACAGGAGCGCGAGCCTGGTGTGTAAAATAATCTGTATCGCCGTACTCGCGATTACGGCCGAGATGAAGGACAGCGCGATGATGACTGCGTACTCTGTACCCGGCATTTGTGCCCCTGAACAGCGTTTTTAGCGTTATTTTCGCGTTTTATAGATCCCACGATTAAATATTTTATACCTGCACCGTCCTGCAACATCATGGCTGCCGTGCAGTTGCAGGGCGGTACGGGTATAATATTCAATCGTTTTTTCAATAAACGCGCCGAACATATAAATATATATCATTTGGGCCAAAAATGTCAAACTTTGTGCGAAAATCGCTAAAACCGGCGGATTGGTGGGCAATGGCGAATATTGACTTTTGTCATTTTGTCTTTGACTTTGTGAGAAATTTATTATATTATTATAATGTATAGGTATACAGCGCGTATCCGATAACTATAATCAAGGAATCGAAGTTGCCGATACGATTCTCAAGCAAGGTTCCCGAACTGGGCAAGCTGCTCCAGCGGTGGAAGGTGGACATCTCCGACGGCAAGGCGCCGAGCAAGGCGTTTTTACGCACGCTGAGCCTCACGCTCGGCGTTTTCAACGTCATCGCCGTCGTTGCCGCCGCCCTGTTGCCCTGGTACGCAGGCGTGCCGCTGCTCCTCGGGGCCATGCTCTGGAACGTGCTTATGGCGGTCTCCATCGGCAAACAGATCGCGGCCGACCAGATAAGCATTGAGAAGAACCGGTCCCTCTTCAAGCGGTTCCAGAACACAACGCGCTACTTTGAAAGTATCCTGCAAGATACATCGGATATTATTATATCGCTTGACCGTGATTACCTCATCCTAAAATTCAACCGGGGCGCGCAGAACCACTTCGGCTACAGCCAGGAGGAGATCGTCGGCAAACCCTTCGAAATGCTCTTCGCCGACCCGGCCGACAAGGAGCGTATGCAGCCGGCCGAAACGGGCGACGAGTCGGCAAGCGCGGAGATACTAATGAAGAAGCGCGACGGCCGCGAAATCACCGTCAACATGTGCGTCTCCAGGATGCGCGACGGCGGGTTCGTAGTCACCGCGCAGGACATTACCGACCGGAAATATTTAGAAGCGCAGCTGCAGCACAAGAGCCAGCAGCTGGAAAAGCTCTCCATAACCGACGACCTGACCAACCTCTACAACAGCCGCCACTTCTACAGCGTCATAAGGAGCGAGTTCTCGAGGCTCAAGCGCCACGCGGAGAGAAAGCTCGCCATCATCTACATGGACGTAGACAGGTTCAAAGAGTTCAACGACACCGAGGGCCACCAGCGCGGAGACGGCGTGCTGAAGTCGCTGGGCGAGGTGATAATGGCCTGCATCCGCAAAGACATAGACGCCGGCTTCCGGTACGGCGGCGACGAGTTCGTGATAATACTGCCCGACACCGATATGGGCCAGGCTAAGGTAGTGGCCGAGAGGATACAGCACCAGTTCTGCGAAATGAAATTCGGGGATACGAGCCTCTCGATAGGCATAGCCGAGGCTAAAGACGGCGACGACGAAAGGACGCTGGTGCGCCGGGCCGACTTCGCTATGTACACCTCGAAAAAGAACGGTAAGAAACGGATCACGCTCGCGTCCGAAGACCACCCCGGCCAGGGGGAAATGATGGAAGACACTGTGAGCTTCCCGATAGACGATATTAACGAAATCAACGACTTCGACGAAGCATAAACATACATATAGCGCCCGACGACGCCACGTTTAAGGATTCGGCCCCGCTCTCCGCAATGGGAATCCTTATACTGTAATCGCACCTGTCAAGCATACCGGCGGTCAGCCCCGGCCCTTCGCTGCCCAACGCCAAAATGTGTTTGCCTATACCATTAATGAAACCGTGCGATTCCGACCCGTCAAGGTCGGCGGCGATCAATTTATAGCCGCTATCTTTCAATTCGTCTATCATCGGCATGTACCGGTCCGTCTTGCGTATCCATACCGATAATAAAGATCCGGCCGTGGACTGGACAGCCTTGGGAGAAAACGGGTCGGCGCACTGATCGCTGAGTATTACCCCCCCCACGCCAAAAGCCGCGGCTGTGCGGATAAGCGTGCCGGCGTTTCCGGGATCCTGAATATGTTCCAGTAAGAGGACACTGTTATTGAGGGATGGCCGCTCCGGGATTTTTGAGGTATAGACATCCGCCGGGATCCGCACCAGCGCCGCAATGCCCTGCGGCGTTTTGGAGGCGCATATCGACTTTATGTTGACATCCGGCAATGTGCGGACCGGGACATCATTCGATAACGGTATTGACGGCAGCGCGCCGTCCGTACATAATATCTCCTCAACACTATCGCGGTGAAACGTCAAAACCTGATCGACCGCCCTCTTCCCCTCAATCAAAAAATACCCGTACTGCCTGCGGTTTTTGGGCAGAGAAAGCGATTTATACCACGACAGGGGCTTCATCAGTTCATCCATCCCCTCAGCATCTCTATCTCGTCTCTCCAGATACTCTCATCGACCGTCTCAAGCACGCAGGGTATCCCGTTGAACCTGTCGTCCTCCATGAGCAGCCGAAACGGTTCCGTCCCCAGCTGCCCTTTGCCGATGCTGTCGTGCCTGTCAACGCCGCTGCCGAGCGAACTTTTGGCATCGTTCAGGTGCAGGCCGCGGATGTACTTAAACCCTACGACGCGGTCGAACTCCATCATGGTAGCCACGTACCTGTTCACGTCCCGTATGTCGTAGCCCGCGGCGAAGATGTGGCAGGTATCTATGCAGACGCCCACGCGCGACTTATCGTCTACCTTATCTATAATCGCTGCCAGATGCTCGAAGCGCCCGCCTACGTTGCTGCCCTGCCCGGCGGTGGTCTCGAGGACGATAGTAACGCCCTCCGTCTTATCGAGGACCGTATTGACCGACTCCGCGATCATCTCCAAACACTCGTCAACACCCGCCTCGCCAAGGTGGCTGCCGGGATGGATGTTTAAAAGCGTCAAACCAAGATCCGCGCACCTTCGCGCCTCGTCAATCAAAGCGTCTACAGAACGCGCCCGCTTATCGCCGTCGGGATTTCCGATGTTGATGAGGTAGCTGTCGTGGACGAGGACCGACTGCGGCCCGTACCCGCACCGCGTCATGTTCTCCTTAAACGCGCCGATTGCCGCGGCGTCAAGCGGCTTGGCGGCCCACTGCCGCTGGTTCTTACTGAACATCCCAAAACCGGCCGCGCCCAGCTCAAACGCGTTTACGGGCGCGTTCTGTACGCCGCCGGATATTGACACGTGCGGGCCTATGTATTTCATTGCATCCCCCTCAAAAAGTTACTGTCGTCACGCCAGCCTGGCGTAACCTTTACGTGCAGTTTCAGTGATACCTTCCCGCCAACAAGGTTCTCGATGTCGCGGCGGGCGAACTTTTTTATCTTGTCAATCAGCGCACCTTTAGAGCCTATGATGATCCCCTTCTGCCCCTGCGTCTCAACGTGGATGCCCGCCACGATCTCGTGCTTCTGCGGCGTTTCCCGGTACTCCTCGATCTCCACAAACACGGCGTGCGGCACCTCCTCGCGGGTGTTTACGATTACCTGTTTGCGGATGAACTCGGCGGCGATAGTGCGCATGCTCGCGTCCGTCAATGAGTCGTCATCAAAATACTTGGGGCCTTCGGGGATCAGCGGGTTGACAGCCGCGAGGAATATTTCTTTTGATTTGGGGCTGCTTGCCGATATTTTGATCATCGGCGCGTCCTTAAACCCCTTATATGCCGATAAGAACGCCTTGACCTTCCCGTCAACATCACCGCACAAATCGACCTTATTAAAAACTAATAATACAGGGACGGACGACGACGCGGCACAGGCCGCGCAGTCGCTCTCCTCGTCGCCGAAATCCCTCGACAGGTCTACCAGATAGCAAATCAGGTCCACCCCCGACACCACCGCCGACACCGCCTGCTCCCTCATCATCTCGTTAAGTGTGTGCTTCCCTTTGTGCATCCCGGGGGTATCGACAAAAACTATTTGCAGATTATCCTCACTATATATCCCCTTGATGTTTTGACGCGTAGTCTGGGGTAACGATGTAACGATCGATATCGTCTCCTGCAGCACCGTGTTCATCAGCGTAGACTTGCCGCTGTTGGGCCGGCCGAACAGGGCGATGAAAGCAGAGCGGAATTGATTGTTGTTGGTTATATCCATCACACCCTTCAAATTAACGGTATTTTTTTGCAGCGGCGGCCGTTCCCGGCCGCCCGCATACGGTCACGAAACGGATTTTTCCGCCGCATCCATCGTCTGCAATATAAGCGTGGATATAGTCATAGGCCCCACGCCGCCGGGGATGGGCGTGTAGGCGCCTGCTTTAAACGACGCCCCCTCCAGATCGATATCCCCCACATTGCCCGGATGGTACCCGGCATCGACGACCACCGCGCCGTCCATGATCCAGCTCGCCTTGATAAACTTCGGCTTCCCGACCGCGCCGATGATAATGTCCGCATACCGCATAATATCCGGCAGGCCCCGCGTTTTGGAGTGGCAAATCACCACGGTCGCGTTCCGGTTGAGCAGCATCATCGCCATGGGCTTGCCTATGATGGGGCTGCGGCCTATGACCACCGCGAACTTCCCCTCTATGTCTATCTTATAATGATCGAGCAGCCGCATGATCCCCGTAGGCGTCGCGCTGCCGTATGCTCCGCACCCCATAGACATCCGCCCGAACCCGAGGCTCGTCACACCATCAACGTCCTTCTCTAATGATATAGCCTCGAACGCGGCCCGCTCGTCGATATGCTTGGGGACGGGGTGCTGCAGGAGGATCCCATCGACCAGCGGGTCGGCGTTAAGCGCACCAATCTGCCCCAGAAGCTGCTCCGTGGTCGTCTCCCCGGGCATCTCAATCCGCTTCGAAAGCATCCCCACCCGCGCGCAGGCGTTGCCCTTCATCTTCACGTACGTGGCCGAGGCCGGGTTATTCCCTACCAAAATGGTAGCCAGCTGCGGGACGCGGCCCGTCCGCTCCTTAAACTTCCGCACCCGCTCCGTCAGCGCCGCCTCCGTCTCTTTAGCCAGCGCCTTGCCATCCAATATTACCGCCATAATCCGCTCCTTATCAGTTATCGGTAAACTTGTTAATACCATAATATAATTTCTGGCAGACCCTACTGTACATAATATATATTAATTATGGAGTTAAAACATCTCCAACCCCCAAACTATAGGAACATTATGACGAAATCGATCAAAAAATTCTCGACCATCCTCGCCCTGAGCCTCCTCTTCAGTGCCGGTGCCACGCTTCTCCTGCAGTACGCCGGCGTGCAGCTGACCACCAGAATAGAGGGCACAACCTACGACTGGCGGTACCGCATAAAGTACCCGGACGCCATGGACGGCGTGGAGTTCCCCGGCTACGGCATCCACATTGTGGACATAGACGAGCGCAGCATGGAGAAGATGGGGGTGTACTGGGGCTGGGACCGGGGGATACAGGCCAAGATGGTGGACTCGCTTTCCTCGCACTTCCCGGCGGCGATCGCCTTCGATGTGCTCTTCTTCGACCGCGAGGACGAGACCCGCTACAACCGGCTCGCCAAGGTGCTCAGCGACGCGGTCGCCGGCGATGCCGTCCTGTCCGAAAACTCAGACATGCTCTACGGCCGGCTGAAAAGCGCGGTGAACTACGACATACAGTTCGCGGACGCCATCCGGCGCAGCGGGCGGGTGACCCTCGGAATCGCGCTATACGACACAAGCGACTACCACGACTACACCTCGCAGATCGCGCACCGCATGAACATGGAGTGGCACAACTCGCTCAACCCCGCGTCGGCGGTTGACATGCCCGACTCGCTCTTGCGGCATATCTACCACACCAAAACGATCATCAACGGCATCTACCCCGAGAACGCGCAGGCGGCGCGGCAGCTCGGACACGTCAACGTAATAGACATCGACAACTCCTCGGTCACCCGGCAGATACCGCTCCTGTACAAACTCGAGAAGATAAAGCCGATGTACCTGCCCATGAGCATCCGTGTTGCGGCTACCCTCTATGGCACCCCCAACGGCGAGATCGCCTTCGTACCGGACAAGCACATAGACATAGGCAAACCGTTCAAAATCTTCAAGGACACGAGCGGGGCCGTGCGCTTCTCCTACCCCGATTTCTCCGAAACGCAGCTGCGGATGATCATGGCCAACAGCGGCCAAATAGCCTCGGCCGGCAGCGGGCCGCAGACCATGATCACCTCCTACACCGCCCTGTTCCGCGACGACGCCGGGCGCCCCTGCCTCAAAACACGCGGCGGGATGTTCCCCCACGACCTCACCGCGATCATCAAAGAGATGCTCTCGCTGGAAGACAAGGGCGGAATCGGCAATATGGCGGCCGGCGGCGAGAAAGAGATCGGCTCCGGCTACACCGTGCGGCGGGATTCGGAGGACGAGTGGGAAATATTCTCCGGCGACGAGCAGATCTGGCTTCGTGCGCTCGACATAAAAACCATCTCCGCCCTCACGCCGGACGATTTCGAACTCAATCCCGAAACAGCCAGAAAATTGCTGACCTTCGACTTTTGGGTGAAGCGCGAAGGCGGCATCCTCGTCTCGTCGCTGCCCGTACTGCGCGCCCAAACGCTCGAAGAGCTGCTCGCCGCCGGGCCCCAGGTACTAGAATCCATCGAACCCGGAACGCGGCGCGACTTCGGCAAGAGCGCGCGCATACCGCTCGGCCGCGACAACAGCCACATCGTAACCTACTTCGGCCCCAAGTCGAAGCCGTTCCCGTACTTCCCCTTCTACGACATAATGGAGAACAACATAAAGTTCTCGATGGAAGGCAATGTATTCATCGTAGGCTCCACATCCCCCGCCATGCTCGATATAAAAGCCGCCCCGCACGACCGCGAGTTCCCCGCCGTCGAGATACACGCGTCCATAATAAACTCCATACTCACCGACACCTACGTACACCGCCTCACCGACTGGCAGAACATAGCGATCCTCCTGACCGTAGGCTTCACCGCCGCGCTCATGGCGTTCCTGATGAAACCGTTTCTGGGCGGCATATTCGCGGCCGCGTGGCTCGCCGCCTACACCTTAGCCGCAATTCACGTCTTCGACAACTCGCTCATCTGGATAGAAATGGTGCGCCCGATAATCACCATAGCGCTCGCGTTCACAGGCGTAATGGTCTACCGGTACATGACAGAGGAGAAAAACAGAAAATTCCTGCAAGACACCTTCAAACAGTACCTCTCGCCGGAACTTATCGACAAAATGTACTACGAGAAACAGAGCCCCAAACTCGGCGGCGACGCCGGCGTGCGCACCGCATTCTTCACAGACATCGCCGGATTCTCAACATTCTCCGAACAGCTCGGCTCGCCCACGCGCTTAGTGGAGCTCCTAAACGAATACCTGACCGGCATGACCGACATCCTCCTCTCGCACTACGGCACGCTCGACAAGTACGAGGGCGACGCGATTATCGCTTTCTTCGGCGCCCCGGCCCTAATCCCCAACCACGCCGCCAAAGCCTGCCAGACGGCTATCGACATGCAGCAAAAACTCTCCGATTTCCGCCAAAAATGGGCCACCGAAAAGTGCGACAGGAAATGCGCCGAGAGAAAATGCGGCGACAAATGCGGCGAAAAGGAGAAGTGGCCCCAAATCGTACACAATATGCAGATGAGAATAGGCATAAACACCGGCGAAATGATCACCGGCAACATGGGCTCTGCCGTGCGCATGAACTACACCATGATGGGCGACTCCGTAAACCTCGCCGCACGCCTCGAAGGCGCCGCGAAACAGTACGGGATAAGCACAATGATAAGCAGCTTTACATACGATATAGTAAAGGACGAATTCGAAACAAGAAAATTAGGGTGCATACGGGTAGTGGGCAAAAGCGAGGCAGTGGCGGTATACGAACTCATCAGCAAAAAAGGCGAACTGCCGGACGAAATGAAAGAACTGCTGCCTGTCTACAATCAGGGCATAGACTGCTACTACGCAAGAGACTGGCAAAAAGCGCTCGCCTGCTTCACCAAGGCCGACGCGCTGGAACCCAACAGGAAAAACGGCCCGGAAAAACCCACCCCCTCGGCCCGCTTCGTAAAATCCTGCGAAGAGTACATCAAAAACCCGCCGGGCGAGGAGTGGGACGGGGTAGACGAGCTGAAGTCTAAATAGGAAGATGCAGGGGCGGTAATTGTGGAGCTCATGCGCGGGTACGAAACGCGCGTTGCCTCATAATAAAAGCTAACCGAAGGTATTTGTAGTGCTATATTCGTTGCCTCAGATTAGACCTAACCCTAATATGGTTAAAAATAAGTTTTAG
>WQRV01000090.1 GCA_009786575.1 Chitinispirillia bacterium | reverse complement strand
TTTTTTCTACAGACGCTCGCAAGGCCTCGCTCCGTTTTTTTTTGACCGGCTCGTCCACCTGCCCCGCCATTTCCGCCGCTTTCGTGCCCAAACGCTTAGAGTAGCGGAAGATGTGGGCGTACGTAAAACCCACCGACTCAACGGCGGCCAGCCCGGCCCCGAACATGGCGCCGGTCTCCCCGGGATGCCCAGCTATCAGGTCGGCGCCAAGCCCCGCCGCCGGGTATTTTTGCCGGAATCCGCGCAGCCGGGCGGCCAATTTATCAACCCCCCGGTGCGGCCTGCCCATCAATTCCAGCACCTCAGGGCACAAACTTTGGACGCTGACGTGGAGGTGGTCGCAGACGCGGGGGTGCGATCCGGCCAGCGCCATTATCCCGTCGGTCAAGTCCCGCGGATCCAGAGAGCTCAGGCGGATGCGGTAATCTCCGGGAATCTTCAAGAGATCCTCCAATAGCGATTCCAGGCCGGCGCCGGGATGGCCGCCCGCATTGACATCCTGACTGACGCCGGTATGCCGGCCACCCCCGCCGTACTGCCCGATATGCGTCCCGGTCAGCACAATCTCCCTGTAACCATTGTCAACCGCCCGCCTGAACTGTTCGACGACCAGCGCCCGCGGGGCGCTGCGGGACGGCCCCCTAAGCGACGGGACAATGCAGTAAGCGCACCCAAAACCGCACCCCTCCTGAATCTTCAGCGAAAACCTCGTCCGCCCCGACTCTGCGGGCCCAAGAACCTTATCCTCCCAAAACACCCGGCTGTTACCGTCTATCCCCGAAAGGTAGCTCCCCTGTTTTCGTGTTGATATTATCTCCGGGATACGGTGCTTGTCCCCATTGCCAACAACCCACGCCACACCGGGATATTTGAGCACCGCCTCCCCGTGCTGCTGCGCGAAACACCCCGTCACCAATATCCGCGCACCGGGATTGACGCGCACAAGCGACTTTATGAATCTGCCTGTTTTAGATTCCGTAAGCGATGTTACCGAACAGGTATTGACGGCGATAATATCCGCCCTATCAAGCTCATCCGTCACTATAAATCCCCGCGACGACAGTTCGGCCCTTAGCGCAAACATCTCCTCCTGGTTGGTCCGGCACCCTATGGATCTGAACGCGACGGCAGGCAGGCGCGCGGGTCCGTCCGCAGATAGCCCGCAGCCGCCGTCATCCACGGCAACAGCGCGCGCCCCGTCATTTCCAATTGTCAAGCGCGGCTTCCTTAGTATCGTAGAACGGTATTATTGCATCGACCCCCAGGCTCTCGAATACGTTCCTGACTACGTGGTTCGCGCAGCAGATCCTCATAGACCCGCCGCTGTCGATCATCAGCCTGCTGAGCCGCAGCACCGACCCCACGCTCAGGCTGTCGAAGAAAGCGAGCTCTTTGAAATCGAGCAACACTTTGTTGCCAGCAGCAAGCGTCAAAAACATGTTTTTCTTGAAGGTCATGGAGCCGGACGGGTAGTTCATCACGCCCTTCAGCGCAATTACGCAGATGTCTCCCTGCATTTCGGCGTCCATCTGCAGCTGCACGTTTAGATCGCTCAGGCCGGCATCTGCCTTCTTAAGCCCGGAAGAGAGCTCTACGTCGAAGAGCCTGTCTATGCCTGTCTCCATTAGCAGGCCGTAGATGTTCCTGTGCGGCCTGCGCAAGACCAGGGCCTTAGACTTTGCCGTCAGCTCCTTGTAGAGGAAGACGAGCACGCCTATACCGGCGCTGTCCATAGACGTGGTAGCGCTCATGTCGAGTACCACGCAGGAACTGTCGCACTCCGGCAGATCCTGGAGCTCTGAAATAATATTGCGCGGAGTGTCGGCGGTGAAACGCTCCGGCAGTTTGAACGTGCAAACGCTCTCTTTTAAATTCTCGTCCATAGTACCCTCATATCATACGGTCTGATACCACTACAACAATATATAATATAGTTTCTTTCCGCCAAAATAGCAAAATATATTTCCATTGCCCGGCATCACCGCAAAAAGCGCCTCGTCAGCTCATCGACCGAGATCCGCACGAGCGTAGGCCGCCCGTGGGGGCAGGCGTATGGGTTGTCCGCCGCAAAGAGCGCATTAATGAGCGCGTTCATCTCCTCCTGGCTCAGTTTCTGCCCCGACTTTATAGCCGCCCCGCAGGCGAACGCCGCCGCAAACCGCTTCACCGGCTCACGCATCGCGCCGGGGCTGCGGCCGTCGAGCAGGTAGCGCACCATCTCGCGTACCGCGGCCTCCGCCTCCCCGTACCGCAAAAACGCCGGCATCGCCGACACCGACACCGAATTGCCGCTCCAATCGGCAATCTCAAAGCCCAAATTCGTAAAACTGTCCCTCACCTCGTCAACCACTGCCTTCTCCGCCGGGCTCATCTCTATAATTATAGGGAGGAGCAACTGCTGCGAAACGGGCCGCCCGCTCTCCAAGTCCAAAAGCGCCTGCTCGTACAGCACACGCTCGTGCGCGGCGTGCTGGTCTATCAATAATATACCGTTTTTTATGGGCGCAAGCACAAAAATTCCATGAATTTGGTAGCATTGGATCATCTCCCATGAACGCCCGCTGTCCGCCGCGCCTATATCTCCTATTATTACGGCAGCATTGCCGTCATCATTAGCCCCGGCATCCACAGACGGCGCAGACGCCCTTCCCCCGCCAACCGCCGAAAAGTCCAGCGACATCTGAGGGCCGCCGGTGTCATGGCCGAAAATAGCATTGATGTCGTCAACCGTGCTGACGCCGGTGCCGGCTGCGCCGTCAATACCGCCGGTACCTATCCTATCGTAAAACTCCTGTATGGGATTAGACGCCGGGCAGTACCCCTGCCCCTGCGCCGGCAAGTCCTTCCGCCCGAGCCCGGAATTTCGCAGCCCCTCCTTGACCACATGGTAAATGAACCCGAACACCCCGCGCTCGTCGTCAAACTTCATCTGCTGCTTCGTGGGGTGCACATTCACGTCTACCTTGTTCGGGTCAACATCCAAAAAGCAGAAAAACGCGGGCCGGTTGCCGTGCCCCAGATACTGCGCGAACGCCTCCCGCACCGCGAAATTCACCGAATCGTTGTCTATCCGCCGCAAATTTACGTACAAACTCTGGAAACGGGGCTTGCTCTGCAGTTTCTCCGGCGACGACACGTACACCAGCGCCGACATCCCGCCCCCCCCCTCACCCTCACCCTCGCCCTCGCACTCGACCAGCCCGCGCGCAAAATCGTTGCCGGCGACCGAGCAGATACGCTCACGCAGGCTCCCCACCCGCGGCAGGTCCATCACCCTCTTGCCATCGACCGTAGCCGTAAAGTGTATCCCCGGAAACGGTATCGCGAGCTGCTCAAGTATCTTAGTGATGGCGGACTGCTCGCCCCGCGCCGTCTTCATGAATTTTTTGCGTGCGGGGACGTTGAAGAAGAGGTCGCGCACAGTGACCGTAGTCCCGCGGGTCCGGGGCGCGGGCTCGATATCGCCGCTCACGCCGCCCTCAACGGCAAGCTCCCAGCCAAGCCCGCCCGAATCGTCGTCGGACGTGACGACACACGCCCGGCTGACAGCCGAGATGCTCGCCAGCGCCTCGCCGCGGAACCCCATCGTCGCTATGGAAAACAAATCATCCGCCGACCGTATCTTGCTCGTCGCGTGGGCCAGCACGCTGCGCCCGAGGTCGGCGCGCGACATCCCGCAGCCGTTGTCGGACACACGCATCATAGAAAAGCCGGCCTCCTCAACCGCCACATCGACGCGCGTGGCGCCGGCGTCTATAGAGTTCTCGATCAGTTCCTTGAGGACAGACGCGGGGCGCTCGACCACCTCGCCGGCGGCGATCTTCTCCACCACGGACGGGTCAAGCACCTGAATAACGCCTGAGCGGGAGCCTGGGGTCGTAAGGTTGTCGTTATTTTCTTGCATCGCTGGCTGCCGGGACGTAGATAGGGATTAAAAAAATGCGGAAGGGGAGACTCGAACTCCCACAGGCTTGCACCCACTAGGACCTGAACCTAGCGCGTCTACCAATTCCACCACTTCCGCGATTTTCAGGGGTACTGCACAATACTGGTACTAATATAATATATGGAGGTGTCAAGATGCAAAAAAATAAAAATCAAAATCCAATTCAAAATCAGCGCATGCCAAAACCGGTACGTCAAAACCATGAGAGAGAGGTAATTATGCTTAGGATTTTCCCGGCCAGGGGGACGTGGATATCGGCAGTGCCCAAAAGGAGCAGGATTATCTCGGTGGTAAATATTAACCCTATAATGAGCAGGAGATGGGTCAGGATGAAGATTATTGAGCCGCGTACCGTGCCGCGGCTTTTGCTTACCAAAAACCTCTTGCTCATCAAGTAAAAGATGTTCGGCATACTACTTAGGCTCCGATCTGAAGCTCAAAACCGCTTCGTCACCGGCGGAGACCCGGCTATGGCGGAGCTTTTGGATTACCAGCGTAGCCGAGTTGGAGGATACATTCACCACCTGCCCCTTCATCAGTTCCTCGCTCAGCCTGTTGGGCCTGGCCTTCTCCATTATGCTGAAGAAGTCGCCCGGCCTGACCCCGGCCTCGGAACCCTTGTCTATTATAATGTACTGGTGGAGATACGGGACGACCGTCTCCTCTACCCGCAGCACCACCGACGCCCTGACCTCCGTCTCGGGGGCTGTCAGCCTCTCACTCTGTAACGGCTTGAACGAGGCCGCCTTGGCGATACTCTCCCCGCCGTTGATCTCACCCCAAATCTCGTTCAGGCTCACCACCGCCGACTTCCCGGCGTAACCAAGCACCACGCCGCTGCCCACCCGTACGGTAATAAGCGCCGGCCGGCCCTTAAACGAGACCCAGCGCATCTTGTTCACCACGTATACCGTGTCGCCCACCCCAAAACTCAACTTCCTGCCCAACGGCTTCACAGTTATCCTGTCGAACTGCTGAAAAACAGTGCGGCCCTTCGGCGGCATCACCTTGCCCTCGCCGGGCAGCGCGTTGCGGTCGAAGTGCAGATACGGCGCGGTGGCCAGAGCCCTGGCGGAGATTTCGGTGCCTAAGCGCATATTAGACCCGGCAAGGATAAGCGACGGCCCGCCGACAACGGGCACGGCACCCTCAGCCTCATACGCAGCAACAGGTTCAGCGGCGGGCTGCGGCGCCGGGGCTGCGGGAACCGCCTGAGCGGCAGGGGCGGCCTGGACGGCGGAAGCGGGCCGCTGCGGAGCAACCGGCTCACCGGCAAACCAATCCTGGCCCTGCTGCGCGAATACGGCGGCAGCACACAACACAGCGGCTACGGCGGCTTTAATAAGGGTACGGATAGATATATATTTTTTCATCATATATATAATAATACATCAATGTACGGGCGTCTGTCAATACCGGCATAATAAAAATACAGGGACGCGATAAATCGCGCCCCTCGCAATGCGAACTTCAATACCTGACCGCTACGACCGCTCAATCTGGATCGTGGCCGTGGTCAAGTCGCAGACTGCGGACGGGCCGAAGTACTGGATGGGGCCGGGGTACTGGTAGTCGTCGTCCATCGCCCACGTGTCGCGCTTCGACGCGAACTCCTTGAACGGCTTGCCTTCGAGCTCGACCAGCGCTTTCCTTATGACCGGCTTGTCCATGCCGTGGCGGCGCTCGAGGTTCATCATCATGGTAAGCGGGATGCCGCCGGCGACCCACTGGTCGGCGGGCTTGGTCAGGTTTCGGATCGACGACAGGTACCCCGTCAGCCCGGCGGCGATCAAGCTCGAAGCCGTGTAGCCGAGGCTGTAGCAGTAGTCGGCGTCGAAGTTAGACGGCGCGGCGCAGCGGCCCTCGTAGCCGAAGAAGTGGTTCACCGTTGTAAACTTGCCCTTGAACTCGCCCTTCGCCTTCCACGCCTTAAGCACCGTGTCAACCATCTCTATAAGCAGCTTTTCGGTATCTATGCGGGATACCTGCACGTTGCCGTGCGGGTCGCGGTCGTCCAAAAGCTGCCTCTGGATAGACTTGGGCAGGCAGGAAAACGCCGATGACGTCTCCGCGGAGGCGGAGGAGAGCCGGCCTACGATAAACCCGATTTTCTGATCGTCGCCGTCAAGCGTGTCGATCTCCGGAGTGTGGGCCAGCATATCGTTCAGATGGCTGATGAGCGCCTTCATCTCCGGGACGAACTCAATAAGCCCCTCCGGCACCAGCACCACGCCGAAATCCTTGCCGGCCTCGGCGCGCTTCTTGACTATGGCGGCAATGTTGTTTACGATCTCGAGCAGCGTAGTCTTCTTGGCGGCGATCTCTTCGGAAATGAGAGTAATGTTAGGGTGCGTCTTAAACGCGCACTCAAGCCCGATGTGCGACGCGCTGCGCCCCATCAGCTTGACGAAATGCCAGTACTTCTTCGCCGAATTGGCGTCGCGCAGGATGTTGCCGATAAGCTCCCCGTAAACCTTGGTCGCCGTGTCGAACCCAAACGACGCCTCAATCCACTCGTTCTTCAAATCGCCGTCAATCGTCTTGGGGCAGCCTACTACGAGTATGCCGGAATTCTTTCTGGCGCAATACTCGGCGAGCATGCAGGCGTTGGTGTTGGAGTCATCGCCGCCGATGATGACGAGCGCCGTGATCTCCAGCGCTTTGCAGTTCTTAATGACCGTGTCGAACTGCTCCTCCGTCTCCAGTTTCGTCCTGCCCGACCCGATGATGTCGAACCCGCCCGTATTCCGGTACTCATCAATAAATTTGTCGTCGAACCTGACATACTTGTTATCTAACAGCCCGCTTGGGCCTCCGAGGAACCCGAACAGCTCGCTGCCGGAGTTGATATTTTTGAGCCCGTCGTAGAGCCCGGCGATGACGTTGTGCCCGCCCGGCGCCTGCCCGCCGGAGAGGATGACGCCGGCCTTAATCGCCGCCGGCTTACCGCCGGCCGGGTCTTCGAATGTCACGACCGGCAGGCCGTAGGTGTTGGGGAAGAGGGCCTTGATCTCTTTTTGGTCCGCCACGGACTCCGTGGCGCCGCCCTTGGCCGGCTTCATCGCGCTGCCGTGCGCGGCGAGGGCCTTGGGGAGTTTGGGCTTGTAGGCCGCGCGGGCTTTCTGGAGCGGTGAAATCGTCTTTGCCATAGATAACAGATCCTTGTTTTTAGGGTTTATGGTTTGGTGATGCTCAGTCCGTAAAAATAATTTAATGGCGCGCGGGAAATCAAGGCCGGCGAATATCTATGGATAGACCACCCGTGCGGTAAATCGCGCCCCTGCTATTTTCTGACGTCCGGCGACAAATCAGGCTTGTGCGCCGCCTTTACCGCCAGCGCGTCGCAGCGCTCGTTCTCGGCGTGGCCGGCGTGGCCGCGGATCCACTCGAAACGGACCCGGTGCCGCCCTGCCGCAGCCAGAAGGCGGCCCCAGAGGTCGGGGTTTTGCGCCCTCTCCTTGCTGTTGCGCATCCACCCGTTAGCCTTCCACTTGACGGCCCACCCCTTCTCTATCCCGTTGACAACGTACTGCGAGTCGGTAGTGACTATCACCTCGCACGGTTCCTTGAGGGCCTCAAGGGCGGTGATGACGCCCATCAGTTCCATGCGGTTGTTGGTCGTATCCAAGAAACCGCCCGATAGCTCCTTTTCGGTTTTGCCGTACCGCAGGATAACGCCGTACCCGCCGGGCCCCGGGTTGCCGGAGCAGGCGCCGTCCGCGTAAACGTATACTGTCTTCATCTGAAAAGCCCCCGCCCATCAATACCTGAAGATTATTGCCGCCATCAGCCGATGGTTATTGTAAATCTGCTCTAATCTGCGCACGCCGTCGGTGTGCGCTATACCCCATGTCTGCCATGCGTACGTAAGTTCGAGGCCCAGGCCAGACGTGAAAAGGCCAGCTCCCAAGGTGAGCGTGTGCTTGTTTCTGAGAACCTCGAAGCCCCTCCCCTCTTCCCAGTCGATCTCTTCCCAGCCTATTTCGTCGTTTTCGCCGAACTTGTGGACTATCTGGAAGAGGTCGCACTCGTCGAACGAGTAGCCGGCGCGCAGCACGAGGGACGTGGCAGGCACCGGGGCCTCGAACCCAAAGCCGCCGCCCATCTTGAAGTAGCGCGCCTGCAAATCGGGGGCTATATTTTCGTTGGGCAGGACGAAGGTGTAGGGCAGGGTGGCGCGGAGGTCAAGCGCGGCCGTCAGCCACGGGAGCGTGAGGGCGGCGCCTATCGCACCGTTTGGCGCAACGTAGGCCTTGCCCTTGAGCTCGGACAGGACGGTCGGGCGGCCGATGCCGGCAACCCCCGGCACGCCTTCGTAATACTTATAAGACCCCGTCTCCTTGACGTCAAGGTTCATTAGCGTGTGGAAGCGCATACCCAGCTTGAGGTAGCCGGTGGGGAGGTAGAGCAGGCCCAAGGTAGTGGAGTAGCCGAGGTAGCTGTGGTTGAATTGCATGTCGTTGTAGGGCGCGCGGTCTTTTTTCTGATCGTAGACCGCCTCCGAGCCGCCAGTAACGACCGAGAGTGCGAGGCCCGCCGAGATTTGGGGCGCGATCTGCACGCCGAACGCGAGATTGAACCTGTTGAGGTCGCCGTACTTCGCTACGTTCTCCTCGTAGTGTACGCCGTCCATATTGTATTCGTATACGGAGAAATCGTCGAACGATTTGGGGCTTTCGAAGGCCGCTGCGATGGTAAGCCCGCCCTGGACCGTGGGGATAGCGGTCATCGCGCCGGCATTGCCGAGGCGGTACCTGTTGCGGAAGTCGTCGTTTACCGCGCCTGGGGGAATAACCACCCGGCTGCCGGTTATACCGCAGGTCCCGTAGGTGCGCATGGCGTCGAACGAAAATTGGAATTCGCGCACCGGCAGGTAGGCGAGCGCCGCAGGGTTCCAGTAGGCTGCGGAAAGATCGTTGGCCGCGGCAGTGTGGTTGCCGGCGAACGAGAGCGCGCGGGCGCCTACGCCCATATCCATGCCGAAACCGACCTGTGCGGCTGCCGGCGCAATGAGGACAGACAGCGACAAAAGGGCGCAAACTGCTATTTTCCTTATCATTTACATCCCCCGTCCTCTGGGTCTTGGCCTGTCATCGCCGTTTTGACGTTCCGCCGGGGCTTGCGGCTGAGGCGGCTTCTGCTCCTCCTGCGGTTTGGAGAGGCCGCCGCTCTCCGGCTGCTTCTGCACCGGCGTTGATGTCGTCGTAGAAGAGGAGGTGGAAGATGACGGTGACGGTGCGCCAACCGGCGACAGGTTCTTCAGCGAGCTGCCGTGGAACATAGGCGGCTCGGGCCGGGGCGCGGGATCCGCCAGGCCGGAACGATGCGCCGGGCGCGGGCGATCCTCGACAGATACCGGCGGCCTGCCACCCCCTCCCCCGCCGTGACCCGTGTTTGGGGGCGGGTAAGAGTGGCCGTAGCGCCGGCAAGTACGGCTGTAGCTGTCAAAATAGTAGTGCGGCGGGCAGCCGCGCGTGTCGTACCAGCCGAAACTGCTGCGGTACCACCACGGCGTGCTGTGGAAATACATCCAGCTGCTGTGGTAGCGCGTGTTGTAGCAGCGCATCTCGGGGTAGCCAAAGATATCGCGCTCCCAAACGCAGATCTGGTGCCTGGCGCTGCTGGCCGCTATCTCTTCCGGGCAGCCCTCGTCGCAGGCGCCGCCCTCGCGCCCCTGCACTGTCTCGCCCTGATACCTCATAAGTTGAGTGTAGCACCCGGCGAACAAGGTAAGGCAGAGAGACGCCGTAAGCAGGACCAACAGCCTTTTTACCGATGATTTCGTGGTATTGTTCATAATAATTGAGCCTCCGGGTTAATTACCCTGCCACCTATATTCTATAGAATATAAACAAAATTCCCGCAAAATGCAAATTATCTTATTATATTATCATCATTATACTATTAGACCCGGCAATCTCCGGGGATGTCACAGAAATTTGGGAGATGTAACCATTTCTTTGGAGGGATGCCATGTCCATACGCATTAACACCCCGTTATTCATCACATTTGCATTCTGTACGATGATTTTCCCGTCAACATCTCCGGCGCAGAGCGAGCCGTACGCGCTGGGAGCCGACATCTCGTGGGTGCATCAGCGGGAAAACACCGGTACCCGCTACGCCCACAACGGGCAGGTACAGGATATGCTCGACATACTCAAGGACCACAAATTCAACTACATCCGCCTGCGCCTCTTCGCAAACCCCGCCGCCATCGACCCCGGTGTTCCTAACGACGCTTCCGGCTGGAACCCGTTCCCCTACTCCGCCGCCGGGTACTGCGGGCTCGACTCCACAATAAAATACGCCAAAAAGGTAAAAGGCGCCGGTTTCAAGTTCCTGCTCGACTTCCACTACAGCGACACATGGGCCGACCCCGGCAAGCAGTATAAGCCCATGGCGTGGCGGAGCCTCAACTTCGCGCAGCTTACGGAAAAAGTGTACGAGTACACAAAAGAGAGCGTCCAAAAATTTAAAGACGCCGGCGCACTGCCCGACATGGTGCAGGTCGGCAATGAAGTGGTCTCCGGCATGATGTGGGAAGACGGCCGCAACAGCGGAACCAACGGGTGGCGAAACTTCGCGACGCTGGTAAACGCCGGCATCAAGGGCGTCAAAGAGGTAGACACCAATATCCTGATCATGATGCACACCATAAACGAAAGAGGGCCGGACGGGTGGGTCAACAACCTGCGGACCAACCTGAACAACGCAGAAGCGGGCGCGGCAGACAAAATAGACGTCATCGGGCTCTCGTACTACCCAAGATGGCACGGCGGGCGTGACTCCTTAAGCAGGGGGCTGAACCGCATCGCCGGCAGCACTAACCACAACTACAAAATCGCAGTGGTGGAATACGCCGACTACCACCGCGAAGTCAACGACATAGTATGGGCCCTGCCCGAAAACAGGCGCTTCGGCACATTCGTCTGGGAACCGCAGGAGTTCAGCGGCGACGACTCCAAGCCGCTCTTCGACTGGCGAAACAACAGGCGGGAGACAAACACACGCATAGCGGCATACCCCGAAATGGCGAAAGATTACGGGATAGACGAGAGCGGCAACACAAGCATCAATAACAATCAACCGCATATAAAAGACAGCCGCCCGCCCGCAAACAATTTCACCGTAAGCCGCAGCGGCGTAATCAACTATAGCTCCGATACGCCGGGAACCGTAACAATCTACACAATACAGGGGCGCACAGCAGGACGCTTCAACATCAAATCGCCGGGCCGCTACGACCCGGCAAAATTACCGCGAACCCCGCTGCGTCCGGGAACGTATATCGTCGCGGTTGAATCAGGGAAGAATAAACATTTCGCGGGGATGACGGTGGTCGGGCAGCGGTGATACAATACAACGCCGGACTACACACACAACATCGCAGGGCGGCCGCCTCCGGGCCGCCCGCAACGCGTATAACTGCCGGCTCTTTCTCCTGCTACAACCGCCGGATTTCGTTTGGGGTCATACCGGTAACATCGGCTATGGTATCGGTGTCCATGCCCTTGGCTTTCATAGCCCGTGCCGCATCCGCCATACCTTCAACCCTGCCTTCAGCCCGACCCTCCTTCCTTGCCGCCTTCAGCCTCACCCTGTCGTCCATATCCGCCAGCGCAAGCATCTCGTACTCGCGGCGTGTCTTTGAGTCCAACTCTGAATACGCCTTCATTATGTCGGCAGCTTTTTTAAGCTCAGGACTCATTTCCGCTATCATATCCAGCTCCTCTTTAGTTTCAGCGTTTAACAGCTTCAGGCAACGCCACATATCGCTGCCGTCGTTTTCCATCGGCAATTTGGACAACTCCAGCGTATGAACCTCAATCAAGTCCGTCAGCGTCGTCCCCGTCTTCAAATCGTAGAGCGTGAACCGGTGGTG
>WQRV01000089.1 GCA_009786575.1 Chitinispirillia bacterium | reverse complement strand
CTTAGCAAACTCATAAACGAAGAAGCCACGCTGATCATGCTGAAAACCAGCAAACTCGTTGACCAAATCTGCCTGAAAACCGACAAAGCCCTCTCTATGCTCAAATTCGTAAGGGCCTACTCTGCCGGGGAGACGGGCCGATGATTCAAAACATCTCGCCGGTTATCGCCGTAATCACGCCGGGGATACTGCGGCTGCTGATGGAAAACCGCGGGTTGAGCTTGGAAGACGCCGCCGAAACGCTATACGGCTCACGGCTCTACAAGACCTTAGAAGACGAAGAAACAAAAGTCTGGCGGCTCAGCTACCACCTGCTCTACGACCTGCTCGAAGAGGAACTGGCGACAGGCGAAATCACCTTCCCGTGCGAGCAGATATGAACATCCCCAAGCCCGAAGGCAAAATATGGTTCTTGGCCTCCTGCGTAGAGCTCTACAAGGACCAAAAAGGCATAACCGGCGGCGAAACATGGAACTACCTCCGCCAAACCGGAGCCGCTGCCTTCATAACCGACTGCTGGGAGGGCCTGCACACAACCGGGCCGGAGTATATCGTTGACAGTATCGACGAATACATCAGGAATAATGATGCCCGTTCCGGGTAAAAAACATTTTTTGGACTATGAAAACCGATGTTTTTGTGCTATTTTTTAGCATAAACCTTTAATTTAGGAGTTTTTATGGCCAAAACACGCGCTTCTTCAAAGCCCGAAACGTTTATCTCTTCAAAACCCAAGGGATGGAAAACACCTTTTCCGTCTGTAGGCGAAGTTGTTCGTTCCATTGCCAATGTGCTGGAAACTAAGGGGAATTCTCCAAAAGACTTCGACAGACTGGCGAGGGGAGAATTTTTTGACCACGAGGTTATAGGACGCCTATGGGAAGATGTTTTTAACATTAAAAATGAGTTGCAATTCGGTAAAATAGAGGAAATCCTCAACAAAACAAGGGAGAACCTTTTAAAAGAATATATCCGCATTGTACGGGAGGGTATCCCGTACGGATGCTCAAGAGAACAAGTTTTAAATTGTCTGGTGAAGAGAATTGCTTATATTGCCTATTATTCAATAAAAAGCATCATGGGTGAAATGAATGGCTTATTGCACGATTTCATTGTTTCTGATACTGATAACCCAATTTCAATGGCGTTTAAGTGGAAATATCAGGACGAGTGGGAAAATTTTAGAGATAAATTGCCGAAACAGGAAAAGGAAAATATATATCGGTGGATGCGCGGCGAGCAGGTTCCCGATATGGGCAAATTATTTTATGTAGTACAGAAGTTTTGTGATGATTTAGATATGGAGGTAGATGGCATTTACAAAGTATTTTTTTGCGCAAAGATTATTTATAATCTGAAGCAGTATCCCAAAGTCTCATCAGAGCTTTGTAATTTAAGCAATCGCAGGATAATAACCTTAGACAACTATGAACCGTTCGGTAAAATGTTGTCTGACTCACTCAAAAATGAGCCTCACGCGGAAAAGAGGACAGAGTGCTTCAGTGAATATGCAGAAACAAGCAGTAAAATTCAGGTAAAATTGTGCAACGAAACCCATAGCGCCGATGATAAGGATGATTTAAGCGAACAACTGGAAAAACTGGAAAAGACGACAAGTGATTTACAAGATATTTACGTTCACTGGTGGTATACACAACGATTACGTGCCTATTGGTATGTATTATCAGGCAACTGGAAAAAAGCGATGGATTGCTATGAGGAAATAATTGATGTTATTTTTTATGTCGGAGGAGATAATAAGTTTCTCCGTGGAATATTTAATGAGATTGCCGTACTTGCCGCGATCCGGAACAATAGACCGTTAATGAAACGAATTAAGCAAAAAGGCGTATTTTTCGGTTTATTCGCAGAACCATTTACGGATAGCCGCAATTCCCAATATTCAGTTGCCAACGATGAGTCCAGATCCGGCGATTTTATTATTGAAGATTCTGAAGCAAAGCTTTGGGCAAGTAAGTTTTACGATATTTTTCGCAAAGAGCTGTTTTTTATTCCTGAAAAAGAACTTCCGCCGTTAATAGACAATCCATTGATGCTTCATTATATTGAAGGAGAAATGCCGCAGGAAGCGGATGCTAGGAATAAAGATAAAATTATTGAATTGCAAGGCATAAGATGGCCGCAGCTTGTATGGTTTGCGATACAATATAAAACAGAAGAAGTTGAGAAATTGCTTAATGCTGGGGCCGATGTAAATAAATTATCCAGTTCTGGTGAAAGCGCACTGCTTATAGCGGTCAGAAATATGAACCGAACAATTTTGCCCGGACCTGCGGAAAGAGATATAAGAATGTTTGAAATATTGTCGGGATATCCGCATAAAAAAGAAACTCTGGAAGCCATAACAAATAAAAAACACTTAAGCGTTTTAGGCTCTGCCGTTGAAACGGGTAACCCAGATATCGTCAAAAAAGTGCTTGAAATGATGAAAGAAGTAAAGGCAAAAGTCGATATAAAGTACCACGGAGAGAGCGGAAAGTTCCATGCGACCCCTTTGTACGTGGCAGTTAGCTTATTTATAGAGCGAGATCAGGACAGGATGCTGAAATATGATGATTGGGACGGCGATTATGCCGAATTTATAAGAAGAACGTATTCCACCAGCGCGGAAATTACTACAGAGCAAACTTTACAAAAACACTTACAAATGTCTGCTCGTCCTCTTGTCAGACAGGTTAAGGAGCATATGGTAGACATATACCGAGAAATATATTTGGAACAATATAAAACAGAAAATCTGCTGAAAATCATCGGCCTTTTACTTGCGGCTGGGAGTAATCCTAATGAACCTCATTCTACCCCTGATAAGAGATTAAGAGCTTATACGCCGTTGATGTTGGCGGCTGAATTTGATTTAGTCGATGCTTTTGACGTACTCGTAAAAGCAGGTGGGGATGTCAACAAGTGGTGTGAACATATAGACGGTATAACTGGAGAACTGGAAAAACGGGATTGTTGGAAGATCGCATTGCGTTGTAAATCCCATAAAATTTTGCAATATTTGGAAAAAAACTGCAAAGGCGACGGAAAACTCATAATTTTATAGCTTTTGCAAAAATACGACTTTCAAAACCGGCGTTTTCAGGCTATATTATCTTCTATGAACCATTATTATAGGAGATTTTATGCTAAAAATCCAACGAGTGGGAGAAATCCCGGCCTACCTGAACGTAAAAATCGAATCCGTCCGCCAAATGTGCGAGAGGGAAAACTTTAACCCGTTTCGAGGTGGAAAGTGGAAGAAGTTGAGCGGGCTGAAGAGCGCCTTCAGTTACGGTCTCACGGCAAACTACAGGGTTTTGCTCATCATAGGCGAGCTTTTCTTTGTGGGCTGCCATGATGAGTATGAGAAGAAAATCAGGATTATGAAGAGGGCCGGTGGATGCGTATGAAAAAATTTGCGCCCTTATGTTGGCTATTGTTTTATCTTAAAAATATAACTAATGGAAAGGAGGTGAGGTACAAATGTCTCAGAAACCAATGACGTCTAACGACGCCGCGCGGATTCAGGCGGCTGCGGCTAAGGCCGGGAACGGCGGTGTGCAGAAGGGCAGTTTCCCTGCCCGCGCGCAGGCAGCGGCGGCGAAAAACAGCGGTAAGAAGTAGGAATGGCCGGCGGGGGCGGGTTTTCCCGTTCCCGCTTAAAACAAAAAACTGTTCCGTATTAATAAAAAAGTAAGTAAAACATTTTTGTGCGCGGCACATATTATATTATAACTGTACGGCATCTGCGGAGGTACGGTTCGGTTTATGCCGGCTTTTGCCGATTATTATATAATTATATTTACAAAATCGTGCCTAACAGGCACATGTTTATCGAACAAGGCGGATGGAATTTATGGCAGAAAACGAACAAAGCGGGGCCCCCAAAGAGGCGGCGCCGGTTAAGGACGACCCAAACAAGGGTATCAGCAAGATCATGCTTTGGCAGAACTCCAGGCGGTACCTGCACATCTTCCTGCTGGCGCTGGCCATCATGGCGACGTACAAGCTCATCTTCGACTTCGGCTCGCTCTCGGGGACGTTCAACCGGATCGCCGGCATGGTCAGCCCGTTCGTCTTCGGTTTCGTAATCGCCTACTGCATAAACATCCCTGTATCGTGGCTCGAGCGGCAAATCAGAAAATCCCAAAAGCTGAAGCCGATACACAGGTTCGCCCGGGGCATCAGCATAATCGTGACCTGCACCATCATGACGCTTTTGGTGGTGTACGGCCTGCACGGGTTTGTCCCCATGATCTACGACAACGCGGCGCAGCTCGTCAGGCTCATGCCGTCGTACATCGAGCAGGGGCTCACCTACCTGAGGAACCTCCCCTACGCCGCCGAGCTGGGGATCGACGACATGATCACCCCTGTCTTAGAGTCTAAGCCGTGGGCCAACATGAACGTGAACATGGGGGCCTCGTTTTCATTCGCCAAGAGTTTCTTCTCCGGCATCTTCGCCGTGATCCTTACGCTCATCTCAACAATCTACTTCCTCACGGGGTACAACAGCGTCAAGAACTTCCTGCACCGGCTGATCGGGATAATACCGTTAGAAAGCAAGCGGCGCGCCACGCTCAAGTACGTGCGCCTCGTAGACGGCAGCTTCCGCAAGTTCCTTACCTGCCAGTTCCTCGACTCACTCATCCTCGGGTCGATCACCGCCACCGAGTTCTTCCTGCTCGGGTCGCCGTATGCGCTCGTCCTCGGGCTCATGCTCGGCGTGGTCAACATTATCCCATACTTCGGGTCGATCTTCGGGTCGCTCGTTGCGGTCTTCATCACCATATTCAGCAACGGCTGGGAGACCGGCCTCATCACGGCGGCCGTGCTTTTGGTTACGCAGCAGTTCGACGGCTACTTCATCAACCCGAGGATCATGGGCTCCACCTTCTCTATAAGCCCCATCCTCGTCATCATCGCCATTACCGTGGGCGGCGCGCTGGGCGGCGTCCCCGGGATGATATTCGCCATCCCGGTCGCCAACGTCCTCAAGACGGTGCTGGAAGAGTACATGCTGACGCAGGAGAAAAACATGCTGAAAGCAGGCGGAAAGACGGGGCTGAAAAAGCCGGCGGCGTAAGCGGCTGGCCTTATTAACCCTTTTTTATCAATAGGCTCTCCGGCGGTATTCCGCCGCAAAGGACCGTTGCGAAAATTTACCGCTCAAATCAAATGCTTCACAAGCCACGCTAACTTCCCGTACTTGCCCAGGCTGATCTTGGCGTACTTATCCTCAAACGCCCCGGCCAGCCCGTTCACCCACTCCCTGTCTGACTTGACGCCGCTCACGCGCAGCGACTCGTCTTCGATGGCGTAGTTGAGGGAGAGGGATATTGGTTCCTCCTCCCCCTTGAGCAGAATTTTCAGCTTCGCCTCGCCGTCCCTGAGGCTTATTTCTAAGATGGAGGCGATTTTGTTTACTGACGGATGGCTGTTCAGCATGTGTTTTAGCCCCCTGTCACGCAGGGTCTTTATCATTTGTCAACTCCGGCCGTACTTTATCGTCTGGGATCCGGCCGTCAATAAAGATTCTTTTGGCCGTACGGCCCACAGTCTTCGTCCATACCGCGTCTATTACTCCCCCTATTACGCCCCCGAGCAATGGAACCAGCTTGCCGGGCCCCTTAACCCCAAACTGCGCGGCGAGCCTGTAGCCGACTACACGGGTAACCCTCAGCATCGTATCGACCGTAAAGCCAGATACCATCTTCTGTATCACAAACTCCGCCGCGACATCTACCCCCGACTCCTTGAGTATATCCTTTACGCGGTCGCCGAGGATGCTGGCGAAGACCAGCGTCTTGACCTTGTCGTTTTTCACGTCGTGGCCGGCCAGATGGGCGATGGCCGCGGCCATTTTGATCTGGATATAGAGCACGCTCACCAAGTTGGCAGGTATGGCGACCGGGAGGGTCACGAACCCGCCGAGGCCCGTGACGAAGCCGGACGCCGCGCTTTTGGCGATCTGCCGCTTTATCAACTCGTCGGCCTGCATTATCAGGTCACCCGGATACCTCTCCTTGCAGGACTCCGCCATGTCTATGGCTGAGCCTAACCCCGGAATCCCCGTAGTTATCGCTTTTTCGTAGGCAAACTCAAGGGCCTGCTGAATTTTTGAACCGGTAATGTCGGACATCCCCGTCCCTCCTGTAATTTTTAAAGGTTACTGCGGCACACTCATTATAGATTCATCTATTAAATTTTATCCCTGCGCCGTGGTGCAATATCACGGCTGTTGTGCAGTTGCAGAGCGGCGCGGGTATAATATTTAATCGTTTCTTCATTAATATAGGATCCGAACGCCATGGAACTTATCATATTTTTCAAATTATTTTCAGCACAGGTACTCCTCGATCTTACCCTTAATCATCCCCTCGGAGACGACAAACGGCTTGCCGGTTATGGTTACTTCTATATCATTGCCTGAAATTTCCCGGCAGGTGCCCTTTACTTTGCCGAGCGGGGACGATATTTCCATCCGCCACAAGCCGCCGTCTTTGGTTAGCGACACGCCGGCGCGTTCCGCCTCTGCGATGGATTCGCCGACGCTCTTTTTTAATTTGATACGAAAAGCCATCCGCGCCTCCGGTTCTTCTAATGTTGCGGGTTTATGTTTACTTAGACCCGCGGCCGTCGTAGTCCCCGTAGATGTCGCCGGCGAAGTCTATCAGCCGCCTGCCGCTGCCTTCGCGCCCGAACGCGAGCGTTGCCAGAAACAGGACCGCGAACAGGGCCGCGCCTACCATAATTTTGATGATTTTGCCGTCCATACCGCTCCTTTTTACTAAAATTACATTATCGCCGGACAAAAGTCAATACAGCGACCGCAAAAAGTCGAGGGCGTTGAAGTGGGTGCGGATGTCTAAGTGCTGGCGGCAGTATTGGAGCAGCAGCTCGGTTATGCGCAGGTTCTCGCCATTTGAACGGTTGGATGGCGGGGCGTTACCGGCGCCGTCAGGGCCATCGGCATCGTCTGCGCGGTCTATAGATTTAATGACGGCGGTATCAATACCTCTGACATTGCTGTTCTCCCTGTCGATACCGAATCCCATAAACCGGCAGTATCTGTAGATAAACCGCCACAGCAGAGGGTACAAATTCCGGGATGCCGCCGGTCCGTCCATGCCGCCGAGAAACTTTACGAGCAGTTCAAACAGTTCGGGGTGCGGCTCCGACTGGGTTATTGATTTAAGGTACAGTTCGAGGGCGATGTCGCGGATGGACGATTTTATTATGTCTGACCTGATGCCGGGGAAAAAACCGGTTACGTGCAGGCTGCCGAGCGTGTGCAGTTCCCTGTTGGGGCGGTAGTAGAGGTTCGCTTCCAGCAGAAAGCCCCTGTCGACAGGTACGGAGGATTTCCCCCCGCCTCTTACCCCTTTGGCGATGCCGTGGACGAGCCCCCTTGTATTGGTAAACAGGCGCAGGATGCAGCTTGTTTCCCGGTACGGGGATACGGAGAGTATGACGGATACTGTTTTTTCCGCGCTCATCGTGCCGGTTCCCGCCTGTCAATAATATTTACGGTACGTGTATGAATCACCATCCGCCCATTATCAGCTGTCAACAATATTTGAGATATGTGCATTGATAATTATCATCCCGCCGTCATCCGCCCGCCGGCTACTTTTTATCTTCGGTGACGAATATGTATACCTTTTCTCCCGGCTTGGCCATTCCCAAACTCTCCCGCGCGATTTTTGTGATGTAGGATGTATCGCTGCGCAGACGCCGCACTTCGGCCTTGAGCGAATCGATCTGCGCGTTGGCCGCCGCGATCTCCCCGGTGAGGGCTTTGTCCCGCTTGTGGAGGCGGTATACGTCCAAAAGCCCGCGGTCGCCGAACGTAAGCGCGAGGAGCATTGCGGCTGCCAGAAGTGCGGCGGCTGCTATGGCTATGGTTCTGTTTTTCTTCACAATATTCTCCTGAACTGCTGGCCGCCTGTTTGGGAGATGAAGCCTTTCAGTTCGAGGCTGAGCAGTATTCCCAGCAGCAGCGGTATCTCCACACCGCACGTTTCGGCGATGGTGTCGGTGCGCTGCGGTTCGTCGGAGAGGGCGTCCCAGACCGCGAGTTCGTTTGCGGCGAGCGCTGGCGCTGGCGGCTGTTCGCTGCGGATTGTCTGCGTAGGGGCGAACAGCGCCGGGGTGAATGTTACCGCCGAGATGTGCTCGAAGACGTCTGCCGCCGAGCGGATGGGCACCGCGCCGTCTTTGATCAGGCGGAACGTGCCGGCGCTCATTGCGGAGTTTATGGGCCCGGGCACCGCGAAGACTACCCGGTTCTGCTGGAGCGCGTAGCCGGCGGTGATGAGCGCGCCGCTCTTCTCGCCGGCTTCCACGACTATCACCCCGCACGACATGCCGCTTATCACCCGGTTGCGCCTCGGGAAGTTGTAGGGCTCGGGGGCCGTCCCCGGCGGGAACTCGGAGACCAGCGCGCCGCTCTCGCAGATGCGCTCGGCGAGGGCGGCGTTGTCTTTCGGGTAGATGTTGTCGATCCCGCATCCGAGCACGGCGACCGTCTGGCCGCCGAGTTCGAGGCACCGTTCGTGCGCCACGGTGTCTACCCCCTTGGCGAGCCCGCTCACTATGGCCGCCCTCTGGCAGAGCTCGGCCGTGAGGGCCCGGGTGCAGTCCTTGCCGTAGGATGTGGGGCTGCGCGTCCCCACGACCGCGAGCGCGTGGGCGCTCAGGACCGCGGGGTCGCCCTTAACGTAGAGTACCGGCGGCGGGGCGAAGATCTCCTTCAGGTAGAGCGGGTAGTCGGCGTCGGACTGGATGAGGACGATGATCCTGCTCCTGGCGCAGGCCTCGATCTGCGCGCGGGCCTCATCGATGAGCCGCTTTGCCTGCTGGAAATGCTTAACGCTCGACGCGGGGATCAGCTTCTTCTCGGCCAGCATCGGCGGCGGCGCGGAGAGCGCCTGTTCAGGCGTGCCGAAGCACTCCAGCAGGCGCCGGATGCGTACCGGCCCGAGACCGTCGATGTTGTTCAGGGCTATCCAGTACTCGCGCATTTCGCAACCTCACGGGTGGGGCGCCCTTACTAAAAGCGCCACTCGGCTCCCGTTATCTTCCTGGCCCCGGTTTCGAGGTTCGTCTCGCACAGCACCTGCAGCGAGGGCATGCTGTCGCCCTCAGGACGCTGGTGGTGGTTGACGTATTCGTCGCCGTACTCGGAAATCGCGGCGTCCATGTGGTCGGCCTTCGGGAAGTCCTTAGTGACCAGGGCGTCGGCCGGGCAGACGGACGTTATCGTCTTGGCGTGCAGGTTGAACGAGTCGTAAACGAGCCCGGGCAGCAGCAGCTTCGCCCCGGTGGCGGTAGCCCGGAAGAGCAGTTTCTTGTCGTTCTCCTCTACCTGGAAGAACTTGTGGTCGTCGGTGAGCAGCGCCTTGTCCCATATTGCCGAGCCTTCGCCGTGTACGAACGGGACGCGGGTATGGGGCGCCACGTGCTTGAGCTGGTTCCTGGCGAAAGTCCACGCGTAGAGCCCGGGCATGACTTTGTAGTGGTGCTCGCTTGTGTAGGCGTCGCAGAAGAACGTGAAGAAATTCTGCCCTTTCTCCTTGAACGCGTTGATTTTCATGGTCGTTTCGGTGCCGTCGGCCTTGTAGACCGCTGTCAGTTCGGCGGTTGAGGAGTCGCGGGCCGTGAAGTTGAAGTTAGTGATTTTGAGCTCGGACGAGGTTGGTTTCGCATCCTCTTTATACTTTATGAACTGGGCGGAGACCCAGCCTCTTTTCGGCACTACGTCCCTGATGGTGACAAACGCCCAGTCGCCGGTCTTTGAGATGCCGAGTATCTGGATCTGGGTCTCGTTCTTGGCCTGGAACAGCGGCGAGCCGTTTCCCGACGGTTCGGGCCTGACATTGACGTCGGAGGTCACGGTGGTGTTGAAGATGGTCCCCGCAAAGTAGATGCCATCCCCGAAGTTTTTGTCGTCGCGGCACTCGCCGTCGCCTTTCTTGCACCGGTACGCCCCCTCCCAAACCGGGATGTTGGACGCCGGCGACGAGGACGCCTCAGAAGAAACCGCCCCCTTCTTGCCCTCGGACTTGGCGCCGTCCTCGCCCTTCTTCTTGTCGCCGCACCCGGCCGCCAGAACACAGCCAAGAGCCACCGCAGCCAAAAATACCATACGCTTTCCCATTAAACCGCTCCTTTGCACTGATTTTTATGGATAATGTTAATTTTATACTATCGTACAAATATAAATTATGGGCGGTGGAAATAGCTAATCCGGGGGAAAAAAAATGTTGGGGGCGCGCCGTCGCCATGAAGTATATTAGATCCAACGGCCCGGGGGCCGGTTGGCCGAAACCGTTGTTTTGACTTCTAAACCACATGTGAGGGGGGCGGTATAATGGGATTTTTCAAAAAACTGATAAGTGTGTTTGGGCGCGGCGCCAACTATTATATAAGCCGCGGGGCGGCTTATATGGACGAGGAGCTCTACGAGGAGGCCGCCGCCGAGTTTACCAAAGCGATAGCCGCGTGCCCCGGCGGAGAACAGGGCAGCGAATTGATGGGGGAGGCGTATCAGGACAGAGGGAATGCGTACGAGGACATGGGCGAGTTCGACAAGGCTATCGCCGATTATACCAAAGCTATGGAGGTCGACCCCGGCTTCAGTACCCGTTATCACTGCGGCATAGCTAGTGTGTACGTGCTGAAAAATGAGCACAGCCGCGCGTTCGCCGAGTATGCCAAAGTGATACAGACCGGCAAGGATACGCATTACTCTTACTGGTGCCGGGGAATGACGTATGAACTGATGGAGGATTACAGTAACGCGATTGCGGATTACACCAGAGCGATAAATATCAATCCGGAAGACGATGACTATTACTGTTCCCGGGGTGAGGCGTACGCTAAAACAGAGGAATACGACAAAGCCATCTCCGACTTCAGCAAGGCGATAGAGCTTGAGCCGGATGAGCCGGACTATTACTGTTCCAGGGGTGAGGCATATACTGAAACCGGGAAATACGACAGGGCAATCTCCGACTTCAACACGGCGATAGGGTTTGTGCCGGATGAGCCGGACTATTATGCCGCCAGAGGGCACGCGTATAATTTGATGAAAGATTACGCCAGGGCAATATCCGACTTTAACGAGGCGATCGAGCTCGAACCGGAGTTATGCAGCGGCGCCTACTACGACAGGGGCGTAGCGTACAGAGAGACGGGGGAACTCGGTAAGGCGCTGGACGACTTTAACATTGCGATAAATGACGACAACGACGACGATGAATATGCCGGATACTACCTCGCCAGAGGCCTGACCTACCGCGCGATGGGCGAGTTCGACAAGGCTATCGCCGATCTGGAGAAGTCTTTGGAGATAGAAGACAGCGACGAGGTCAGGGCGCTGCTTAACAGGTAGGGAATTTTTTGCGGACGGATGAGTGGAACCGGGGCGGAAATAATTTTGAAAAGTTGATATTTTGCGGGCAGTAATATAGATTTATTGTATGGATAGGCGGACTGCGGGGGACGCTTTTGACGGGTTCTGTTGACCGGATTGGGTTGGAGGCATTATATAATGGTGTTGGACATTATGACAATTACGCCCGCAATACCCGCGCCCGCCCGCGATGTCTGGAATCGCGCCAAATTGTGGTTTACCAGTGTGATGGATATACGTTTTTGTAGGGGCGTTGCGTGCAACGCCCCACCATGCCCGAAATTTCGGCAAGTGATAATTTTTATCGATAATGCCTGTAGGGGCGATCGTCCCCGATCGCCCGTGCCGGAATTGCGATATTGCGTTTGATTCAACGTATACCGCAATCCCGGCAACGTAGATATTATGTTATGCTTGTGGGGTCGCCACTTGCGTTTTCAGTGTGAAAAAAGCTACCTTCACTCTAAGGGGTCCTATTTCAAACCACCGTGGT
>WQRV01000088.1 GCA_009786575.1 Chitinispirillia bacterium | reverse complement strand
ATGCTCCCGCAGGCACAGCAAGCCGCCTCTTTTCCCCCGTACCATGGGATGGCGATGGCTCAAGGCACCGGCAAAACATAATCCCATATTGTTTTTAATTCTCACCGATAAACCCCAATTTACCGCATCCCTACCCCAAAAGCTGCAACACGTTTTTCTGCAACATATTACCCTGAGTGAGCATCGCGAGCGAGGTTTGCCTCAGGATGTCGCTGACCGACCTGTTCATGACCTCGCGGGCCATGTCCGCATCGCGGATGCGGCTTTGGGCGGCTATTTGGTTCTCGGAGGCTACGTTGAGGTTGTTGACCGTGTACTCTAAGCGGTTCTCGTTCGCGCCGAGGTTGCCGCGCTGGCTCGATACGGTTTGGATGGCGTTGTCGATAGACTCAAGCGCGCTCATAGCGCCGGAAGCGGTGCTGATGTCGAGGCCGTCTATGCCTAAGGCCGCCGCCCTGGAGTCGCCGAACGAGACCGACAGCGTCTGGCCGCTGTTGGCGCCGGCCTGGGTTGTCACGTTATCGGCAGTGCCGTCCAGAAGTTTCCGGGTATTGAACTCGGTCGTGTTGCCGATCCGGTCGATCTCGGTGCGCAGCTGGTTCATCTCGGCCTGCAGTTGCCCCCTGTCGGAGTCGGTATAAATGCCGTTTGAGGCCTGGACGGCGAGCTCGCGCATCCTCTGGAGCGAATCTTGGGTCTGGGCGAGCGCGCCCTCCCCCGTCCGCAGCATGGAGATGGAGTCGGAGGCGTTGCGGGAGGCCATATCGAGCCCCCGGGCCTGTCCTTCCATCTGCCCGGAGATGGCGAGACCCGCGGCGTCGTCGGCCGCGCTGTTGATACGAAGGGCCGTAGCGAGACGCTCAAGGGCCTTACTGTTGCCTTCCGACGCGATATTCAGCATCCGGGCGGCGGTAGAGACGGAATTTGCGGAACTGATGTTCATAAATCCTCCTTGATAGGTATCTTTATATAATATAGTTTATTTTTTACAAAAAATCAACATATTACATCATATTTGATATTCACTATCCCATTATACTATAATAAGAAAGTATGCGCCGCGACCAACTTATACTACTTTTGCAGCCCTACAAGAACGGGCTGGTGCCGAAAAAACAGCTGGCGGAGTCCGCCAACCGGTTTGCGCGGCTTTTGCTCTCCCTGTGCGAGAAGTACTCGCGCCTGCGCATAAACGTGGCGATACCGGCCTATATTCTGGAGTGCGTAGACCCTTTGGTCCTCTCGTCGCTGCGCGCCATGGTGAAGCGCGGGAGCGTCGAGTGGCTCAGTACCGGGTATACGGAGCCGTTTTTGAGCTTTTCGCCGCTCACCCTGACCAGCGAGAACGTGGCCCTTGGGGCGACGGTTTTCACGGAACTGACCGGGGAGGCACCGGCCGGGTATGCCCCGCCGTTCTCGAACTGGGAGCCGTCCCACATAGACATGCTGAGATCCGCCGGGGTGCAGTACGCCGTCATCGCCAACGAGCTTGTGGCCAAAAACGTCTCCGAGAGCTCCGGATACTGGATGACCGAGCACACGGGGAGTTCCATGGCGCTCTTCCCCATCCGCGCGTACCACCGCTACAACGCGCCGGTGGACATCATGGCTTGGGTGAAGGAGATCTACCCCGACGCGCCCCCCGACGGCCCGCCGCGGATGCTGATCCTCAAGTACCTCTACTCGCTCTTCCCCGAGAACGCCGATATTCAGCAGGCGTGGGTCGAGCAGACCGCCGCCGACATAGAAAAGTACATCCTAGAGCTTCAGCCGCTGCGCTTCAAGGACGTGCTTGGCAACGTGCCGCCGCTGGGGCTGCACTACCTGCCGCCGAGCTTCGTCCCGTCGCACAACGAGCCGGCGACGCCATACTTCCTGAACCACCTGCACTGCTACGACCAAATCGGGATCCTGCAGCGCAAATTGATGGACGTCTACGACAGCGTGCGCGAGCTCAAGGACGCGAAGCTGGCCGCACGCCTGCGCAAGTCGCTCTTCTTCGCGCAGGACATCAACCGGTTTCTGCCGTCGCAGCGCTCCGGTTTCTGCTCGGTGTCCGACCGCCTGTGGACCTACGGCAAGCTGATAGACATAGAGCAGGAGCTATACGCGCTCAAGGATGCGCAGAACTGCGTGATCCGGCTTACCGACTTTCTGCGCAACGGGTACAAGAGCGTCATCATCTCTAACCGTTCGCTCAAAATGTGCCTCGACCACAAGAACGGGGCGCAGGTGTACGAGCTCGACTACCTGGATCGCTCCTACAACGCCTGCGCGGCATACAACCCCGCCGTCAGGTCGAAGCCGAACGTCATCGTCCCGCGGGAGAGCAAGTTAGGATTTTGCGACAAGATATTCATACCGGGCCAGTTTAACCTCGCCGATTACGTGAAGGGCGCGGTCAAAGACTGCGCGAACTTCGCGGAAGCCCCATTTGAGTACACATTCAAGAACTCTCCGTCGGGCGTGCGGGTGCTGTTGAACTGCAACGGCGGGTTCGCCGACGACGGGCGGAACTGCCCGCTGGGGATGGACAAGGTGTTTGGGCTCGAAAAAGACAGCGCGGCGCTCTCGTACAGCTACAAGCTGAGCAACACCTCCCTTACAAACTACTCCTTTATATTCGGGATAGAGCTCCCGCTCGCCCTGCCCGGATGCGGCAAAGGCGGCGCACGCATCATAGGCGGCAAGACGAAGAGCGTCATAAGCGACAAAGAGCCGGTCGCCATAAACGACATTACCGACTGGGCGGTTGAGGACGACGAGGCCGGTGTGCGGATAGAATTCGTATCTCAGAAGAAGGTTGACGTCTGGCTCCTGTCCGGCGACACACTGCTCATAACCTGCCCGGTAGAGATAGAGAGCAATGCTGTGATGGCGCTTACCGGCAAGGTCAGTTTCAGGAAGATCAGGGTAAGGGGCGGCACCGATGATCCGATCTGAAGCATTGGATATAGTGCTCGAGAGCCGCGGCTCAGTGATTTGGTTCTTCCTCTCCGGCCACTTCAACAACGAGCAGGCGCCGAGCATCAGCGAGAAGTTCACCGGGCTTATGGCCGACGGCTGCCGCTCGTTTATCGTAGACATGGAGAAGGTCACGGCGGTAGACGACGCTGTGGTGCCGATGTTTTTGAACCTGCTCAACACGCTCAGGGGCAAGGGCGGCGACCTCAAACTGATATTCCGCAACGACGTGATGTACCGCGCGTTTCTGCCGTTTACAAACCTTTTCACTATCTACCCCGATGCCGAGGCGCTCACTAAGGGCACGCTGCTCGGGCTTTTGCAGAAGAGGAGCAAGACGCTTTCAAAGAAGACGGGGTTCCGCATCTCGCGCACGGTGGCCATAATTATGCTTATAGTCCTGTGCGGCTGGTTCATGACGCTGCTCTACATAATAAACATGCAAAACGAGAGGATAAGGGTGCAGCAGGACGACCTGCATGAGCTTAACTTGTGGAAGCACAAGGCGGAAATAGAAGTGGAGGCCCTGCGGGAGCGGCTGCAGCCGCTGGAACAGCTGGGGATAGTGAAAAAAGATGAGCCCAAAAAACAAAATTGACACGGGGGAACAGCCCGCCGCGCCGGATCAGGCCGGTAAGCGCGGGCAGCAGGCCCCAAGGGCTACAAAGCGGTGGGTCGCAGTCAACGGCCAGCGTGTCTGGGTCTCGGAACTGACCGGCATCGTGCTCGTCTGCATACTGCTCGCCGCCCTCGCCTACGTTACCTTAACCATCATCTCCAACGAGCACACCATAGACGAGCAGAGCCGCGAAATCATCGCGCTTCAGACCGAAAAGATCAGCATGTCGCGCTCGATAGAAACCATGCGCGAGCGCCTGCGCATCATAGAGCTCCTGAAAGTCGTAATCGGCCGCAAGGCGTCGCCGGGATTAGTGTACAAACTGGCCGACCTGGTCTACACAAACAGCCACCAGTACGGCTACAGCCCTGAATTGCTTTTGGGGGTAATCGCGGTTGAAAGCAGGTTCGACCCCGGGGCGCTGGGCCGCTACCGCAGCGGCACGCTGAGCGGCGCGGTCGGGCTCATGCAGCTCAAATACCCCACGGCGTTAGACATGGCGAAGGTGCTGGGGATCGAGGGGCTCAAACCTGAAGACCTGACGGACCCGGAAACAAATATCATCCTCGGGACCGCGTACCTGACAACGCTGATATCGTGGTTTAAAAACTTTGAGGTGGGGATAATGGCCTACAACCTGGGGCCGGGAACGGTGAGGGGGCTGCGGCGCAGGGGCGAACAACTGCCCATGGAGTACTACGAGAAGATTCTGGTGCAGTACTACAGGCTTAAAGCTTTGGGCGAGCAGATGGACGTAAGCATTGATCATTGATAGTTTGGAGTGTGGAGTTTGGAGTTAACGTCAAAATCAACAAATAACTCCAAACTCCAAACTATCCGCATCAATCGACCTCAGAGTACCGAATATCATACGAGTACCCCTGCTCGGTGAGGAACAGTTGGCGGTTCATGGCAAACTCCAGTTCTTTTGATTCCCTCGTGACAATCGAGTAGAACACGGCCTGCTCGCCGCGCTTTTTGGGGCGGAGTATGCGGCCCAATCTTTGCGCCTCTTCCTGGCGTGAGCCGAACGAGCCGGATATCTGGATCGCGACATTCGCGTCGGGCAGGTCTATCGCGAAGTTGCCTACTTTGGAGAGGATGAGCACCTTGATCTCGCCGTCGCGGAACTGTTTGTAGAGCTCGTCGCGGCGCTTGTTGTTTGTGGTGCCGGTAATGAGCGGGACTTCGAGCTCTTTTGCGAACATCTCCAATTGGGTAATGTACTGGCCAATGATGAGTATGTTGTCGCCGCTGTGGGCCTTGACGATCTCTCTGGCTACGCGCAGCTTATCGGGATTTTCGTAGGCCTGGCGGATCTGCTGGCGCGGGGTGAGCGAGAGGTACTGCATCTTCTCGGCCGGCGGCAGGTCTACACGTATCTCCACGCACTTCGCGGTGGCGATCCACCCCTGACGCTCAAGGTCCTTCCACGGCACGTCGAACTTTTTGGGGCCTATGAGCGTGAAGACGTCGTTTTCGTGCCCGTCCTCGCGTATCAAAGTCGCCGTCAGCCCTAACCTCCGGCGGGCCTGAATGTCGGCGGTGAATTTGAAGACGGGCGCGGGGAGGAGGTGGACTTCGTCGTAGATGATGAGCCCCCAATTTTGCGAATTGAAAATTTCATAATGCAGGAAGTCGTCATTCCTTGACTTGCGGTAAGTAAGTATCTGGTATGTAGCCAGAGTGATGGGCTTGATCTCCTTGGAGTCGCCGCTGTACTCCCCTATCTCGTCGTCGCGCAGACCGGTCTTGTCCATGATCTCCCGCTTCCACTGGTGCGCGGCGGTGACGTTTGTCACCAATATCAATGTTCTGCGCTTGAGCAGGCTCATAGCGTATATCCCCACAACGGTCTTCCCCGCCCCGCAGGGCAACACCACCACCCCGCTGCCGCCGGGCGCGCCCGCGTTGCCTATAAAACTCTCGGCGGCCTGCCGCTGGTACTCGCGGATCGTAAACTCGCCGCCGGTTAGCATCCGGCTACGGATATCCACATTATAGGAATCCCCATCCACATACCCGGCCACATCGTGGGCTGGGTACCCAAGCCCAATCAGCACCTGCTTGATCAACCCTCTGTTCTGCGGCGGCACCGACAGGCGGTTCCCGTCCACAAACGCCCCGGCCAGCGGCGCCATCTGCGGATGCCGGCTGAGCTGGCGGATCATGTTGCTATCCTCAGCCCTTAGAACAAGCCCCCCCTCAAAACTCTCAAGCACCAGCTTCCCAAACCGCCCCATCAACTCCTTAATATCGTCAACAACGTTCCGGGGCAGGGGGTACTTGGAGTACCGGGCCAGCCGCTCCTCAACATCATCCGCGCTCAACCCAAGCGCCGCGGCGTTCCACAGAGACAGCGGCGTTATCGAATAGGTATGAATATACTCAGGGCTCTTGTCAAGATGAGCGAACTGGCTGACGGCGTTGCGCGCCTCCGCAAACAGAGGATTATTAACCTCCAAAAGGACGGCGCTGTTACTTTGAACGATTAAAGGATTTTCAGGATTCATAAGCAACGGAATATAATATATGCGCAACTCAATGTGTTAACAAAATTTATATTGACGTTGAAAAAAACGGGCGACCGGGAACGGCCGCCCCTGCGGCTATTTGGGGGATCTGGCTTTTGGGCTTTCAGCCCCCGCCTCATCCCCCCCATCTTCCGCCCTCTTCCCCACATTCCTCACTATATTGGCCCCCAGCGCGTTCAGCCGCCTGTCGATCTTCTGGTACCCCCGGTCAATCTGCTCGATCCCGTTGATCGTGCTGCTCCCCTGCGCCGCCAGCGCCGCGATGAGCAGCGCCATCCCCGCCCGAATATCCGGGCTCGAGATCGAGGCCCCGTAAAGCTGCGATTTCCCCACTATCACGGCCCGGTGGGGATCGCACAGCACAATCGACGCCCCCATGGTGATCAGCTTGTCCACGAAAAAGAGCCGCGATTCGAACATCTTCTCGTGGATCAGGCACGTCCCCTCCGACTGCGTGGCGCACACTAAAAATATAGACATAAGGTCAGACGGGAACCCCGGCCACGTGCTGTCCTCGATACGCGGTATCGCCCCGCCGAGGTCTTTGCGGACCCTTAGCGTCTGGTTCCCGGGGACGCGCATGAGGCGCTTCCCGGGGTAGGTATCGACGGTTACCCCTATCCGCCCGAACTGGAAGAGTATCATCCGCATAACGTCGGTCTCCACCCCGCTTATGCTTAGGTCCGAGTCTGTAACCGCCGCGAGGCCGATAAACGAGCCGGCCTCGATGTAATCGCACCCTATTTCGTGCTCCGCCGCGCCGAAATCGCCCTGCCCGTAGATCGTGAGCATGTTCGACCCCACGCCCTCAATTTTGACGCCCATCGTCTGGAGGAACCTGCAGAGCCCCTGCACGTGTGGTTCGCACGCGGCGTTGGCGATTACGGTCTTACCCCGCGCCCCGGCGGCGGCTATAAGCGCGTTCTCGGTGGCGGTGACGGAGGCCTCGTCGAGGTAGATGTCGGCCCCGCGCAGGCCGCCCTCGGGAGCGGTGAGGATGAACGCGGTCTCGCGGGTTACGTCGGAACTGCTGACCGTACGCTCAATGTCGAGCGTGACGCCGAGGGCCTGGAACGCGAGGAAGTGGGTGTCGAGCCGCCGCCGGCCTATGTGGTCGCCGCCGGGCTGGGTAATGACGGCCTTGCCCGTCCGCACCAGCAGGGCCGACGCGAAGAGTACCGACGCACGTATCTTGTTGGAGAGCTCGACCGGGAGCTTGGAGGCAGAGATATGGGCGGCCTCCATCCGGTACTCGTTTTCGCCGGCGCGGGTGACGGCCGCGCCCAGCATCTCCGCGATTTTGAGCATATTTTGGACGTCGCCGATCTCCGGGACGTTGGTCAGGCGCACCGGTTTGTCTGTGAGGAGCGCGGCGGCAACCACCGGGAGCGCCTCGTTCTTGTTGCCGGTGACGCGGATGTCGCCGGAGAGCTTGCAGCCGCCTTCTACGAGAAATGAGCTCATTTTGTCGGAACCTTGATTAACACGATTAAAGGATTAACATGGTTAAAAGCCAACGTCAAGGCCGGCATTGGAACCGGCACCAACGCAAACATTTTGAATTAATATATATTATGCCGCGCCCCGTAAAACCATATATCCCAAATCCGGCAAAAAAAAAAATCTATAAAAATAATCTACATTTTTAAAAAAAATTGTTTATATTATCACTAACAGACCATCCGGCTCCGTTCGGGGTTTGCCAAGCGTCTTGACTAACACTTTTAATATGGGACCTCGGCTTCGGACAGCGCGAGCATGCCGCCCACGCAGGCGGACTTTCAGACTGCCCGAGCGAACAACCACCGTAAATAGTTAAGAGTTCAAGAAATTGGCCCCGGCGGAGCCTTTTTTTCGTTTTTTCTTGCGTCCAGGCGATGTTTGTATTATATTATAATATTGTACCTATACTATTAAAGCAGCGCCGTACTGTCCCAAACACACGGAAAGGAGGGGCGTAATGACCGTAAACACCGCAAAAAATGTTTTGCCCTCGGGGGCCGCCCGGGATTACTACGCTTTTCCCGACAGTTGGAGCGAATCCGCGCTCATGGTCTCGGAACCGTCGCCGGAGTACAGCTCCCGGAAGCACGACGGTTGGGGGAACCCCATCGCGTCTGACCGTGAGGTGAAAGCCGCGGCTGCCGAGATTTTTACCAAGTACAGAGGCGCATTCGAGAGATTAGCGGATATGTAACGCTATGATCACGATAGGCATAAACCATGTAAAGTGGATCCATGAGGAACAGATCGCTAACGTGGGAGGCGCGGGCGGAGTCAGAGACGAAGATTTGCTTGTATCGGCTCTAACCAGCCCATTCCAAACATTCGGCGGAACGGAACTCTACCCGTCCACATCGGCGAAAATCGCGCGTATCACCTACGGACTCGTACGCAACCATCCGTTTATGGACGGCAACAAGCGTACCGGAACCGAATTGATGATGCTGTTGCTGAAGTTGAATCATATTGTAACCGACATCAGCGAGGACGAACTCGTTGATACCGGACTTAAACTCGGGAACGGGACTATGAGCGCGGAGGCATTACAGGAATTTATTGATAATAAAACCATTAACCAATAACTGATTTATAGGGGGATCTTGATGACTCGCAGACTTAAACTCATCCCGGCGCTCGTCGCGGCGGCGGGGATACTGACAGGGGCCTTTGCGCAAGGGAGCGTGCCTATGCAGACTGTGCAGGATTCGGCTAAGGGGAACCGGCTTATCATCAACGGCAAGCCCGTTTTCATCTCCGGGATGAACATCGCCTGGAATAACTTCGCGAGGGACGTGGGAGACGGCCAGGTCGCCATAAACTCCTTCGTGAACCAGTTCAAGCAGATAAAGGGTGCGGGCGGGAACGCCGTCAGGTGGTGGCTGCATACCGACGCGCAGGCCGACCCCAAGTTCAACGAAAGCACAGGGGCGGTAACGGGGCTGGGGACGCGAACCATCTCCAACATCCGGCAGGTGCTCGACTCCGCGTACAATTACGGCATAGTGGTCTCGCTGTGCCTCTTCTCTTTCGACATACTCCATAACGACGGCAATAATAAGACTTCGGCTCAAATGGCCCGCAACCTGAAATTCATGACGGAACCGGCAAACCTTGACACCTATATTACAAACGCGCTCAGGCCGATGCTCGACGCGGTCGGCAGCCACCCCGCCATCATGTGCTGGGAAGTGTTCAACGAGCCGGAGGGTATGACAAAAGAGCATGGCTGGTCTACGGAAAAAATAGATCACAGCCACATTATGAGGTTTACGAATAAAATTGCCGGCGAGGTGCACCGCAGAACCAAGAAAATGGCATCCACCGGCATACATAATTTCAGCCAGGGCGAACGAACCCGGTACTCCGACGCGAAACTTAGAGAGGCGGGCGGCGATCAGGACGGGTACCTCGACTTCTATATGGCGCACTACTACCCCCAGTACGGCGGAACAAGCGAATCCCCGTTCCACCACCCCGCAAGCTACTGGGGCTTTGACAGGCCGGTGCTCATAGGCGAGTTCCCCGCGCAAAGCTGGGGGCCGGGGACAGGCTACAACATGGCGTTATCCGGTACCGCCATGACGATTACAGCTGCCTACGAATACGCCTACAACAACGGCTACTGCGGCGCGATGAGCTGGTCGATGACCGAGGGCGACAAAGCCAAATTCGGCAGTTTCGAAACCACTAAGCCCGCGCTCGAAAACCTGTACGCGAAGCATAAGGCCGACATTGATATCAAGGACGTTGTGATCGTGGTGCCTACCGGCGACCTCGCCATGAAACTATCCTTTAACGCGCTTGCCACAGGCGATGCCAATGAAGTGCTGGTAAAAAAGGAGGCCTCTTCCAGCCTTGCCGGGAAAAACAACCTGACATTCGATCTGTACATAGACCAGCAAAGCGGCTCAAGCCTGCAAGCGTACCTGGCGATACAGACCGGCGAAAGCGACAACTGGGGATGGTACGACGTACAAGTCAATCTGAACAGCTATTCAAAGGGTACGTGGGTAACCGTTCAATTGCCGATAAGCTCTTTCTCGGGACTGAGCTCCTCAGCAAATATTTACGCGCTGTTCTTCAAATTTGTGGCGAGCGGGACACCCTATACGGGCACTGTTTACATCGACAATGTCAAAATTGACAACACGGTAATCTCCAATTTCAACGAGCTGGCCAGCGAGTGGTCGGTCGCCGGCGGCGAGGTTTCCGTATCGCTTGCCCAGCGCCCGGGCGGCACCTCTTCCGTACGCGGCGCCGTCAGCACATCCGGCATCTCCCGCGCCCCCGCCGTAACGGTCTTGGGCAAAACTCTGCATGTCAAATCCGCCACAGGCGCCAACACGCAAGTTCGCCTCGTCAGCGTGAGCGGCAAGACGGCAGCGAAGTTCAGCGCGGCCGGCGACGCGCGGTTCTCTCTCGACAAGGTGCCGGCGGGGCGTTACATTGTGGAAACTAAAATAGCGGGCAAGAGGGCAGGCAGTTCGGCAATAGTGGTTAAATAGCGTTTTTTGCTGATGGGGATGTTCCTTTAGGGCGCGGTATGAACCGCGCCTTTTTTATTCTTCTGAAATTCTCCATGGCCTTCCGGTTCGGCGTACTGGGAGTGCCTGATAAAAAAGCCTGCACCCGAAGCGTTTTTTGGCTATACGATATCAACATGGTATGATATATACTTTTTTTTGCCCCCCCATTGATTTTTTCGCGCCCGGAATGCTATATTTATGTTCTGTGCGGATTTCCACTCAACGCGAAAGGCCGCTTATTTATGAAAAAGAGTCAGCCGGGTTTTCCGGTTATTACTATAAAGTATTTGGTTTGCCCGTTTTTGATCCTCGCCCTGCTCCCTGCCGGGGTTTTCGCCTTCAGCGGTGGCGAGTCGGCCGACGGCAAGCAGAACATTGTTGACCTGATGTCGCGGTTCGTCCTGCAGCTGGGTGTAATCGTGGTGATCGCCCGGACGGCCGGGATACTGCTCAAGCGGGTGAAGCTGCCGATACCGTCGGCGCTCGTGGAGCTTCTGATCGGCGTTGCCATCGGGCCGTCGCTGCTCGGCGGGATGCCGCTGCCGGGATTCCCGGAGGGGCTTTTCAAGCTCGCCCCCGCCGCCATGACCACCGCGATGCCCGTATCCACCGAATTGTACGGCATTGCTACCGTTGCCTCCATTATAATGCTGTTTTCGGCCGGTTTGGAAACGAACCTGTCGCTGCTTCTGCGGTATTCCCTGATTGGGTTGCTTGTGGCCGCGGGCGGCGTCATCCTCTCTTTCGCCGCCGGCGCTATGGTTACCATATATTTTGGGGAGCTGCTCGGCCACCCCGGGCTTACGCTCAGCAACCCGGCGGTGCTGTTTATGGGTATGATAGGAATGTCAACCTCGCTGGCAGTTACGGCGCGGATCCTGTCCGAGAAACGCAAGATGGACTCGCCGGAGGGCGTGACCATCCTGGCCGCAGCGGTGCTCGACGACATTATGGGCATAGTGATACTGACCGTGGTCATGAGCATCGTGCTCACGTCGGGCGGCGCGGCGGGGGGTGGAACGGGAACGATGCACACGGTGCAAGTTATAGCGCAGGCTATTGGCGTCCTGGTCGCGTTCACGGTCGCGGGGATAGTATTTGCCCGCCCGCTCTCCAAGCTAATTAAGAAGTTCAAGACGGTAGCATTCATCTCCATATTCGCCTTCGGCCTGGCGCTCATCATCTCCGGCATCTTCCAAAAGGGCGGCGTCGCCATGATCATCGGCGCTTACGTAGTGGGCCTAAGCCTCTCCAAGACCGATCTGGGCGACACCGTGCGCGATTCGCTTGAGGTGATGTACGACTTCTTTGTGCCTTTCTTCTTTATAGTAATGGGCATGCTGGTAGACGTCAACGCGATCATGTCCAAGGAAGTGCTGCTGTTCGGCGCGATCTACTCAGTCGCCATGTTCTGCGGCAAGTTCTTCGGCTGCGGGATACCCACAACGCTCATGAATTTCAACCACTTCGGCACGATACGCATAGGCATGGGCCTTGCGCCGCGCGGGGAGCTGGCGATCATCATAGCGGGCATTGGGCTTGCGACCATGCTC
>WQRV01000087.1 GCA_009786575.1 Chitinispirillia bacterium | reverse complement strand
GCGAATCCTCTTGTTCCAAGTATTGAATTAATTGCAACAGAATAAAGCTCTGGATAATTACCATGATATTGCTTATACGTATTACCAAAAACTATACGCTCCAGTGTGTTACAACCGAAAAATACAAACAAGACAGATACAGCCGCAATGACCTTTTTTTTGTTAATCATAATAATACCTATTTCCTTAATGAGGGAAAAGACTACTCCCACTGAAAACAGTATTTTAAAATAAAATCGTAATGTTTCCATATTTCATCTATTTTTTTTAAAAGTTCGACCTAACGGTATTTGTACGCGAGCAGCATCAATTATTTCTTGGAAAAGGTGCCTTACCGCTTTACCCAGTTCTGCAGGGGTACAATCTGAAGATAAAACTTGGATGTTCTTCGGTCTGTGTGAAAAACTCTTTCCATTGTTAACGGTTGGTAGAAGTTCGATCATTCCATCAACATCTTGTTCAATGTTTATTAATTGTGAACCATCCATAAAGGCTTTCCACGACCTGACTTTAGCCGCTTTTAAGAGCGGTTTCCCATATTGTGTCCACTCTGCGGAACTCTCCGGCTTTGGTACTTTTGGCACCGGTAAAGCAACTGTATCTAATATGTTTTGACCTAATGTTTCGTCTGATACAGTATCGGCAATCACAACAACAGGTTCTACGCCAACGTATACGCCAACAATAATTGAAGCCAGCGGAACTATATAGAAATGGCTATTTCGCACATATATTGATGCAGCTTTCATTCTATTATCTTTAACCTCATGATTATATCCTTATCAAATCTCATATCTTATGGACTCCTGTTTTCGCTCCCCCCTGCTACCCGTTGTACACTCTCCACGTGCTCTCTATCAGCGTTTTGACATCGCTGCACTTTGCCTTCCACCCGAGGAGCTCGTGTGCCCTGGCTGAGGACGCTATTACGCGGGCGGGGTCGCCGGGCCTTCTGGGGGCTATTGCGCTTGGGATCGGGCGGCCTGTTACTTCCCGCGCGGTTTCGATCATCGACTTCACGCTGATGCCGTTTTCGCTGCCGAGGTTTACCGTGAAGCTGGTTTCTGTTTTGAGCAGGTGCTCCATCGCCAGCACGTGGGCGTCGGCAAGGTCGCTTACGTGTATGTAGTCGCGGATGCAGGTGCCGTCGGGGGTGTCCCAGTCGTCGCCGAAGATTTCTACCTGTTCTCTGGTTCCTTTGGCCGTTTCCATTATTATCGGGAGCAGGTTGGCGGGATTTTTTTCCAAGCCGCGCACCCTGCCGGCGGCGTCGTAGCCCGCGGCGTTGAAGTAGCGCAGGGCGGCGCAGCGTATGCCGTTTAGCCTGTCGTACCAGCCGAGGATGCGCTCCATCTCTACCTTTGTGAAGCCGTAGTAATTTTCCGGGTTGAGCGGGTGGTTCTCGTCGAGCGGCAGGTACTGCGGGTCTCCGTAGACCGCGGCGGATGATGAGAAGACCATAGCGCGCAGCCCGGTCGCGGAGGCGCAGTTTAGGATGTTTATCGTGCCGCTTATGTTGTTGACGGAGTATTTTTCGGGGTAGGTCATGGACTCGCCGGCGGCCTTGAACGCTGCGAGGTGGACCATCGCGTCGAAGCCGCGCGACATGGTGTCGGAGAGGGCTACGACGTCCATGATGTCGCCCTTTATGAAGTAGGCGTCGTCGAACAGATTTTCCCTGCGGCCGCTTGAGAGGTTATCGAAGACCGTGACGGTGTGCCCTCTGTCCATGAGGGCGCGCGTCACGTGGCTTCCGATGTACCCGGCGCCGCCGATTACTAATACTTTCATCGTGCGGTTCCTGTCTGTTTGTCAGTCTTCTTCTGCCGGCGGCTTTGCCGCAGGCGCGTGTTTCGCAGACGGCGCTGCCTTTGCCGGCGCCGTTTTCTCCTGCGGCGCAGGCGCTGCTGCCGGGGCAGCCTTTTCGGCGTGGGCCGCGGGTTTTGCGGATGCCTTGGCCGGGGCCGCCGGGTTCGCGCCCGGTTTTGACTTCAGCGCGGCCATGAGCGCGGCGCCGAGCACGGTGTCGGACGGGCCGTTGCCGGCCTTCTTCTCCGGCCTCGCGTCTTGCTTTTTCAGGTACTGCTTAGTGTCTTCCGTCTCCTTGCCGGGGTCGGACACGCCCATAGACAGGGCCACGCGGCGGCTGTCGGTGTCTATAGATTCGACCTGAACGGTTACCGAGTCGCCCGGCCTGAGCGAGTCTTTCTTGTCGGCGGTCATACGCGAGAAGACGAGCAGGCCCGTTACGCCCTCGAACAGGTCTATGAAATACCCGAACTTCGCCTTGCGCGCGACCGTTCCGGCTACATCCGCCCCAACGGCCAGCTTCTCCTCTATGCCCTTCCACGGGTCGTCGGCGATGTCTTTCAGCGTAAGCGACACGGAGCGCTTGTTCAGGTCTATCCCAAGTACCGTAACCTTAACGATTTGGCCCGGCTTTACGATTTCCGACGGGTGGTGCACGCGCCGCCCCCAGGCCATTTCGGAGACGTGCACGAGCCCTTCAACGCCCGGCATAATTTCTACGAACGCGCCGAAGTCGGCCAGCCTCGTAACCTTGCCCTCCACCGAGTCGCCCGGCTTGAACCTGTCGGATACTTTGGTCCACGGGTCTTCGAGAGACTGCTTTATCGACAGGGATATTTTGGAGTTGCGCAGCGACTCTTTCCGCTCCACCTTCAGCACGACGAACTCGACCTCCTGCCCGGCCGTGAACGAGTCGTTGAGGTTCTGCGCGCGCTCCCACGATACTTCGGATATGTGGACGAGCCCTTCCAGCCCGCCCGCTTCCACGAACAGGCCGAACTCGGCGATTTTTGAGATTTTGCCCTTGAGGACCTTGCTGCTGCCGGCGGCGTCGGCGTACTTCTTGAACTGCTCTTCCAGCCCCGCCTCGAATAGCGGCACGCGGCTCACGACAATGTTCTTCCCGCCCTCGGTTATCCTCGTGATAACGAAGTCGAGCGTTTTGCCGAGGTACTCGTTTACGTCGGACGTGTACTTGACGTCTATCTGGCTGACGGGGCAGAACGCCCTGTGGCCCATGATCTTGACGGTGAGGCCGGCCTTGCTGACGCCCGTAACCTTGCCCTGCACCGGCACGCGGGTGTTTAGGGCCTCGCGCAGGGCGCTGATGTCGGCGCTGCCGCCGCCCGCGGTCACGCTCTTGCTGACCGTCGTCTCGCCGCCCTTCATCTCCACGATGAAACCGGACACCTCGTCTCCCGGGGCCACGCTCACCGCGCCGTCTGCGCCCGCGAGCTCGATGTTCTTGATCATCGCCTCGTTCTTGGCGCCGATGTCTATAAAGACGTACTCCGCGCCGAGCCGCGTGACCTTGCCGGTCACCTTATCGCCCTTAGAGTAGGTTTTAATCGGTTTTTCATACCCGTCGAGCATCTGCAGGAGCTCTTCGGATTTGCGGTCTTCGGGGGTTGCTTCATCAAAGAAGCCATCGTGTTTCTTGTCAAGCATGGCAATACGTCTCCAATAAGATTTTTCCTCGCGCAACGGGCGCGATCCGCCGGCCTGCGCCGGTGTTATTATCCAAAAAGGGTCAACTAATCTACGTTCGAATTACTTAAAATAACACATTCCGCGGCAAATTACAAGTTTTTTCTTCGATTTTACAAATTCCACGATTAAATACCGCGGTGCGGGTACAATATTCAACCGTGTCTTCAATAATGCCCCGCCGATACCGGTTAGACCGCCAAAACGGTTAAAATGTTACATTTTAAGTAAATTTTTTTTGCGGGCGCGCGCTATATTATATTAGTAAGAGGAACTTTCGCGAACATTAACGGAAAAGGACACCCCCTGACCCGAGCCGCAGCCACCCTTGCCCTGACCGCACTCCTGCTCGCCGCCGCCTTTCCCGCCTCCGTGCGCGGGCAGGCCGCCGCGGGCAAAGAGGACCCCATAACGGCCGCCCAGCACCTCATGGTACGCCAAAAGTACCCGGATGCGGCCGCAATGGTCCGCGCCGCCCTGAAAACCGACCCCGGCAGCATAGACGCCATCCACGCCCTCGTAACCATAGAGCAGACCCGCGTCCTCGACTACGAGGCGTATACGATCTACGGACGGCGCTTCCAGGTCTTCGCCGACAGCCTGCTCAAGATCCTCGAAGCCCGGCAGCCAAACCTCTCCGGCCCCGACTCGCTGCGCTGCGCCTTCTACCGCGCCAACATCATAGGCGGGATCGGCCTCATGCAGGCCAAGCGCGGGGCCTGGGTAGACGGGGCGAAGAACGGCATGGCCGCCGCTAACCTCTACCGCCAGATCAAACAGGCCGACCCCGGCCACCTCGGCGCCGACCTCGGCCTCGGCGTGTTCGACTACTACTTCGGCACAAGCATGAAGTGGGTGCCCTTCGTTGCCGGCGGCAGCGCCGAAAAGGGGATCGAGGCGCTCGAACGCGCCCTTCAGGCCCCCTTCCCCTACAACCACGGCGCCAAAAGCTCGTACTGCTGGATACTCATAGACCGCAAACAGTTCAAAAAGGCCGACTCCCTCGCCTATTCCGCGTTGCGTGAAACGCCGGGCAGCACCATATTCATCCGCATCCGCACGCTCATCGCCCTGTGGGCCGGAAGCTACAAGGAGGCCCTGAACTACGCAAGGAAGCTGGCCGCCGCATCGGAGGCGCGGGCTCCCGTCAACTGGTCGGACCTGATAACCGCCTACTCCGTAATCGCGAGCGCGCACGACCAGCTCGGGCAGGGGGAGGAGGCGCTCGCCGCGGCTAATAAGGCGCTCGGGCTTCAGGTGCCCGACGCGTACAGGGCAATGGCGCACATCAAGGACCACTATAAAATTTTGACGGGGGTACAGACGAAATATAAGAAGGTGAAAAAGTAACAGGGAGCACTGATGAGAGACAAGTATATCGCTATCGCCGTGCTGATCCTCGCCGCCGTGCTGGCGCACTGGGTATACGTTGACGTTGTGCGGCCACGCGCGCCCGTAGCGCCGGGGGCGCTTGATACGTACTGGTTTGCGGCCAATACCAGGGCGGACAGCTTTACCGTCTCCACCGCCGGCGAATTGGCGGGGCTGGCCGCTATCGTAAACGGTACGTGGGGCGGGAAGCCCGAGGCTTACGGCTTTAAAGGCAAAACCGTTACCCTCGCCGCCGATATCGACCTCTCCGCGTACCCCAACTGGGCGCCCATAGGAAGCGAACTCTCTATTCCTGACCACTACAGCGGGTTCAGCGGGACATTCGACGGGCGCGGGCACATTGTACGCAGCCTTACTGTCAACCGCCCGGCCACAAACCATCAGGGCCTGTTCGGGCTTATCAACGCCGCGGAGGTGATGAACATCGGGCTTGAGAACGCAAATGTTACCGGCTCGGAGGGCGTTGGCGGCATTGCGGGAAGCATGGACAAAAACAGCAGCATATCCAACTGCTATTCCACCGGCACCATCAGCGGCCGCCGTGCCGTTGGCGGGGTCGCGGGGGCAGTTGGGCACAGTACGGTGTCCCACAGCTACTCACTCGCGGAGGTCCGCGGCGGGGACCGGGCAGGCGGCATTGCGGGGCAAATGTATGAGAGCAAAGTGTCTAACTGCTACTCCGCGGGCAAGGTCGGCGGCGCGCACGAGGCCGGCGGCATCGCGGGGGCCGTCACGACCGGCAGCGTAATAAACTGCGCCGCCCTGAACCCGCGGGTGATGGGGCGGGACAAAATAACAACGGGGCGCGTGGCAGGGTACATCTCCGATAAGCTGAGGGCGACCGCCATAGACAGCCTCGGAGAAAGCATCCTCGCAAACAACGCCGCCTGCGACATGATGGTAATCAACGCCGCAACCGCCGACACGTCGCTCAACCGCAAGGGCGCGTACAGGATAGACGGCGCGGACATCTCCGCCTACGAGATCAACACCGCCGGCACGTTCCGCGGGCGGTTCATGGGCGTGGACGGCTGGACGGCATCGCCCGGATACCTCCCCGGCCTCTTCGGCAAAACTGTGCCTATGCCCGGGCATCTACTGTTTGCCGCCGTGGAACGGCATAACACGCTAAAGAAAGTGCAGATAAAAAGGATAATTATCGGCGTAACCGGCAGAACCGGAATGGGGTACCCGGAATCCGAGTATACGGTCGGAGAAAAACCTGTATGGGCCCATAGCATAACCGAATACGACCACGCGGGGCATTTAGCCGCACATACAGCGTCCAATTATCCCGATGGGCCCGTGGAGCATTCCATTAAGGAGCTAATGGCCGACATATCGGTCCTGGAGGACAATACCCTGGGGATAAGCGTAAGAAACTGGAGGTTCCTCGACGATAACAGGATAACAGACCGGGTAGACACGTTAAACGTAGAGCCCGGCGAAAACGGCCACGGCGAGCGGGTGCTTGTACACCGGGAAGAGGATAACCGGGTAAGGATCTTTGAGTTAGCCGTTGATGATTAAGGCCCGAAAGCCAGGCAAAATTTTTTTAAACTATTTTCACTTTACGGTAACACCTCCTCGCCACTCAAATGTTTAATGGGTATGATGAACACAACCGCACCGACCTCCGACACCCGCCGCATAGACGCTGAAAAGCTGTTTAAGCAGTACTGGGTAATGGTTTTCCGCCGCTGCCAAAGCCTCCTGAACGACGACGAAAGCGCCTACGACGCCGCTCAGGAGGTATTTATGAAAGTTTTGGAGCACGCCGATACCCTCCGGGCCGACTACCCGTCGAGCCTGCTGTGGCGGATGGCGACCAACCACTGCCTTAACGTGTTGAGAAACCACGCGAACCGCGACAGGGCGGAGAACGGGGAGTCGATTTTGCTACGTATCGCGCAGGCCGACAACCCGGAGGCGCAAGCCCTTGACCGCGGCGTACTTAGGTGGCTTTTCCGGCAGCACCCGGAGTCGAGCAGGACAATCGCCGTGCTGCACCTTGTAGACGGGATGACGCTCGAGGAAACCGCGCGGGAGGTGGGGATGTCGGTGAGCGGGGTGCGCAAGCGTCTGCGGGCGCTGCGGGAAACGTTAACTGAGCTTGAGGAGGTATAAATATGAACAAAGTGAGTATTTCAGACTGGAAACTCGAACGGTACCTGCTGGGCGAGCTGCCGTGCGAGGAGATTAATGCCTTGCGGGAGCTTGAGTTACGCGATAACGAGCTTCGGGCGAGGGTTGCGGCTCTGCGGGAAGGCCGGGACGTTATTTTGGCAAAATTCCCGCCGCCTGCGGAGATTGCCGGGGGGATTGTGGATATTATTGCCGCCGAACATATCAAGGCGGATTATTCCGGCGCGTCCGGCGGGACAGGGAGGATAACGCCCGCAAACGAACCGGCGGGCGTTGGGGGGACGGAGCATCTGCGCGAATCCCCGATGAGGCAGATGTTTGCCTTCCCCCGCTGGGCGGCCACCGCATTTGCCTGCGCCGCGCTGCTGATACTGCTGCCGGTGTGGATGATGCTGTCGGGGACGCCCTCCGAAAACCGCCTTAAAAGCGGGGTGGACTCGGAGCCGATGATTGAGGTGTGGCGCAAAGCCGGCGTCTCAGCCGAGAAACTCGCCCCCGAAGCGGCCGTGCGTACGGGGGACATCGTACAATTGCGCTACAGCGTACCCGCGGCCTGCTACGGCGCATTAGTAAGCATGGACGGGCGTGGAGTGCTCACGGTACATCTGGCGGGCGATAACGGCAAGGCGGCGCGGCTGCTGCCGGGGCACCCCGTAGCGCTCAACATGTCGTACCAGCTCGACGACGCCCCCGCGTTTGAGGCGTTCTATCTTGTCACCGCGTCCGACAGTTTTGATCTGGAGACCTTGGAGCGGACGCTGAAGGATGCGGACCATCCCATAAACAACGGAAAAACGCTCCCCCTGCCCCAAACGCAGGTTACGGCGTTTACCTTGAGAAAATAAATGGAAAGGAGCAATCCTTAAATTCGTTTGAGGTACTGTATTCGCGGATTTTTGGATTAATCAATACGGTATGTTATCTATTTACGAGTTGATAGCGATATGGTTTAATGTCTGCTGCATAAACATGGTTGACGGCGCGGTAGAATATAACGATAAAAAATCTAACGATTGGAGTCTGAATTGACACGAGTGAACGGATTTATCTGCAAAACGGCAGCCAATGCCGGCACGGGTATCATCCCTGCAATATTATTGATGATAATGTTTCTGCTGACCTTCGCACAGCCTGCCAGCGCATCAGGCGATCAGACGCAGATCCGCCGCTACCTCCTCGCGGCCGGCGCGAACAACGGCGGCAAGGAGCGCGTTATGCTGCGCTACGCCGTAACGGACGCCAGGGCGTTCGCGAACCTGCTGATAGACATGGGCGGCGTAGAGAAGAACAACGCGCAAGTCCTCGCAGAGCCGGGCAGCCGGGAGTTTCTGGGCGGCATCGCCAACCTGAACAAGCTCATCGCGGGAGACAAAACCGCCGCGCCGGATGTTAAGAACGAGGTCTTCGTCTACTACAGCGGGCACGCCGGCATCGACGGGCTGAAATTGGGCAGCGAAACGCTCTCGTGGGCCGATCTGCGCGGCGCGATTAACGGCATAAACGCCGAAGTCCGCGTGGCCGTGCTCGACGCCTGCGGGTCGGGCGCGATAACGCGCACCAAGGGCGGCACGGCAAGGCCGGCGTTTCTGGCCGACGCGAGCACCAACATCACGGGCTACGCCTTCCTCACGTCAAGCAACGAACTCGAGGCAAGCCAGGAGAGCGACCGCATAAAGGGCAGCTACTTCACCCACGCGCTCTTAAACGGACTGCGCGGCGCGGCGGATATGACCGGCGACGGACGCGTTACCATCAACGAGGCGTACCAGTACGCGTTCAACGAAACGATGCAAAGCACGCAGAACACAAGCGCCGGGACGCAGCACCCCAGCCGCGACATGAACCTGGCGGGTACGGGCGATATAGTGATGACAGACCTGCGCGTAACAAGCGCGATCCTCTCCCTGTCCCCCGATATAGAAGGACGCTTCTTCATAAGGGACGCCGGCGGAAATCTGTTCGCCGAACTGCGCAAAGTGCGCGGGCGCGGGATTGACCTCGGCATCTCACCGGGAAAATACTCGGTGCAGATGGAGGCACCGTCGCGCAGGTGGATGGCGAGCGACATCCTCATATCAGACGGCAAAAAAACCACGCTCACTATGAACGACATGACGGCAATGGCGCGGGAAGAGAAGAGCGTACGGCGGGGAAATGTTTTTGACGGATTTGAGGAGGAGGATGTTGAGGATGCGGCGGACAGTTTGGCTGGCGGGGACAACACGGTTGACGAACTGCAGGATGTAATGCGCCGGGGGCGGGCGGCTGTATCAGCGGATACTTCCGCACCGTCACCGCCATCATCACCTGTATCACCAACAATACCGGGATTCACCCCTGATACATCCTGCTACAGCTCTTACGGCCTCAACGTAAATATCCTCGGCCTGAGTTTCGCTGTCGGGACGGGCCGCGAGGTCGATTACACCCCGTTTGCGCAAGGATGCGCCATGATCCAAAGCGGGGTTGTCAACCTCGCGGCCGATATAGAATATGTACAGGCCGGTGCGGTAAACATCGCGAACCGCGTAGGGTATATTCAGGCCGGGGCCTTCAACATCGCCAACCGTGTCGGTTATATGCAGTCGGGGGTCCTCAGCATCGCAAAGCGCGTTGGCTATATGCAGGGGGGCAGTGTAAATTTCGCCGACAGCGTAGGGTACATACAGGCCGGCAGCCTTAATATCGCAACCAGCGCAGGGTACTTGCAGGCCGGCAGCTTTAATATCGCGAAGAGCGTGGGGTACCTGCAGGCGGGCGTGCTCAACCTCGCCGACAGCGTGGGCCGCGTACAGGCGGGCGCAGTCAACATCGCCAACAAAACCGGCCGCCAAATCGGCGTCGTCAACATCTCAAAATACAGCGAGAAAACACCAATCGGCCTCATCAACATTGTAGGCAACGGCATCTTCGAGGCGACGCTCTATGCCGAGTCCGGCAGCAACGCCGGCCTGTCGCTGCGCACCGGCACGCCGTGGCTTTACACCATATTCGACTACGGCCAGCCTGCAGGCGAACCCATCGAAGAGTGCTCAAAATGGTGGGGGTGGGGATTCGGCTCGCGCTTCGGAATGAGCGGGCCGCTCTTCCTGAACTTCGACCTCCTCTGGTCGCAAGTCTACTACGGTACCGGCCACCGCGATTACATCAGCATCGACGAGGCTAACACAATTCTCCCGGGTGAAGACAGGTACTGGTACAATGACTGGTACACCGAAGACCTCTTCAGAGCCCGCTTGGGCATTAGCTACAGCCCCGTGCCGTTCCTCGCCATAACCGCAGGCGTAAGCGCAAACGCACTCTTCGAGGGCGGCCAGCAAAACAACGGCAGTTGGTACGACTGGAGCAAAAACCCGATAGGGAAAAACTCCTACACCAGCGAATGGATGGCCGGCAGCCGCCACCTGCGCGTGTGGCCGGGGGCATACGCGGGGGTGACGGTGGGGATGGTCAGGGCGGCGGAGGGGAAATGAGGTTGTTGCCGAAGCATTCGCATCAAGAAGAATACTCGCCGCCCGGCATGAAAGAAGTTCGCTTCTACGGTACGCGGGTAAGTCAAAACCCATAGGAGGAACACGCCAATTATAAAATTTTTGCAAACCATTGATTTTTTGATGCCAATATACTATATTTTATACAAATACAGGAGAAAAGGCTCATTGTGGCTAATATATTAGATATTAAAAAGGGGGTTGCGGCGCGGATCCGGTTGCGGCGGCGGGAAGCGGGGCTTTCGCAGACCGCGCTGGCCGAGCGTTCCGGGGTCTCCCTTGGCTCCATAAAGCGTTTTGAGGGATCGGGCGAGGTCTCTCTGGCCTCGCTCGTCCGCATCGCGGCCGTGCTAGGCTACGAGGCGGATTTCGAGAAGCTTTTTACGCGCAGGAACTATCAATCCATAGACGAGGTAATAGCGGAGGGCAGGGGTGCAAAATAGGATGCTGAATGTTTTTTGTGGAGGGCGCCGTGCCGGACGCCTCGCCGAGACACCGGAGAGGGTTCTTGCATTCGAGTACGATGCCGATTGGCTGAGCAGCGGGTTTTCCATATCCCCGTTCAATATGCCGCTTGAAAAGCGGGTGTTCATCGCCCCCGCCGTACCGTTTGGCGGCAATTTTGGCGTATTCAATGATTCACTGCCGGACGGTTGGGGGCGGCTGCTTGTGGACCGGCTGCTGCTGAAGAAGCAGATCGACCCAAAATCCGTATCTCTGGTTGACAGGCTGGCCATTGTTGGGACAACCGGTACCGGGGCTTTGGAGTACCAGCCGGCCGAAGATTTTGTGAGCGGCTGCGGTTCGATGCTTGATTTGGATGTGTTCGCGATGGAGGTAAAGAGGATTCAGGCCGATAAGGATTCCGATGATCTGGAAAAAATGGTGCGGGGCAGCGGCAGTTCCAACGGCGCGCGGCCCAAGATGTTTTGGCACGATGCCGGCGGCTCAGAGTGGTTAGTTAAATTTCCCGCGCACAATGACTCCGAAAACATCGGCAAACTGGAATTCGACTACATGGCGGCAGCGAAACTCGCGGGGCTGACAGTTCCGGAAACTCGCTTGCTCAACGGTAAATACTTCGCCGTGCGGAGGTTCGACAGAAAAGCGGACGGTTCGAAAATCTTTATGATATCCGCAGCGGGACTGCTGGATGCCGACCACCGTAATCCGATCCTCGATTACAGCCATCTCACGCACGCGGCCCTTGAGTTAACACGGGATTTCCGCGAAGTAGAAAAGGTCTTTCGCTTGATGTGCTTCAATGTTTTTTCGCACAACCGTGACGACCACGCGAAAAACTTCTCGTTTCTGTACGACAATGGCAGGTGGCAAGTATCGCCGGCCTACGATCTGGTCTATAACACCGGAATAGGGATCACACAGGAGCACGCGACCATGATAGACGGCGAGGGCTGCTGCCCAACCGAAAAACATATACTCTCAGTCGCGCAAAAAGCCGGCATGGAGCGCCGACGGGCGGAGGGTATCATGAATGAGGTTGAGGCCGCGATCAAAAAATGCCTGAAATTCTGAACCATGATTTACATGATTAAAGGATTCCCTTGATTAAAAATCAACGTCAACACAACGATAAATTATCATATGTTGCACCCCGGAGGGATGCAAAATCAACGGCAACGTCAACACAGCATCAAATTATCATTTACCGCACCCATAAAAATAATTCAAAAAATTTGATTTTGACTTTAATAAATTATTATTTTGTATCTGTAGTACGGCAGCGCACCCGCAGGAGGAAGATTATCGGGCGCGCAACTCCGGCCGTCAAAATTAATGACGGCGAATCTCACGGTTGAAAACGGCGGTTCCCAAATTTGCCGGGAGCAACTCCGGCCATCACGGTTGGCAATAACCGCTGACGGCGAATCTCTACACTTTTCCGTTTTACCAAAAATGTCACAATACGACCGTGCGATAGCA
>WQRV01000086.1 GCA_009786575.1 Chitinispirillia bacterium | reverse complement strand
GTTACGGGCAACATTACTGTTCAAGCCATATTTGTGGTTGGCGTAGCGGTAAAGGAGACAGACAAGCTGGTTCCCGGCCAGGCTGACGTTACGGCGGTACTAACGCCGGTGAGGCCGGTCCCGGCGGCGTTGACCGCGGGTCCTAACCCGAGGGCGAGGCAGGCCGGCCGTATAGACCTCTTTTGGAGCGGCAATGTTTTCGGCGATGCGACGCTCACGGTTTTCGACGCCGCCGGTAACGCCGTCAGGAAGCTGGTTATCAGCGACAACGCGGCCATAGGCAGCGCGTCGCGGCGCACGGTGGGTTCCTGGGATCTGAAGGACGCTATGGGCCGTGCGGTAGCCAACGGGACCTATTTGGTGAAGGGTACGATAGTTACGGCGGACGGGAAAAAGGAGATGGTTTCCTTAAAAGTTGGTATACGTTAATCGTATAATCTACAATCACTATTATGAGAGGGGTATGTGTATGAAAGCATTAGCTTACAGCAGGAACCGGGGGAAAGCGTACGCTGTTTCCGGTATTATGGTTATGCTCTTTTTTGTATCAGTGCTTACTGGATACGCATACTCTCAGGATGTGGGTGCGCAGGTGCCGGTTGTCGTGAACGTAGATGCTGCCGTCAGGATTGATCCTCCTGACGGCAGAGGCACGGGCGCCGACAGCAGCGTGACGGGCGGCGCACAACAAACATTTAACATCAAGCTATCCGAGCAGTCCGATGTGCCGGTATTGCACCGGCCGCAGAAACAAGACCGCGACGGAGCGTGGGTCAGCCGCAGCCGCGGAAACATTACTATCAATCTGCATCCGCAGCAGTACCAAAACGCGGCGGTTTCCCTGCATTCGTTGAACGGCAAGCGGGTACTGAGCGGTAAAGCGTCTGCCGCAAAGGGGACGGCCGGCATATCCAGGGCCAACATCCCTGCCGGCGTCTACCTGCTCTCTGTCAAGGGGACGAAAGGCAGCTCTTTCTCCGCCAGGCTGACCCACAGCGGCGGCACATTGAATATTAATGCCGCGTATGGCGGGGCCGGCAACCCATCATTAAGAAAAGGCGCGGCCGACGACGCCGGCTACGGGGAGTGGACAATAACCGTCTCCGCCGAGGGGTACGGCACGCAGACGCGCACGTTCTTTCCCGCAGCGGGGGTGAACGCCGCTCAAAGCTTTACGCTGATCTCCGACAGCGGGGAGGGCGGCAAATACTCACTAAGCGTCACCCGCAGCCCTACCGCGGGCGGTAAGGTGTTTGTCGGAAATACGGAGTCAGCCGGAACCACGCTCCACAACGCGGGGACGCAGGCCGCCGTGAGGGCCGAGGCGGCGGTAGGCTACGTATTCTCGGAATGGTCGGGCTCTCTGACCTCCAAAAACGCCTCGCTAACGCTCAATATGCACAGCAACGTAACGCTCACCGCCAATTTTGTACACGTGGGGGCGCATAAGCTGACCATCGTCAAAAGTTTGGCTGATGGCGGAACCGTACTTGTCAACAATGTTGATACTGCCGGAGTTACGACCCATACCACCGGTACGCAGGTTACCATAAAGGTCACGGCGGGCGCGGACTATGCCTTCACTAAATGGGATGGCGCGTCTACATCCGCAGACACTGTGATAACGCTCACGATGAATAGCGACCAGACGTTAACCGCGCTTTTTAAGCTGGTTTATTTTCGCGATTCAAGAGACGGAAGCAGGTACCGCATGACGGAAATCGGCACGCAAGTCTGGATGGCGGAAAACCTCAACTTCTCTGCCCACTTATTGGGAATCAGCATGTGTCATAACCGTGACTCCACTAATTGTGAGAAATACGGCAGATTATACAACTGGGATGCCGCGACGACAGCCTGTCCCGCCGGATGGCATCTCCCCGGCAATGAGGAGTGGGAGACATTGATTAATTTTGCTGGTAATAATACGGCAGGAACAAAACTGAAAGCCAAAACTGGCTGGATCATTGGTACCACAAATACAGACGAGTACGGTTTTTCGGCCCTGCCCGGCGGTTTTGCCATATACAGGGGTAATGCAGACTATGATTTTCATAGTTTTAATGTTAATGATATTAATGCCAATGTGTTTGGCAGCTGGTGGAGCGCCACAGAGGACAACGCGGGCACCAACGCCTGGAGTCACTTCATAGGCGCATTGGATAACAGGATAGAAAACGCCCCCGAACCAAAATTAAATCTAAATAGTGTGCGTTGTATTAAGAACTAATTTAAAATTTTAAAGGGCGGGCTGCGGGTGTCCGCCCTTTTTTATTGTCAGATCTCCCCCAACAGCTTGTCAATCGGTTCCACTGCCTCGTCATACGCACCCACAAACACGTTTTGTATGACTGCGTCTACCCCGTCCGCGCCGGCGAAACCCCGCAGCGCCGCGAGTTCCGGCTCCCCGGCGGTTTCAGACAGGCTCCCCGCCCGATGTTCGCCGCCGCGCTTTTTGAGGGCGTGTACGTAGATTGGGTACGATGGCAGGCTGGGAAAAGCGCCATTTTACGCTCAGGGCCCTCTACGGGGAGAATCCGCGGCGGTTAGAGTTTTACAGGGCGGCGGCGGCGGCGACGTATAAAATGTGAGGTTTTTGATTTTTTTATTTTGATTTTGGGGCGGCATTTATTATATTGTGTTTGGGGATTTGTTGATTCATCCGCAATACGATATATTTGTCACCTAATAAACAAAGGAGCAGTACGTAAATGCAGCGCCACAAGTCAGTTGAAAAGCGTGTCCGCACGAGCAAGAAGGCCAACGCAACCAACCGGGCCAACCGTTCCCGCGTAAAAACCGCGGTGAGGGGCGTGGTAGAGGCCAAGGACAAGGAGTCCGCGGACGCCGCCCTCAAAAAAGCCGTTTCCGTTTTGGACAAGAGCGTCAAGACCGGCCTTATCCACAAGAACAAGGCGGCCAACCAGAAGTCCCGCCTGAACAAGCTGGTCAACAAGATCGAGGCGAAGGCCTAGAAGACGCTTTGCCTGTGACCCTCCGAACCCGCGCTCTGAGCTGCGTTGCCGCCGCGCTCCTGGTGATGTGTTGTTTTTCATCCGCCGTGCGGGCGACGCCATACCTGTCCGCCGAGATCGAATCCGCCCTTGCTGCGAGGAGCGGGTTCCTGCAAAACACCGGTTTGACGGAGGAGGATTTTATATCGTTTGACTCGTGGATTGAGGCAAACGGCCTGCAGCAGTTTGAGGGGCGCGTTGCCGGGTCCTCCGGCCCGTGGCCCCACTACATGCGCGGCCTTGTCTCCAACGACGGGAACGCCGCCGCCGAACAATACGGGCGCGCCATGAAGGCGGCCGGCCCCGGAGCGCTGTGGCTCCTCTCCTTAGAGTTCGTCCGCTACGAGCAGTACCCCTGGGCCGACGCAGCCTTCGACGCCGTAGAGAAGGTGATTATCGGAAACGGCGGCTCCCGTGCGCCGCTGCTGTCGCAAAAGCTCATGCTCATGGGGAACATTATGGCCGAAAGCTCCCCCGAGCGGGCCGTCTTCTGCTACAAATGGGCAAACAGGTTCGACCCGAACCATCCGTGGTGGGCCTACAAGAAGGGCGGGATCGACTTCCCCCGCAGCGTGGCCGGGGCGGCCCCCGGCTTTATCTCCGAATCTTTCAATGTTTTGCTGAACTCGTGGCGCGCGCAGCTATCGTTTATCTCCGCAGTCTACCGCTACATAAGCGTTACGCTGTTTATGTTTATCTGCGCCCTGTTCCTCGTCTTCACTATAAAATACCTGCCCTCCGGCACGCACCATATAGGGGATGCCCTCTTCCGCAGGGCGTCCCCCAGGTTCCGCACCGCTTCGAGCGTCGCTATAGCCGTCTCTGTGCTTATCCTCGGAATCCTGCCGGGCCTGTGGCTTATAGCGTTTCTGACCTACCGCTTCCTGAGCCCCTCCGAAAAAAAATTAATGCTGTTCGCCTGCGCGGTCCTTGCCGTGAGCCCGCTCGACCACTACGCGAAAAACTTTTTGCGGCACAACCTTGAGCCCAATTCCGCGGCGGCGCTCTTGGACAGGGCGGTCAACGAGGGGTATTCCGGCGGGCTGCACGAACAAATCTCCGCGAACGCGGCTAAGCAGCCGCAAAGCTACGCGAACCAGCTCGCGCTCGGTGTCAGCCTCACCAAAAAGGGTGACTACACGGCCGCCGCCGAGGCCGTGGACAAAGCCCTTAAAATCGTGCCGAACGATTATACCGCCATGATGTACGCCGGAAACATCGCGTTTTTGCGAGGCGACTTCGACGGGATGGACCACTCTCTGCGCGACCTTATAGCGAAGTACCCTAAGTGCGCGAGGGCGAGGTACAACCTGGCGCAGGCGTACGCCGGCGAAGGCAGGCTCGACGCGTCCGACATGATCACCGATGCCGCGAAAGTCAACGCCGCGCTCATAAGCGACTACATGCGTGAGAACGAGCACTACTTCGACGGCGCCCCTCCCCCGCTGCGCAGGGTTATGCAGCCGGTAATTACGCCCGTATACTTCTGGGGGCGCATATTCCCTCATGATTGGAAAAGCGCATTCGGGAATGCCGTCAGGCCGCTTTGGGTCAGCGCGGCCGGCGCGCTGCTCTTTATAATGCTGGCCGTGCTGGGCGCCGCCGTTTGGGGCAAGAGCAGAACAAAAGTGCGTACCTACTTCGTATGCCGTATATGCGGGCGGCTGCTATGCCGCAAGTGCAGGAAGGGCACGCTCTGCGAGGCCTGCAACCGGGCCTGCCTCGCCACGCAAAACAATGCCGCCACAATGTACAACATGCAAAAGGCGTGTCAGGATAAGTCCTTGCTGTACAAAAACATAACAAAGTACGCCTTAGGAATGGCCGTCCCCGGTGCAGGACGCCTTTATAAAGGGGAGCAGACTACGCGCAGGCCGGCGCTTGTGATGCTCATCTCCTGCGCCGTATACGCGGCATACTACTGCGCGTTCACCTTCAGCACAAACTATCCGAGCGTAACGGTAATCAATCCGGTGTACTTCGTGAGCATGTTCCTGATATACAATATCACAGCGGCAATAAAGCAGTCTAACGAGTTGTCAAACACGCTGAAGACGCGCGCGAAAATGGCGACAAACGCATAGGGGGAAAAATGGTACTGAGCGGAACGCTTAAAGAATTTATACTGGCCGACATCTTCAACCTGCTTACAATGCAGAAGGTCACCGGCCGCCTTATCCTCAACTGCGATAAGCGCGAGGGGGGCATAGTCTTTAAGGACGGCATCATCGTGGGCGCGGACTGCGGCGAGGAGAACCTGCCCAACAAGCTATTCAACTACATGATAGACATAAAACGCAAATCGCCCGACCACGTTAGCCAGCTCTTCGACGCCCACGCAGGCAGCCTGAACGTCCTCGCAGCGAACATCCTGGAGCGTAACCTGATGTCTCAAGCCGAGATGAAAAGTTTCACCGAATCTTGCGTGGAAGACATCTGCTGCAGCCTCTTAACCTGGCACCGCGGCACGTACCGCTTCAACCCGCAGCGCGGCGTGGCGCCTATAGCCTGCGGCTTCGTCACTATCCCCATCGAAAACATCGTCATGGAGGGGATGCGCCGCGTAGACGAGTGGGCGCGTATGCAGGAGTTCATAAAGGGCGACATGATCTTCGTCCCCGCGGCAAAGGGCGTTGGCAGACCGGAAGAATTCGACGTAAACAGCACCCCGGAAGAGTACATATTAAGCCTGCTCGACGGAACCCGCACGGTCGAAAACATAAAAAAAACTTGCTGCATCTGCGAATACAGGGTCTACGAGTCGTTAAACGCCCTCTTGCAGGCCGGGCGCGTTACTGCCCTGCAGGAGAAGTACTCGCAATCCATAAAGGCCGCCCTCAGGCGAAAAAACGCCGAGGACGCGTCGGCCCTCGACAAAACATTCGTGGGCTCAATCCTCTCGGTTGCCGCGGCAATAATAGTGGCGGCGCTTTTCATCTTCTGCCGGATAGCCGTAATTCCGGCATTCCTGCCCCCACCCGGCGGCGCCAGCGCCGGAATTACAGACGCGGCAAGGGCGGCGGCGCTCCTGCAATACGCCATCACAGGCGAAAAAATCGACAATCCTGAGGCCCTCAAGAGGACCGGGCTGCTCACCGAAAAGGATTTTTAGCTGTTTTTTTATTTTTTTCAATTTTTATTTGCACAGCGCGCGCAAAATATATATATTATTATATTATTGTAACTACGCACGATATTATTCGGTATACAAACAAAAAGGATGACTTCATGGCATCAATCAACTACGCAGCGCGGCAAATAAGCGTGAAAATCGTTTATTACGGGCCCGGGCTGAGCGGTAAAACCACAAACCTGCAGGTGATCCACAAAAAGACGCCTCAGGACCACAAAAGCGACATGGTGTCGCTCGCGACGGAGACGGACCGAACGCTCTTCTTCGACTTCCTCCCGCTCGACCTGGGGAAGATCAAGGGTTTCGCGACCAAGTTCCAGCTCTACACTGTCCCTGGCCAGGTCTACTACAACGCCACCCGTAAATTGGTGCTGCGCGGCGTCGATGGCGTAGTTTTCGTGGCCGACAGCGGGGCCGACAAGATCCAGGAAAACTTAGAGAGCTTCCAAAACTTAGAAGACAACCTGGCCGAATACGGCTACCAGCGCGAGTCGATCCCCATCATCATCCAGTACAACAAGCGCGACCTGCCGAACGCCCTGCCGGTCGAAGAGCTGAACCGGCACATCAACAAGTACAACCTGCCCTACGGCGAGGGCATTGCCTACAAGGGCGTCGGCGTGTTCGATACGCTCAAGCAGATAGGCAAGATCGTCATCGACTACCTTAACAAGAAGTACTCGCGCTCGGCGCCCGGCAAGAGCGCCGCACCGGCCGACCACCAGTTAGCCCAAACACTGCCGCCCGCGCAGCAGTTCGCGCCGCCTCCCCCGCCGCCGCCGGTGCCGCAGTATGCTCCCGGCCAAACGGGGCAGTTCGCGGGGTATCAGCCGCCCCCGCCCGCACAGCATTTCGCGCCACCGCCACCGCCGCCGGCGCAGCAGTATGTCCCCGGCCAAACGGGGCAGTTCGCGGGGTATCAGCCGCCCCCGCCAGCGCAGCAGTTCGCGCCGCCGCCATCGTTCGAGCCAGCAACACCGTCGTTCGAAATGGCCGCGCCGCCTCCGCCCGCGCAGCAGTTCGCGCCGCCGCCATCGTTCGAGCCAACAACGCCATCGTTCGAAATGGCCGCGCCGCCTCCGCCCCCGCCCGCGCAGCAGTTCGCGCCGCCGCCATCGTTCGAGCCAACAACACCGTCATTCGAAATGGCCGCGCCTCCGCCTTCGTTTGAACCGGCAGCGCCAACCTTCGAAATGGCCGCACCGCCGCCGCCCCCGCCGCAGTTCGGCGGCAGCAATCCGTTTGCGCCCCAGCAATTCGTTCCGCCGCCCCCGCCGCCGCAGTCTTTCGAGCCGCCATCTTTTGAAATGGCGCCGCGGCCGTCGTTCGAACCGGCCGCACCCTACGCGCAGCAACCTTCGCCGTGGGCCAACCAGCACGCCAACCCGTTCGCGCCAGCGCCCGCAACGCCGAACTTCGAAAAGGCGCCGCCCCCGCAGCAGTCAATAAACTACGACGACATGTTCATGGCCGACCCGCACCAGGCCCCGCCCGCGCAAGGCAACCCACCTGCTGGCAGCCAGAAAGGTTTCGGGCAGTCCCCTTTTGATTTTGAGATGGCGCCTCCGCCGCCGTCATCTCATATTGATGCCCAGCAAACGGGCACGCCAGGCGGATTCAGCGCTATGGACTTCCCCCCGCCGCCCCCGGCCGGTCAAAATAGCGACTTCGACTTCGCGCCAGCCCTTCCGGCAGACGCCGCCGCGCATGACGGCAAGTCGGAACTCGATATCGAAATTGAGAAGTACCAGCGCGAAATAGAGGAAAAACAGAAAAAAATGCGGGCGGGCGCGGGAGCCTTCTCACCCCCCCCCGCGCCATCCGACGTGCACGAAATGATGCCATACCCCGGCGCCGACAGCCACAGCAACAACTTTAGGTCGCCGGTCGAACCGGATACCGCGGTCGTCCCAACACCCCAACAACAGGCCGGTGCGCCGTACCAGTACTCACCGCAGCCGTTCGCGCAGCAGATTCAGCCGCAAGCGCAGCAGCCGCTGCCATTCGCGCCGCAAGCGCAGCAACAACCCTATACGCAACCGCAGCCATTCGCCCCGCAAGCGCAACAGCTGCAACAGTACGCGCCGCAGCAATACGAACCGATGCAGCAACACCACTCATCGTTCTATGAGTTCGAAGCCGAGCTCGAAAGCAACGGAAAACAGGCGCAGAGCGCAGCCGTTACAACACATGAAGAGTACCGTACAAACGACAGCGCCATGTTCTTCACATCGGTTGACAGAAACCACGTGAAGCAAAAGAAGCCCCTGAAACCTCCGGTAAATCCTAAGTTGAAAGCGCAGCAGCAACAGCAGCATAAAGGCATAATGTCGCAACTCTTCAAAAAGCCCGGACAGTAAGGAGCATACGCCAATGAAAGACATGATCCTCTTCCCGGAAGACATCGACAGGCTCGACGGCATCCTCCTCCCGCTAACGCAAAAAGCCAACCTGCTGCTCGCGGTCCTCATCAACAAAGACGGCCGCCTCCTCACAAGCCAGGGCACCCTCGAAACCGTAGATATAGTCTCACTCGGTGCGCTGGTAGCCGGCAACACGGCGTCCACTCAGGCAATCGCAACAATGGTAGGCGAAACGGAGTTCTGCGCGATGTACCACCAGGGCAAAAACAAACACTTCTACATAACCAGCGTAGACGACGAAACCTTCCTCGCCCTCATCTTCGACGACCGCACAAACATAGACCGCGTCAAGGTCTTCGCGCGCCAGTTCGAACGCCAGTTAGTAGAGGGCCTGGTACACGTCTACAACAAATCCGAAGACCAGGTAGACCTCGACCTCGATATGAACAACGTCCTGTTCGGCTCAACCGCCCCAAGGCCCGTTGCCGCTCCGCCGGCATACGCTCCGCCGCAACAACAAATGCAGGGCGATGTCCACTATATGGACATGAACGCGCCGCCACCGCAATATCCGCCCAGATGAAAAACAACAGCTCATTCGTATGCCCCGTATGCGGAGCCCTCCTGCCCGCAAACGCCAAAGTATGCCGCGACTGCGGTTCAGACGACACTACCGGATGGTCCGAAAATACATACATGGACGGCATCGACTTACCCTACGGCAACGATGAATACGAAGAGGTGAAAGCAAAAGAATTCGGAGAAGTAAACGTAAACGTCCGCGGCAAAGCAGGTTTCAGGATCGACTGGAAAATGGTCATCGGGATAATCGTCCTCCTGGCAATGATTCTGGCTATGGGGATCAGGTAATGACCGGACTGCTGCTGCACTCTGTAGACGTAAAACCCAAATTCAACATGTCATCCTACTCTAAGGATAAATTCGGCGCTATCCTTGAGCAATTAATCCGCGATGACATAAAAACAACCACCGTATCGCAGCATATATCAATACAACATATATCCGCACAAGATCCATCCGCACAAATATCAACCGCAATAACTTTTGACGACGGGCTGACCAGTTTCTACGACAACGCCTGGCCCCTGCTTGAGGATAAAAAAATCAAATCGACAATATTCCCGGTAGCAGGATTAATCGGCAAAGACGGACATTGGGACGTGATGGGACGAACATCCCACATGACCGCCCCAATGCTAAGAGAAATCGCAGCATCCGGCCACGAAATAGGAAGCCACTCATTGACACACGCGAACCTCGTCTGGCTTGGGGATGACGAGTTAACAAAAGAACTGCGCGATTCTAAATCAATACTCGAGGATATCACAGGAACAGCCGTAAAATCGCTATCCTTCCCCTTCGGCAGCTGGAATGCGCGGGTGTGGGATATGGCGAAATCGGTTGGATACGAATTTGCGACGGCATATCGCGGCCATCGGCGGATATCAACGGAAATTTTGCCTGTGATGGGTGTCTACCGGTTCGACGAGGTTGATGATATTGTCGGACGAATATCACCATCGTCATCACCGCTATCATCCCCAGCATCAAAAATACTGGCCCGGATGATGTCGCACTTCTCTAAGGGTACGCCTATAGTCAAGTTCAGGAAAGAGTACGTCAGATTTCCGGGGTGATAACGCGATGTAGCCGCCATCGCTCCATTTTTATTTGGGACTGCACGGCAAGGCTGCCGTCGTCAACCGGCATATAGTTTTGCGGCATGTATGAGAGACAGTGGCCGATTTCTGCCCTGATACGTTGTACCAATCGAATACCTTTCTCCGGCGAAAATAGAAATTTGGCAAAATACCAAAGTATTTTATCCTGATCGTCATCCGCTATTTTAGTGTAAATCACCCTATAGTTACTGTTTGCCATTTACAATTTCCAGCCTTAATTCATCTAAAATCCTCCGCTTTAATCTGCGCCACGACTCTTCTGCCGGCAGGCTTTCCCCCTCTTTTGCCGGCGGACTGTTTGTCTCACGCTCCCGAAAGAATGCCTCTATCTTTTCCGGGTCTTCATTGAGATGATCTAAATCAATACTGGGTTCTTCCGGCGAAAGACCGTGCTGCATTCGGAATATCCGGCTTAAGCGCCCGATTTCCGCCTCCCAAGCCTCGTCGTCGTCGATATCCACCTCGGCATACGGGCCCTCAGATACATTCCCAGACCGCCCGCCTTTCTTCCTGACGTAGGTACCCCTGCCGCCCTCACCGCACACCTCGCCGTAGTACATCGTCGGCTCCCTGACCTCCAGAACACCGCCGTCGCCCCCCGTGCTGGCGTAAGGCTCGTACTTTTTGCCTTCCGGGGACGCTTCTTTCTCTTCGTTATCCACATACCGCTCCTATGATTGAGTGCAAGGTTTTTTTGCCGTAACGGACGCTCAAGGCGGCCGCCATCTGCTTTTGCGCGTGGAATTTAGATCAAACCCTGATTATCGGGGAGTAGAGACGTAGCACATAGCCCGGCTCTACGGGTACTTCAATGTAGTAAATATAGTAATTTTATTTACCAATGTCAAGGTACGGCTGGAAAATGTTTTGTCGGCTCATTATAAGGTCAAAATCTTATGGGGTTATGTTTTGCCGGTGCATTGAACTGTCGTGATACCGTTTACAGGGGAAAAGAGGCGGCTTGCTGCACCGGCGGGAGCATGCAAGCCATGCATTCACATCTCGGCCGCAGAAGCATTCGCGCCAATATGGGTACTCGCCGCCCGGCATCACATACAGTTCTTTGGGTAACGAAATAGGGACAAAAACACGTTTTTTACCCCTATTTAACCCAATTTTGCTCCAGCGCCGTCTCTATCATACCCGCGACCTGCGGCCAAAAGCCGATTTTTTTGGTGTTAACCCCTCCAATTAATTATATTGTGTTTAGGGGATGTCCCCGGAGAGAGGCCAACTATGCCTAAAAAGATACCCTACGGACAGTGTAATTTCGCCGATATCATAGCATTTAACTACGCTTATGTGGATAAAACCCGCTATATTGAGCAGTTGGAGAACGAAAACAACCGTTACCAATTCCTCCTGCGCCCCCGCCGGTTCGGAAAGAGCTTGTTTTTATCCATGTTGGACAACTATTACAGCTTGAACAATAAGGACACATTTAAAGTGCAATTTGGAGACTTCTACATCGGTAAGAACCCCACCGCCGAGTGGGGAACTTACGCGGTAATGACGTTCGATTTCTCCGGGGTGAACACACTAAACCACGAAGATTTTAAGAACTCTTTTTCAAGCAAAGTACAGTCGCAGGTAATAAGTTTTTTGCAGAAATACAAAAACATTTTTCCGAACGCTGAGGTGGATGTTAATAGTATCAAGAAACAATCCCCAGGTATAGATGCTTTAAATACTGCCTACATTACCGTCCGCGACGCGGGCATTCCCCTTTTTGTGCTTATAGACGAATACGATCATTTCGCCAACAATCTTATCGCAATGGGGAAGACGTACAAAAACGAAATACAAGCAGGTGGACTCGTCCGTACTTTCTACGAATCCTTGAAGGCCGAAACCGCGTTTTCGCTCAAGCGTATTTTCATAACCGGCGTTAGCCCCATGATGATGAACGATTTGGCCAGTGGTTTCAATATGGCCACCAACCTGAGTCTGCAGCCCCGCTACAACGAAATGTTCGGCTTCACAAGGGAAGAAGTCGAGTGGCTAATCGGGGAGACCGGGATCAACAAAGATCTGATTAAGGTAGACATGGAAACCTACTACAATGGCTATACATTTAACGAACGCGGTAAAGATAAAGTATACAATTCACAAATGGTTTTGTATTTATTCGATCAAATTATGCAGCTGGGCGAGCAACCTCAGGAAATAGTAGACGACAACCTGAAAACCGACTATGGACGGCTACGCAGGCTTGCGGCTAACGAGGGCTGCAAGGAAAAATTACTAAAAATAATGACCGATGGGGGAATATCTGAGGATATTATCGGAAGATTCTCCGTCGATGACCTGCAAAACGAAGATTATTTTGTATCGCTCTTGTTTTATCTCGGTATGCTGACGGTACGTGGAGCTGGCAATGGTATAACAAGGCTCGTAATACCCAATTACTCCATAAAAACGCTCTATTGGGAGTACATGGCCTCTTATTTGAAAAACATGGAAGATGGAGCAATAGATACCAGAGAGCTTGCCGAAAAAGTCCAATGTATGGCAATCGAGGGCAACCTGATGCCCTATATGGCCTATTTTACCGAAAATGTCCTGAAACGCCTGTCTAACATAGACCTACAGAAATTTGACGAAAAATATATCAAGGTTATGATGCTTACAAATCTGTTCATCTCTCCGCTGTATCTGCCGGTCTCCGAAGACGAGAACATAAACGGCTACACCGACATTTACCTACAGAAGCACCCGGCAAAGCCGGTGGTAAAATACGAGTACATTCTTGAAATCAAATACGTCAAGACAAAAGCGCCCGAATCG